>NZ_JBEZYB010000003.1:0-327933 GCF_040638285.1 Amycolatopsis sp. NPDC026612
GGCGGCCTGCGCGCGCAGAGCTTCGGGCGACCGGGCCGACAGCACCCAGGGCACGACCCGGCCGGGCTCGCGGCGCTGGCCGGGGACGTCCCGGCGGCCGCCGTCGTCAAGGGGACGGCCGCCGCGGGCAAGGTCGCGATGGTGTTCCCCGGGCAGGGTTCGCAGTGGGCCGGCATGGCCGTGGACCTCCTCGCCGAGGCCCCGGTCTTCGCCGGGCGGATGGCCGAGTGCGCGGTGGCTTTGTCGTCCTTTGTGGACTGGTCGCTGACCGACGTCCTCCGCGACGCCGCGATGCTGGAGCGCGTCGACGTCGTGCAGCCCGCGCTGTTCGCGGTGATGGTCTCCCTCGCGGAGCTCTGGCGGTCGTACGGGGTCGAGCCCGCCGCGGTCGTCGGGCACTCGCAAGGCGAGATCGCCGCGGCCGTCGTGTCGGGTGCCCTGTCGCTCGAGGACGGTGCCCGGGTCGTTGCCCTGCGCAGCCAGGCGATTCTGGCGCTGGCGGGCCAAGGCGGCATGGTCTCGATCGCCGAATCCGCCGATGCGGCGGCGATCCGGATCGCGCCATGGGGCGAGCGGCTGGCGATCGCCGCGATCAACGGCCCGGCCGCGGTGGTCGTCTCCGGGACACCGGACGCGCTCGACGAGCTGGTGGCGGCGTGCACCGATGTCCGCGCGAAGCGGGTCCCGGTCGACTACGCCTCGCACTCCCCGCAGGTGGAACGGATCCGCGAACGCCTCCTCGACGTCCTGGCCCCGGTCCGGCCCCGGGCCGCCACCACCGGCTTCTTCTCCACCGTCACCGGGACCTGGATCGACGGCACCGAACTGGACGCCGGGTACTGGTACACCAACCTCCGCCGTCCGGTCCGGCTCGACACCGCCGTGGCCGCCCTGACCGGCCAGGGCTTCCGCACCTTCGTCGAGGCGTCGCCGCACCCCGTGCTCACCATGGCGATCGGCGGCGGCGAGGTGACCGCCCTCGGCTCGCTGCGCCGCGACGAAGGCGGTCTCGCCCGGTTCCACACCTCCCTGGCCGAAGCCTGGGTGCACGGCGTCGACGTCCGGTGGACCGACGCGTTTCCCGGCGCCCGCACCACCGAGCTGCCCACCTACGCGTTCCAGCGCGCACCCTACTGGCCGCGCCTGGTCGCCGTCGGCGACGCGGGCGGCCTCGGCCTGGCCGCGGCCGAGCACCCGCTGCTCGGTGCCGTCGTCGCACTGGCCGATTCGGGCGGCACGGTGCTCACCGGCAAGCTCTCGCTGACCGGCCTGCCGTGGCTGGCCGACCACCGCGTCGGCGGGGAAGTCCTGCTGCCGGGCACGGCGTTCGTCGAGCTCGCGCTGCGCGCCGGTGACCAGGCGGGCCGCCGCACCCTGGACGAACTCACGCTCGAGACGCCGTTGGTGCTCCCGCCCACGGGCGGGGTGCAGCTCCAGGTTTCGGTGGCCGCCGGCGGTGACCTCGCCATCCACTCGCGTCCGGACGAGTTCACCCCGTGGACCCGCCACGCGACCGGCCTCCTGACCGAAGCGCCGCTTTCACGTGAAAGCTACGGTCCCGAGTGGCCGCCCGCGGGGGCCGAGCGTGCCTCGCTGGACGGCTTTTACCCCGCCATGGCGGCGACTGGTGTCGACTACGGTCCCGCGTTCCGCGGCCTGCGCGCGGTGTGGACCCGGGGGAGCGAAGTCTTCGCCGAGGTCGAGCTGCCCGCGGCCCTGCGTGCCGAGGCGCCCCGGTTCGGCCTGCACCCGGCGCTGCTCGACGCGGCGCTGCACGCGGCCGGGTTCGGTGCCCCGGCACCGGCGGAGGCCGGACCGAAGCTGCCGTTCGCCTGGAGCGGCGTCTCCGTCACCGCGTCCGGCGCGACCGTGCTTCGGGCGGCGTTGACGCGGGCGTCCGGGGACGCCGTCGCGCTGACCTTGGCCGACGAAACGGGCGCCCCGGTCGGCGTGGTCCGGTCGCTGACGCTGCGGACGCCCGCCAAGACCGGGCCCACGCGTGACGCGCTCTTCGCCGTCACCTGGCCCGAGCTGACCGTCACCGACGTGACCACCGGCTTCACGGTGTTCCGGGTGCCGGACGGTTCGGTGCGGGAAACGACCGCGGCGGTCCTGGCGCGCCTTCAGGAATCGCTCGCTTCCGACGAGCTCCTGGTCGTCGTGACGTCGGGGGCGGTCTCGGTCGGCGGCGAGGACGTGCCGAACCTCGCCGCCGCGGCCGTGACCGGCCTGGTGCGGTCGGCCCAGGCCGAAAACCCCGGCCGGTTCGTGCTCCTGGACGCCGGCGACGTCCCGGCGGAACTGCCGGCCGCGGAACCCCAGCTCGCCCTGCGGGCCGGGAAGTGGCACGCACCCCGGCTGGTGCGGGCGTCCACTTCGGACAGCCCACCCGCGTGGGGTACCGGCGCGGTGCTGATCACCGGCGCCTCCGGCCTGCTCGGTGGCCTGGTCGCCCGGCACCTCGTCACCCACCACGGCGTCCGGCGGCTCCTCCTGCTGTCCCGCCGCGGACCCGCGCCCGAGCTCATCGCCGAACTCGCCGAGCTCGGCGCCACGGCGACAGCGGTGGCCTGCGACGCCGCCGACCGCGCGCAGCTGGCGGTGGTCCTCGCCGAGCACGACGTCTCGGCCGTCGTGCACGCGGCCGGCGTCCTCGACGACGGCGTCGTCGAGTCCCTCACCCCGGACCGCCTGGACACCGTCCTGCGGCCGAAAGCCGACGCGGCGCTCAACCTGCACGAACTCACCTCGGACCTGGCGGCGTTCGTCCTGTTCTCCTCCTTCGCCGCCACCATGGGCGGCGCGGGCCAGGCCAACTACGCCGCGGCGAACGCCTACCTCGACGCGCTCGCCCAGCACCGCCGCGCGCGGGGCCTGCCCGCCGTCTCGCTGGCGTGGGGGCTCTGGGCCGAGGCCAGCGCGATGACCGGGCACCTCGCCGAGGCCGACCGGCACCGCATGGCCGGCGCGGGCATGACCCCGCTGGCCACCGAACTCGGCCTGGCGCTGTTCGACCGGGCCGTCGCCGCGGACCAGGCCGTGCTCGCGCCGGTCCGGCTGGACCTCGCGGCCCTGCGACGGCAGCCGGTGACGCCCGCGCTGCTCCACGGCCTGCTGCCCCCGCCGCGTCGGCAGGCCGGTGTCGCCGTCGCCCCGGCTTCGTTCGCCCACCGCCTGGCCGCGCTCGGTGCGGACGACCGCGCCCGGCAGGTCCTCGAGCTCGTCCGGGGGCTCGTCGCGGGGGTGCTCGGGTACGCGTCGGGAGCCGCCGTCGAACCGGCACGCGCGTTCCGAGACCTCGGCTTCGACTCGCTGACCGCCCTCGAACTGCGCAACCGGCTCGCCGCCGAGACCGGGCTGCGGCTGCCGGCGACGCTGGTCTTCGACCACCCGACGCCGCAGGCGCTCACCGGGTACGTGGTCGAGCGGGTTTCCGGGGAGCGGGCGCCGGTGGTGGTGCGGGAGCGCCGGGTGGACGGTGACCCGATCGTCGTCGTCGGCATCGGCTGCCGCTACCCCGGCGGGGTCCGGAGCCCGGAAGACCTCTGGGGCCTGGTCGCCGCGGGCCGCGACGCGATCGCCGGTCTCCCGGACGACCGCGGCTGGGACGCCGACGCGCTGTACGACCCCGACCCGGACCACCCCGGCACCAGCTACGCCAACGAAGGCGGGTTCCTCTACGACGCCGCCGACTTCGACGCGGGCTTCTTCGGCATCGCACCCCGCGAGGCCCTCGCCATGGACCCCCAGCAGCGGCTGCTGCTGGAGACGTCCTGGGAGGCACTGGAACGCGCGGGCATCGACCCGGAGTCGCTGCGCGGCAGCCGGACCGGTGTCTTCGCCGGCGTCATGTACTCCGACTACGCGTCCCGGCCGCTCGCGGTGCCCGAGGGCGTCGAGGGCTTCCTCGGCACCGGCAGCTCGGCGAGCGTGGTGTCCGGCCGCATCGCGTACGCGTTCGGCCTGGAAGGCCCGGCGATCACCGTGGACACGGCGTGCTCGTCGTCGCTGGTCGCGTTGCACCTGGCGAGCCAGGCGCTGCGGCAGGGCGAGTGCGACCTCGCGCTGGCGGGCGGTGTGACGGTGCTTTCGACGCCGGGTGTGTTCCTCGACTTCAGCCGGCAGCGCGGCCTCGCCGCCGACGGCCGGTGCAAGTCGTTCGCCGACGCGGCGGACGGCACCGGCTGGGGCGAAGGAGCCGGGATCCTCGCGGTGGAACGGCTTTCCGACGCCCGGCGGCTCGGGCACCCGGTGCTCGCGGTGGTCCGCGGCACGGCGGTCAACTCGGACGGCGCGTCGAACGGCCTGACCGCCCCGAACGGCCCGGCCCAGCAGCGGGTGATCCGCGCCGCGCTGGCCGCGGCCGGGCTGGAACCGTCCGAAGTGGACGTCGTGGAGGGGCACGGCACCGGCACGACCCTGGGCGACCCGATCGAGGCGCAGGCGATCCTGGCGACCTACGGCCAGGACCGGCCGGCCCCGTTGTGGCTCGGCTCGCTGAAGTCGAACATCGGCCACACGCAGGCCGCGGCCGGGGTGGCGGGCGTCATCAAGATGATCATGGCCATGCGCCACGGCGTCCTGCCGCCGACGTTGCACGTCGACGAGCCGTCGTCCCATGTGGACTGGTCGGCCGGGTCGGTCGAGCTGCTGACCGAGGCTCGGGAGTGGGCTTCCGGCCGGCCGCGGCGGACCGGTGTCTCGTCGTTCGGCGTCAGCGGGACCAACGCGCACGCGATCCTCGAACAAGCCCCGCCGGTGCCGTCGGTCGTCGCCGAGCGTGGCGAAACCGGCGTGCTGCCGTGGGTGCTGTCCGGCCGCAGCGAAGCGGCGCTGCGGGCGCAGGCCGCTCGGTTGCGGGACGTCACCGGGCACCCGGCCGACATCGGGTTGTCCCTGGTTTCCTCGCGGAGCCGGTTCGCGCACCGTGCCGTCGTCCACGGTGGCACCGACGGCGAATTGCTGAGCGGGCTCGCCGCACTGGCGGACGGGCGCTCCGCGCCGAACGTGGTCGCCGGCCGCGAACGGCCCGGCCGGCTCGCGGCGCTGTTCACCGGTCAAGGGGCGCAGCGCGTGGGGATGGGCCGGGAGCTGTCCGCGCGGTTCCCGGTGTACGCCTCGGCCTTCGATGCGGTGCTCGCGCACTTCGGCCCGGAACTGCGCACGGCCTTCGACGACGCCGAACTGCTGAACCGCACGGAGTTCACCCAGCCCGCCTTGTTCGCGATCGAGGTCGCGCTGTTCCGCCTCGTCGCCTCCTTCGGCGTCCGCCCGGACTTCGTGGCAGGCCACTCGATCGGGGAGATCGCGGCTGCGCACGTGGCCGGGGTGTTGTCGCTCGAGGACGCTTGCCGTCTCGTGTCGGCCCGGGCCTCGCTGATGCAGGCCCTGCCGCCGGGCGGGGCGATGGTCTCGATCGCCGCTCCGGAGACCGAGATCGTCCTGACCGGAGGCGTGTCGCTCGCGGCGGTCAACGGCCCGGAGTCGGTGGTCGTCTCCGGCGCCGAGGCCGAGGTACTGGCGATCGCGGCCCGGTTCCCCAAGACCAAGCGGCTGAAGGTGAGTCACGCCTTCCACTCGCCGCTGATGGACCCGATGCTCGAGGACTTCCGCGCGGTCGCCGAGACCTTGACCTACCACCCGGCGGAAATCCCGGTGCTCTCCAACGTGAGCGGTGCTCTCGCCGAGCCGTTCACCGCGGACTACTGGGTGCGGCACGTGCGGGAGGCCGTCCGGTTCGCCGACGCCGTGCGCACCCTCGAAGCCGAGGACGTGACCACGTTCCTGGAGCTGGGCCCCGACGGCGTGCTCAGCGCGATGGCCGAGGAAACCTTCGGCGGGCACTGCGTCGCCGTCCCGGTGCTGCGGCGTGACCGCGGCGAAGAGAGAGCACTGCTCTCCGCGTTGAGCACTGTTCACGTCCACGGCACCGACGTCGGCTGGGCGCCGTTCTTCCCCGGCGCCACCCGCGTCGACCTGCCCACCTACGCCTTCCAGCGGAGCCGCTACTGGCTCGACGCCGTGCTGCCGGAAACGGTGGCACCCGAGGCGAGTGCGGCGCCGGAGGCCGAGCCGATCACCGGGCGGCTGGCGGCCCTCCCGGCCGCCGACCGCCCCGCGTGGCTCCTCGAGTGGGTCCGCGCGGAGGTCGCGGCCACCCTGGGGCATCCGTCGGTCGAGGCGGTCGAGGCGGAGTCGGCCTTCGCCGGACTGGGGTTCACCTCCCTCGGCGTCGTCGAACTGCGCACCCGGATCAGCGCCGCGACCGGGCTCGACCTGCCCGCCGCGCTGGTCTGGGACTACCCGACGGTCGCCGAGCTGACCGAGCACCTCCTGGCGTCGGTCTCCCTGGCGCCGTCGGATCCGGGCGGCGCGCTGGGGACGCTGCTCCGCACGGCCCGGGAAACCGGCCGCACGGCCGAGTTCCGGACGTTCCTGAGCACCGCCGCGCAGTTCCTGCCCGCGTCCCCGTGGACGCCCCGGCTCCGGCGGGCGACGACGGGCGCGTCCCGGCCGCTGCTGTTCGCGTTCGGCACGCTCACCGGCTCGACCCGGTGGTGCGAAGACGTCACCGCGCGGTTCGACGGCGTCCGCGAGACGTGGCTGGTACCCGCGCCGGGCTTCGACGGGGAGACCCCCGCTCCCACCGACCTGGACACGCTGGTCGCGACGGCGGCCGCGGCGATCCGCGCCCGGTCGGACGGTGCGCCGTTCGTCGTGCTGGGGGCGGGCTCGGGCGCGCTGCTCGCCGGCGCGGTGGCGGACGCCGCCGGCGCGACCGGGGTGGTGCTCGCCGACCCGGTGGCCGTGGAGTTCGACGAGCTGCCCGACACCGTCCCGGACGCCGAGCTGACGGCCGTCGGCGCTTACCTGCGGCTGTTCGGCACGCCGCCCGCCGAGCCGCGGGTGCCGGTCCTGGCCCTGAAGACGGGGGAGGACGTGGCGGACGCGGCCCGGCAGATCCACACGTGGCTGGTGGAAGAACTGCCCGCACCGTGCCGGTGACCGGGATGATCCGGCCTCATATCTGATGTTTGATGCAGCAAACCTTGACGCGCCGATTGGAAGGATCTTTTACTAACGGGGTCGCCCACCTCACCCCCGGGAGCAAGCATGTCCTCACTCCGGCGCCTCGCGAGCGCGGCTGCCGCGCTCGCGATCACGGCCAGCGGTCTCGTCTTCGGCTCGCCCCCGGCGTCGGCCCTCGAGAACGGCCTGCTGCGCACCCCGCCGATGGGCTTCAACAACTGGAACTCGACGCAGTGCCGCGCCGAGTTCACCGAAGCGATGATTAAGGGCATCGCGGACATCTTCGTCGGCAAGGGCCTCAAGGACGCCGGCTACACCTACGTCAACATCGACGACTGCTGGGCGCTGCCGTCCCGCAACTCGGCGGGGAACCTGGTGCCCGACCCGGCGCGTTTTCCCAGCGGCATCAAGGCTCTCGCCGACTACGTGCACGCCAAGGGGCTGAAGTTCGGCATCTACACCAGCGCCGGCACGAAGACGTGCAACAAGGCCGGGTTCCCCGGCGCGCTGGACCACGAGCAGCAGGACGCGAACCTGTTCGCCTCCTGGGGCGTCGACTACCTCAAGTACGACAACTGCAACAACCAGGGCGTCGACGCGCAGCAGCGGTACAAGGCGATGCGGGACGCGCTCGCGAAGTCCGGCCGCCCCATCGCGTACTCGATCTGCGAGTGGGGCCAGAACCAGCCGTGGACGTGGGCCGCGCCGGTCGGGAACCTGTGGCGCACCACCGGTGACATCTCCGACAAGTGGTCGAGCATGATCGGCAAGGCGCAGGCCAACCGCAGCCTCGCGCAGTACGCGGGCCCCGGGCACTGGAACGACCCGGACATGCTCGAGGTCGGCAACGGCGGCATGACCGCGACGGAGTACCGCACGCACTTCGGCCTCTGGGCGATGATGGCGGCGCCGCTGCTGATCGGCAGCGACCTGCGCAAGGTGTCGGACGACGACTTCGCGATCCTGAAGAACACCGACGTCATCGCCATCGACCAGGACCCGCTGGGCCGGCAGGCGACGGTGCTGAGTGCGAACGCGGGCCTGGTCGTCTACAGCAAGGTGCTGGCGAACGGCGACCGCGCGGTGGCGCTGTCCAACGAAACGGCGGCGACGGCGACGATCGGCACGACCGCGTCCGCCACGGGGATCGGCGGCGCGTCGTCGTACACGCTGAAAGACCTGTGGAGCAAGGCGACCCGGACGACCACCGGCACGATCAGCGCGTCGGTGCCCTCGCACGCGACGGTGCTGTACCGCGTGTCCCGTGCCGGCGGCTCGACGCGCTACGAAGCGGAGTCGGCTGCGCTTTCGGCGGGCGGCACGATCGACGCGAACCACGCCGGGTACTCGGGAACCGGCTTCGCGAACGGCGCCAACGCCGTCGGCAGCTACGTCGAATGGCAGGTGACGGGCCCGGCGTCGGCACTGACGTTCGGCTACGCGAACGGCACGGCGACGGGCCGCCCGGTGGACATCTCGGTCGACGGCACGGTGGTGGCGACGGCGGTACCGTTCCCGGCGACCGGCGCCTGGACGACGTGGAGCACGGTCGTCCGCCCGATCAGCCTGACCGCCGGTGCGCACACGGTCCGCGTGACCGCGACGACCGCCGACGGCCCGGCGAACCTCGACTACCTGGACGTCTCGCCGTAAGGCTCTGTGCCCGGGGACTACCTGACCGCATCGCGTTCGTCGTAGGCGTGCCTCGCCTCTTCGACCTTGCCGAGGTTGCCCGACCATTCGGCGAGCGTCGCGAACAGCGGGCCGAGGCTGCGGCCCAGCTCGCTGATCTCGTACTCCACCCGCGGCGGCACCTCGGCGTGGTAGGTCCGCACGACGAGGCCGTCGCGCTCCAGCTGCCGCAGCCGCTGGGTGAGCACCTTCGGCGTGATCGTGGCGATGCGGCGCTGCAGTTCGACGAACCGCTGCCGGCCGTATTCGTGGAGCGTCCACAGGATCGGTGTCGTCCACCGGCTGAAGACGATGTCGACCACCGGGGCGATCGGGCAGGCCAGCTCGGGTGTGGTCTCGGTCACTTCAGCGCCTCCGGCCAATACTTTCCTCTAGGTACCTACTATGGATCCGAATGTACCGTCGTCCGCATGATCATGGTTGTGGGAGCGACGGGAAATGTCGGAGCACCGCTGGTGCGGATGCTGGCGGCGGCAGGTGAAGAGGTGACGGCGGTGTCCCGCCGGATCACCGAGGTGCCACCGGGAGTGGTGGCCCGCCAGGGAGATCTGGCGTCACTCGACTTCGCCGGAGTGTCGGCGGTGTTCTTGATGACACCGCCGGGATTTCCGGGCTCGGTGGAGGCGGTGCTGGGCCGGGCGCGCGCGGCGGGTGTCGAGCGGGTGGTGCTGCTGTCGTCCCAGGGCGTCGGGACGGGCCGTCACCCGGCGGTGGCCGAGGAGGCGGTGCGGTCCTCGGGTCTGAAGTGGACAATCCTGCGCCCGGCGGGGTTCGCGTCGAACGCGTTGCAGTGGGCGGAAAGCGTACGCACCGCACGCGAGGTCGCGGCCCCGTTCGGCGACGTGGCCCTTCCGGTGGTCGACCCGGAGGACATCGCTTCGGTGGCGGCGGCGGCGCTGCTTTCGCCGTCACACGAGGGCCAGGTGTACGTCCTGACGGGTCCGTCCCTGGTGTCTCCTCGAGATCAGGCGGCGGCGATCGGCGAGGCGGTGGGGGAGCCGGTGCGATTCGTCCCGCGGACTCGGGAGGAGGCGCTTGCGGTGCTGCTGGGTTTCATGCCACCGGAGGTAGCGGACTCGACGCTGGCCATCCTCGGCACGCCGACGCCCGAGGAGCAGCGGGTGAGCCCGGACGTCCCGCGGGTACTGGGCCGCCCGTCAACCCCGTTCACCGCGTGGGCGTCCCGGTTCGCGGGGGCGTTCAAGTGACGGTCCTGGCCTGGCGGGAGACCGGAGTTCCACCGGCGGGCGCGGAGCTGTTCGCTTCCCTCGATGTGGTGGGCCGCCGGGAGAAGGCGGGTCACCACACGCCGGAGGCGGTCGTCCGAGCCGGCCGGCAGGGGCGTGAGATGATCAGCCGACCGGGAATGTTGCTCAGCGTGGCCGGCGCCGCCGTCGCACTGGTCCTAGTCCTCACCGTGGTGCTGGTACTCGGTGACGAGAAGTCGCCGAAGCCTGGACCACCCGCCCTGGGGGCCGGGTTGGATTCCCTGGTGACGGACTTCACGTCCGGCCTGTCCGTGGATCAGCAGTACCGCCCCCCGTCATCCGACGAACGTCGGATGACGGCGACCGGGTTCGCGGCGATTCTGGACCGCCGGGGCACGGCGGAGTTCGAGAAGCTGGGTTTTTCGATGCGCGACGGCGTCGACCCGGCGACCGGGCGGCCGTACACGATCGCGGTCAACGAGCCCGGCACCGAGCGAGCATGGGGGATGTACGTGATCGACCGGTCGGCGCCACCGACGCTCGTGGTCGAGGTGCCGCACCCGGCATTCGACCTGCAGACAGAGCTGTTCGGCGTCGACCTGTTCCGCCGGGTGCCTGGCGCGGTGCTACTGGTGGCGGGCGCGCACCGGAAGGCCGACGACAGCAAAGCCGACGTCGCGCACGAAGAGAATTCGGTGTTCCACATCGTCGCCACGGCGCTGGCCGGGCGGGGCTTGACGCAGGTCCAGCTCCACGGCTTTCACGACCAGAACCTGCCGTCGACCGACATCGTGCTGTCGTCAGGGGCGACGGTGGCCGGTGATGCGGCCCGGCGGGCGGCTGCGCGGCTGGTTGCGGGCGGGTTCGCCGTGTGCCGCGGATGGGACGAGCGGTGCAAGGGCCTGGAGGGGACGACGAACGTCCAGGGCAAGCTGGCCGCATCCGATGACACGGTCTTCTTGCACGTGGAGATGAGCCGGACAGTCCGCGAGTCCCCGGAGCGCCGGGCGGACGTCGTCCGGGCGCTGGCCGAAGCCGATCTTCGGAAGCCCTAGCACCACAGGGCCATGGTCGATGACGTGGTCGTCGTTGCCGATGAGCATCGACAGGGTGCTGTGCCGGTACCAGGCGTGGTGGAGACGGACCTGGTAGTTGTCCAGCCCTGCTTCGTTTTTGGCCGCTTCCAACCATTCTGCCGGGCGGGCACGCGTACGACATCACGGCCGACGGTGACCCCGTCGCGCAATGAGTGCCCGAGACATGGCGCTACGGCGCGGCCCCTACGCGATGGACGGCATGACTCAACTGTCAGCACAGCCGCGGGCACACTGCTGCCCACGGCCTGCGTCGTCAGTCCGGCTGCGCTGACGAATTCCCGGGCGTCGGCAGCCGCGACGCGGTGCGCACGTTCCTTGGCTTCATTACCGCACCCAAAGGTATCTCTGGCGAGCAGTGGGCCGACGCGAAGCGCAGCGCGACGGAAGTCGGCACGGGCTACGGATTCACGAAACCAGGGCCGCGGACAAACAAGCCGCCCACATTCGGTTTCGAATTGCGGGATCAGTGAGGAGCAACACTGACCCTGTCGTCTGGCACGACCAGGGTCATTTCCATCAAAACGGGCTGCCACCTGACCGCCGAGGCAAAGGCACGAATCGGCGCAAGTGCAACCACGCAGCGGTAGCAAGAAGGCCGATGGTGGCGAGCCACGAACCCCAGCCGGGACAAGAGACGGAACGAAAGTTCGCAGGCACCGAGCGGCATGACGGCGCTGGGCGTTCACCCAGCCCACCGGTCGGCCGATCGACCCCGCGCCGACCACACACCGAGTGGAGGACGCTGCGGGCAGAGGCCAACGTCCGTGACGCCCGGCTCCATGACGCGGCGACAATGCTGCTGGTCCTGAAGGCCCCGCTACCCGCGATCACGGAAGGGCCGGAGTAACGCGGCGCTCGCGAAGCGCTACGACACGTGCCCACCGAAGCCGCGGAGCGAGGTGACGCCGGAGGCGTCATCCGAGCTGGCTGGCAGCGGCACGAGATCGATCGTCGCGAAGTCCCCAAGACCAAGCCCCGGCAGACCTCCCAACCGGCGGCAACCGCACCGTGGGGGTCCGGGGGCTCGGCCCCC
This sequence comes from Amycolatopsis sp. NPDC026612, assembly GCF_040638285.1. NCBI lineage: Bacteria > Bacillati > Actinomycetota > Actinomycetes > Pseudonocardiales > Pseudonocardiaceae > Amycolatopsis > Amycolatopsis sp. NPDC026612. The sequence goes on from NZ_JBEZYB010000003.1 coordinate 12,060, forward strand.
GGGTACAACAACGAAGATGAAGGGGGAGGGGCGAGCGCGCCAGCGCGAGCCCACCCCCGAATCGCGTCGGGATGACAGGATTTGAACCTGCGACCCTCCGCTCCCAAAGCGGATGCGCTACCAAGCTGCGCCACATCCCGGGTCCACCCCGGGGGGTGTGTGGTCAGCCTAGCGGGTCACGCTAAGCTTGCGTTGCACCCGGGTACCTCCGGGGGCACGCGGGTGTAGCTCAATGGTAGAGCCCTAGTCTTCCAAACTAGCTACGCGGGTTCGATTCCCGTCACCCGCTCCATTGCCGGCCGGGTCGGCGTCGCGGGTCGAGGCGGCGTCGGCTTCGAGCTTGGCTGCTATCACGTCCAGTAGTTTGTCCGTGTCCACCGGCTTGGTGATGTAGTCGTCCGCGCCGCTGGCGAGGGTGCGGGCGCGGTCCTCGGCGGTGGCCTTGGCTGTGACCGCGATCACCGGGAGGTCGGCGTTGGCCGCCTCGGCGCGGATGGCGGCGATCGTGGCGTTCCCGTCGAGCTCCGGCATCATCACGTCCATCAGGACCAGGGCCGTGTCCTCGTTGCGTTCCAGGGCCCGGATGCCGTCGACGCCCGTCTCCGCGTAGATCACGTCCAGGCCGGCCTGCTCCAGGACCGCCGCCAGGGCGAACACGTTCCTCAGGTCGTCGTCGACGATCAGGACCTTTTCGCCGTGGAAGCGCTTGGGGGTGACGTCCGGGGCCGCCACCAGGACCGTGCTCGGGACCGAGGGCAGGCGGCGGGACGTCAGGGCCGTCAGTGCCGGGTCGACCAGGTTGGCCGCGGCCACCGGGAGGTACAGCGTGAACGTGCTGCCGGTTCCCGGTTCGCTCATCACGCGCAGCTCGCCGCCCAGGAGTTCCGTCAGCTGCTGGCTGATGTTCAAGCCGAGGCCGGTGCCGCCGTACTTGCGGCTCGTCGTGCCGTCCGCCTGGCGGAACGCCTCGAAGATGACCGCCAGTTTCTCCTCGGGGATTCCTATTCCGGTGTCCTCGACGGCGAACGCGATGATGCCGGGTGCGTTCCGGAGCGCCTCCTGCTCGACTTCGGCCGGGTCGGCAGCGCGGATGTGGAGCCGGACGCTGCCCTCGTCGGTGAACTTCGCCGCGTTCGACAGCAGGTTCCGGAGGATCTGCTGGAGCCGGTGCTCGTCCGTGTGGACGCTGCCCGGCACCGGCGGGTCGATGTGGACGGCGAACTCGAGGCCCTTGTCCGCGGTCAGTGGCCGGCACAGCGACTCGACGTAGTCCACCAGTTCCGGGAGCGTGATGTCGGACATCTGCATGTCCAGCCGGCCCGCCTCGACCTTGGCCAGGTCGAGGATGTCGTTGATCAGCTGCTGCAGGTCCGAGCACGCCGCGTAGATCGTCTTCGCGAACTGGATCTGCTTCTCGGTGAGGTTGCCCTCGGGGTTCTCCGACAGCAGCTTCGCCAGGATCAACGCGCTGTTCAGCGGCGTCCGCAGCTCGTGGGACATGTTCGCCATGAACTCGGTCTTGTACTGCGAGGCGACCGTCAGCTGGCCGGCCCGTTCCTCGAGCTCCTGGCGGGCCTGCTCGATCTCGCTGTTCTTGACCTCGATGTCGCGGTTCTGCTGGGCCAGCAGCGCGGCCTTCTCGGCGAGTTCGGTGTTGGACCGCCGCAGCTCGCCCTGCTGCGCCTGCAGCTGCTCGGACCGGGCCCGCAGCTCCTGGGCCAGCCGCTGCGACTCGGTCAGCAGCGCTTCGGTCCGGGAGTTCGACAGGATCGTGTTGACGTTGACGCCGATCGTGTGCCGCAGCTGCTCCAGCAGGTCCTGGTGCACGGTGCTGAACTCGTTGACCGAAGCCAGCTCCAGCACCCCGAGCACCTCGCCCTGGAACAGCACCGGCAGCACGATCAGGTTCACCGGCGCGGCCGAGCCGAGCCCGGACGAGATCAGCGCGTATTCCGGCGGCGCGTGGTGGACCAGGACCGTGCGCTGGTCGACGGCGGCCTGGCCGATCAGGGACTCGCTCATCGCGAACCGCAGCCCCGCGCGGGACTGCGCGAGCCCGTACGCGGCGATGCACTCGAGCACCGTGCCGGCGCGGTCGTCGTCGCGGGCCAGGAAGAACGCGCCCTGCTGCGCCCGGACCAGCGGCGCCAGCTCGGACAGGATCAGCGCGGCGACCGACGCGAGGTCGCGGTGTCCCTGCATCCGACCCGACAGCCGCGCGAGGTTGGTCTTCAGCCAGTCCTGCTCGCGGTTGGTCCTCGTCGTCTCCTTGAGGTTCGCGATCATCTGGTTGATGTTGTCCTTGAGGTCGGCGACCTCGCCGGACGCGTCGACCGTGATGTGCCGGGTCAGGTCGCCCGCCGTCACCGCCGTCGCCACCTGCGCGATCGCCCGGACCTGCGTGGTCAGGTTCCCGGCCAGCTGGTTCACGCTCTCGGTGAGCCGCTGCCAGGTGCCGGACACGCCGTCGACCTCGGCCTGGCCGCCCAACTTGCCCTCGGTGCCGACCTCGCGCGCCACGCGCGTGACCTCGGAAGCGAACGCCGAGAGCTGGTCGACCATCGTGTTCATCGTCGTCTTGAGCTCGAGGATCTCGCCCCGGGCGTCGACGTCGATCTTCTTGGTCAGGTCGCCCTTCGCGACCGCGGTGGTGACCTGGGAGATGTTGCGCACCTGGCTGGTCAGGTTGTGCGCCATGAAGTTGACGTTCTCGGTCAGGTCCTTCCAGGTCCCGGCGACCCCGGGGACGCGGGCCTGGCCGCCGAGGATGCCTTCGGTGCCGACTTCGCGGGCGACGCGGGTGACCTCGTCGGCGAACGCGCGCAGCGTCTCGACCATGCCGTTCAGCGTCTCGGCCAGCGCCGCGACCTCGCCCTGGGCCTCGATGCGGATCTTCTTCGACAGGTCGCCGTTGGCCACCGCGCTCGCCACGGTGGCGATGTTGCGCACCTGATCGGTCAGGTTGTCGGCCATGACGTTGACGTTGTCGGTGAGGTCCTTCCACGTGCCCGCGACGCCGCGGACGCGGGCCTGGCCGCCGAGGATGCCTTCGGTGCCGACTTCACGTGCCACCCGGGTGACCTCGTCCGCGAACGCCGACAGCTGATCCACCATCGTGTTCAAGGTCGTCTTGAGCTCGAGGATTTCGCCGCGGGCGTCGACGGTGATCTTCTGCGTCAGGTCGCCCTTCGCGACCGCCGCCGTCACCTGCGCGATGTTCCGGACCTGATCGGTCAGGTTGTTCGCCATCGAGTTGACGTTGTCGGTGAGGTCCTTCCAGGTCCCGGCGACGCCGGGTACGGCCGCCTGGCCGCCGAGCTTGCCTTCGGTGCCGACCTCGCGGGCGACGCGGGTGACTTCGTCAGCGAAGGCCGAGAGCTGGTCGACCATGGTGTTCAGCGTGTTCTTGAGTTCCAGGATCTCGCCGCGGGCGTCCACCGCGATCTTCTGGGTCAGGTCGCCGCGCGCGACGGCGGTGGCGACCTGGGCGATGTTGCGCACCTGGGTGGTCAGGTTGTTGGCCATGAAGTTGACCGAGCCGGTGAGGTCGCGCCACGTGCCGGCGACGCCGGGGACCTGCGCCTGCCCGCCCAGCTGGCCCTCGGTGCCGACCTCGCGCGCCACCCGGGTGACTTCGTCGGCGAACGCGGACAGCTGGTCCACCATGGTGTTCATGGTCGTCTTGAGCTCGAAGAACTCGCCGCGGGCGTCGACGGTGATCTTCTGGGTCAGGTCGCCCTTCGCCACCGCCGTGGTGACGTGCGAGATGTTCCGGACCTGGTCGGTGAGGTTGTCGGCCATCTGGTTGACCGAGTCGGTGAGGCTGCGCCACGTCCCGGCCGCGCCGGGCACCTCCGCCTGGCCGCCCAGCTTGCCCTCGCTGCCGACCTCGCGCGCCACCCGGGTGACTTCGCCGGCGAACGCCGAGAGCTGGTCGACCATCGTGTTCAGCGTGTTCTTCAGCTGCAGGATCTCGCCGCGGGCGTCGACGTCGATCTTCTTGGTCAGGTCGCCGGTGGCCACCGCGGTCGCGACCTGCGAGATCCCGCGGACCTGGTCGGTCAGGTTGTCGGCCATCAGGTTGACGGAGTCGGTGAGGTCGCGCCACGTCCCGGCGACGCCCGGCACCTTGGCCTGGCCGCCGAGCTTGCCGTCCGAGCCGACCTCGCGGGAGACGCGGGTGACCTCGTCGGCGAAGGCCGAGAGCTGGTCGACCATGGTGTTGATGGTGTTCTTGAGCTCGAGGATCTCGCCGCGGGCGTCGACGTTGATCTTCTGGGTCAGGTCGCCGCGCGCGACGGCGGTGGTGACCTGGGCGATGTTGCGGACCTGCTCGGTGAGGTTGTCGGCCATGAAGTTGACCGAGTCGGTCAGGTCGCGCCAGGTGCCCGACACGCCCGGGACGACGGCCTGGCCGCCGAGACGTCCCTCACCCGCGATCTCGCGGGAGAGCCTCGTCACTTCGGCGGCGAACCTCGACAGCTGGGCGATGAGGCTGTTGACCGTTTTCGCCAGCGTGGCGTACGCGCCCCGCAGCGGGCGGCCGTCGAGGGTGAGCGTCATCGGCTGGGAGAGGTCGCCGTCGGCGACCCCGCCGAGCACGCGTTCCAGTTCGATCGCCGGCCGGGTGAGATCCTCGACCAGGCCGTTGACGGCGTCGACGGCGGTGGTCCAGCCGCCGGGGCCGACCTGGCCTTCGAGCCGCTCGCTGAGCCTGCCTTCCTGCCCGACGGCCGCGCGGACCCGCAGCAGCTCGCTGACCAGCCGCTGGTTGCGCTCGGCGATGTCGTTGAACGCGACGGCGAGCTGCGCCGAGATGCCGTCGCCGTGCGGGACGAGCCGCCGGCGGAAGTTGCCGTCCCCGAGATCCCGCACCGCAACGAGCACCCGCTCCAGCGCGGCCGCTTCGCTCTGGGATTCCGTTGTCATGTGTGCCGACCCTCTCCACGACCATGCGCCGGCCATGGTCGTCGACCCAGCGTGCCACGCTTCGTCCTACACTTCGAGCCAGCCCGCCCGCTCACGCGGTAGCCGTGCGACAGCAGTCCGGAGGCAGGAGGTCCGTGCATGGTGTCACGTCCGGCCCCGGCTTCGACGGCCCTGCCGCCGATGACCGGTGACGGCGGGCCGCCGGGCTTCGACGCGTTCGCCCGTGCCGTCCTCGAAGACGTGCGCGACGCGGTGTTCCTGCAGGACAGCGCCGGTGTGGTCCGCTGGGCGAACCCCGCGGGGCGGCTGCTGACCGGCGGCGCCGAGCCGCGGCTCCACCCGGCCACCGAGACCTCGGCACAGCCGGTCGAAGGCCACGTCGAAGTGGCCGGCCACCACCGCCCGGCCCGGATCCGCGCCCTGCCCGGTGGCTGGCACGCCTGGACCGTCACCGGCCACGGGGAGGACGGCACGGTGACCGCCCGGCGGCACGTCGGCGACTTCCTGGCCGAGGCCGGCCCCCGGCTGGCCGTCGCGCACGGGCGGCACGGCACCGCCAGGGTGATCGCCGAGCTGGCCGCGTCCGCGCTGGCCGAAACCGTCTTCGTGCTGCTGCCGACCACCCGCGGCCGGTGGGAGTGGTGGAGCTGCGAGCGGCCGGCCGCGCAGGGGCACGGCCGGATCCGGCGGGTGCCTGCCCAGCTCGCGCCGGTGCTGGCGGCGACGTTCGGCGCCGCCGGGCGCCCCCGGCTGGCCCCGGTGCCCGCGGCCGAGGTCGCCGCGCTGCCGTCGGTCGTCGCCGACCGGTTCGCCGGGTCCGCCGACGTCTCGGTCGTCTCGCTCGGGCCGGGTGCGAGCGCCGAGGTCACCGGCGCCCTGCTGCTGGGGCGCGGGGGCGACCCCGAGTTCGGTGCCGAGCAGGCCCGTGCGGTGGTCGAGTTCGCCGCGGCGGCGGGGACGGCCTTGGCCAACGCCCAGCGCTACGCCCGCCAGGAAGAGGCGACCCGCGGCCTGGAAACGACCCTGCGCCCGATCGACCCGCCGGAGCTCGACGGCGCCCGGTTCGAGACCTGGTACGAGCCGGCGGGCGGCGTCCTCTCCGTCGGCGGCGACTTCTTCGACGTCCTCGCCCACGAGGACGGCAGCGCCTTCCTGGTGCTCGGCGACGTCTGCGGCAAGGGACCCGAGGCCGCGGCGCTGACCGGCCGGGTCCGGCACGCGCTGACCGCGCTGGCCATGGTCGAACGCGACGGCCGGACCCTGCTGCGGCTGCTCAACGAACTGCTCATCGCCGGCGGCAGCAGCCGGTTCGCCACCCTGGTGCTCGGCACCGCCCGGCCCTCGGCCGGTGGCGTCGGCCTGACCCTGGCCTCCGGCGGCCACCCCGCGCCGCTGATCGTCCGCCGGTCGGGTGTGGTGGAGGAGGTCACCGTCCCGGGCACGCTGGTCGGCATCTCGCCGCAGGCCCGGTTCGCCGAGGCGGAGGTGCGGCTCGAGCGCGGCGACGTCTGCCTGCTCTACACCGACGGCATCACCGAGGCCCGCAACCGCCACGACCCGACGGAGCTCTTCGGCGACGACCGGCTGCGCGCGGTGCTCACGGCCGCGGCGGGCGAACCGGCCCGCGAGGTGGTGCGGCGGCTGCGCCAGGCCGTGCGCGACTGGCTCGGCAGCTCGGCTCACGACGACATCGCCGTGCTCGCCGTGGAATGTGTCGACTGAGCTCACTGTCCTTTGTGGACCGCGTTTGGCCCGCCGTGGAGGGGGTAACTACCCCGGTGCACCCAGTTCCCGACGGAGGAGCCCCTATGGCGAACGCATTGCAAGGACGCCGGGTCGCGATCCTGGCCGCGGACGGCGTCGAACAGGTCGAGCTCGAAAAGCCGCGCCAGGCCGTCCTCGACGAGGGCGCGACGGTCGAGCTGGTGTCGCTGGACACCGGTGAGATCCAGGCGATGAACGGCGACATCGACAAGGGCGACCGGTTCGCGGTGGACCGGAAGGTCGCCGACGTCGAAATCGGCGATTTCGACGCCCTGCTGCTGCCCGGCGGCACGATGAACCCCGACAACCTGCGCACGGACCCCGCCGCGGTCAAGTTCGTCGGCGACTTCGTGCGCGCCGGCAAGCCGGTCGGGGTGATCTGCCACGGTCCGTGGACGCTCGTCGAAGCGGATGTCGTCCGTGGTCGCACGCTGACGTCGTACCCGAGCATCCGGACCGACATCCGTAACGCCGGCGGCACGGTCGTCGACGAAGAGGTTGTAGTGGACAACGGACTGGTTTCCAGCCGGAACCCGGACGACCTGCCGGCCTTCTGCCGGACGGTCGTGAAGGAGTTCGCGGGCTGAAGCCCCGGATGTCACAGGTCCTCTGTGGACGTTCACCCGACCGTGTGTTAAGTCCCGCTTAAATCTGTTGGCTTTCGGCGCCGCAGCGGAGCACGCTGAGAGGGTGACCGGAATCGCCCGTGGAGAGGAGGTGGACGCGATGACTGTGCACGCAAGGCGCTACGGCCGCTGGTGCCGTGAACACTTCGACGCGATCGCCGCCGAGGGCGTTCCCGCACCCCGGGGTGGCGAACCCGCCGGCCAGGCCCTGCCCGAACCCGAGCCGGAGCCCGTCCAGCCGGGTGCCGACCAGCCCCCGCGCTGACGGACCCACAAAGCTGACAGACCCACGAAGAAGGCCTCCCCGGCTCCGAGCCGGGGAGGACTCCGGCAAAGTCGGTCGCTGTGGCGCGCCGCCGGTGCAGCCAACTCGCCGCCGGGAACGGCCAACTCATCGGGAGCCCGGGCGAGTTGGCCGCGGCGGGCGGTCAGTTGGCCGGACGCGACCGTGAAAGAAGGCCTCCCCGGATCGGGGAGGCCTTCTTTCGCGCCGGGGAGGTCAGCGGTAGCTGCGCCGGTACCAGACCCGCCGGGGGCCGGGCACGCCGATGCGGGTGATGACGTCGGTCAGGATGGCGCCGATGACGAGCCAGAGGACGGCGGCGAGGCCGTCGTTGAGGAACGTCCGCAGCCCCTCCGAGTCCGGTGTGAAGAGGTTGCGGAGGCCGAGCGACACGCCCGCCGACCACTCCGAAATCAGGTGCGCGAAGCCGTTCGCCGAGTTCGCCGAGCCCAGCACCAGCACGATGTGCACGGCCAGGACCAGCGCGAACACCGCGCAGACGAGGTGGATGAGGGCGTTGATGGTGCGCACGACCCGGATGCGCGGGTGGGTGCGCTCCACGATCTCTTCGGCCGGTGCGGGCTCGTACGGCGTTCCGTACGGCTCCGGGGGCGGGGGATACGGCATCGTCGGCGCCGTCCTTTCGACTGTCCGATATGGACGTATCTGGCAAGCGGAAACAACACTCTGGAATACCCGTCACCCGCCTGAGCGAACCGCTTACTCCGTAAACTTCCTCGTGATGGGCATGATAGGGTAGTTTGGGGAATGCAAGGAGGGTCATGGCGCAGGACGTCTACTCCGTCGAACAGGTGGCCGCGAAGCTCGGCCTGCACGTCCGGACGGTGCGGAACTACGTGCGGGACGGGCGGCTGAAGGCGGTCCGGATCGGCAAGCAGTACCGGATCACGGCCGAGGACCTCGCGGCCTTCACCGGGCTGCCGGTCGCCGAGCGGGCCGCGGCGCCGACCGCCGAGCTGTCGGGGGTCGCCGAGATCGGCGGCGTCGACCGGGCGGCGGCCGACCGGATCGCCACCATGGTCGTGGCCTCGGTGAACGGGCCGCGGGACGGCGGTGAGCGGCCCCTGCGCGTCGAAACCATCTACGACGGGGAGCGCTCCACCATGAAGATCATCGTGCTCGGCGACCTGGCCGCCGGCGCCGACCTGCTGCGCTGGGTCGCTTCCGTCACCGAGAACCTGACGTGACCGCGATCTACCGGTCGGCGGCCGGGGCGGCGGCGGTCCGCGACCGCTACGACACGCTCTTGGACCGCTGGCCGGTGCCGTCCGGGCGGCGCACGGTGCGCACCCGGCTCGGCGCCACCTTCGCCGTGGTGTCCGGGCCGGTGGACGCGCCGCCGGTCGTCGCGCTCCAGGGTTCCGGCGGGACCGCCGCGCACTGGCTGCCGGACATCGCCACACTGGCCGGGCGGCTGCGGGTGTACGCCGTCGACGCGCCCGGCGAGCCGGGCCGGACGGCCGAGGCGCGGCCCCCGCTCACCTCGCCCGCTTACGCCGAATGGCTCGACGACGTCCTCGACGCGCTCGAACTGCCGCGCGCCGCCTTCCTCGGCACCTCGCTGGGCGGCTGGTGGGCGCTGGACCACGCGCTGCGGCGTCCCGCCCGGGTCACCGCGCTGGCACTGGTCAACCCGGCCGGGATCGGCCGGCGCCGGATCGCGCCGCTGCTGAAGTTCGCCGGGTACCGCCTCTTCGGCGCCTGGGGACGGCGCCGGTCGCTCGCCATGGTCGCGAAGGGCAGCCCCGCCGACCCGGGGCGGCGCGCGGTCGGCGAGTTCACGTTCGCGACGTTCGAGCACTTCAAACCGCGGCTGGAGGCGATCCCGGTGGTCCCGGTCGAGCGCCTCCGCACCCTCGCCATGCCGACGCAGGCCCACTTCGGCGCGCACGACGTCCTGCTGGACCAGCGGGACGCGGCGGCGAAGCTGCGGGAAGCCGTGCCGCACGCCGACGTCCGGCTGGCCGAGGACGCCGGGCACTTCCTGCCGGGCTGGGCCGGCTCCGTGGTCACGTTCCTGGAAGGAGAGCGCTCGTGATCGAGCAGCGCCACGGCACCGGGGTGTGGTTCGAGCCCGCCGGGGGGCCGGAGCTGGCCACCGAGCAGGACGCCGTCGACCTGATCGGCGCCACCTACGGCCGAGGCGCCGACGTCTTGGTCGTGCCGGTCGAGCGGTTCCCCGCCCGGTTCTTCGACATGCACGAAAAGCTCATCGGGCACTTCTTCTCGAAGATCGTCCAGTACGGCTACCGGCTGGTGCTCCTCGGCGACGTCCGCCGGCACGTCGAGGCGAGCACCGCGTTCCGCGACGTCGTCCGCGAATCGAACCGTGGCAAGGACGTCTGGTTCGTAGCCGACTTGGCGGAGCTGGACGCCCGGCTGGCCGCACCGCGCTGAGCCGCGCGGCCGAACTCCGCGCGGGGTGGGCAACCCCCGCCCCGCGCGGGACGTCCAGGTGATCATGAGAATCCCCCGGCGCTGTGCGCTGCTGGTGTCCGTCCTCGCCCTCCTGGCGGCCTTCGCTTCGCCCGCGACGGCGGCCGCACCGGTGTTCCCGCAGGGATTCCAGCCCGCCTCGACGAGCTGGACCGGCCCGGAGACCGGGTACCTCCTGGGGTACTCGCCGTGCGCGAAGACGTGGTGTCCGGCGTTGCTGGGCACCACCGACACCGGACGGCACTGGCGGCGGCTGGGCACACCGCCGGTCCCGCTGCCGGACAACCACAACCACGTCGCGCTGACGGCCGCCGGCGGCCGTGTCCTGTACGTCAGCGACGGCGTCCACGTGCGCACGACCCGCGACGGCGGCGCCACCTGGCACCCGGTCACCCTCATCGGCGCGCGAGAGCCGTACTACCTGGCGAAGATCGCCGAAACCGGCGGCCGCGTCTTCGCCATGCTGACCGCGTACGGCGAGGGCCGCGGCTCGACCCGGCTGTACTCGGCGACCGCCGGCTCGCCGGTGCTGGCCCCGGTGCCCGGGTTCGCGGTCACCGGCGGGCTCACCTACGGCGACCTGGCCGTCGGCGGCGGCCTGCAGGTCGCGCTCGGCGCGGACTACGGCATCGAGAAGTACTGGACCTCCCGCGACGGCGTCCGGTTCAGCCCGGCCGATCCGCCGTGCCCGGAGGGGGAGGTCGCCTCGCTCGCCGGGGTCCGCGAACGGCAGGTCGTGGCGTTGTGCAGCAGCAGTCCCGGCTCCCCGCAGCCCGGTTCGACCGAGCGGCAGCTGCGGCACGCGCCGCAGCTCGGCGCGCGGTTCGGCGGGGACGGCGCCGCGCCGTTCACCGGCATCAACCAGGGCTTCGACGCGGCCTCGCCGACGTCCGCGACGGTCGCGGCCGTGGGTGGCGGCGTCGGGTTCCTGCACAGCACGGCCGACGGTGGCCGCACCTGGACGACGCTCGCGCTGCCCGATCGCGGCTTCGCGCTGACCGATCTCGACTTCCCCGGCGGCGGGACCGGAGTCGTCGTCGACGGTCAGCCGGACGCCTACGGTGGCTCCGCCGTGTACCGGACCACGGATGGGGGACGCAGCTGGCGGGAACTGCGTTTCGAGTAGTTATCGCTGGCAGGCAAGGCCCTTGTGCCCGGTTCACTTGGTGAACCGCATGTCGTAATCTGAGCACTGTCCGTCGCCGGACACGGTGAGCGAGCCCGGGCAGGGGCGCCGTCGCCACGCGCAGAGTGGGAGAACAGCCGATGACGCCTGGCGACCTGCGGTCCGGAACCGAGGGCGGTGCGGCGGCCCTCGATTTCAGCAAGGCGAGCCTGGCCCGGCTGTCCGACGCGCTGCTCGGCGGCCACGACCACTACGAGGTCGACCGCGAAGCGATGCGGCGGCTGCTGGCCATCGCGCCCGGCGCCCGCGCGATGGCCAAGGAGCACCGGGACTGGCTGGTGCGCGCGGTGCGGTTCCTCGCCGGCAAACGCGGCATCGACCAGTTCCTCGACCTCGGGTCCGGCATGCCGACCGCGGAGAACACCCACGAGGTGGCCCAGCGGTACAACCCGGACGCGCAGGTGGTGTACGTCGACAACGACCCGGTGGTGCAGGTGCACGGGCGGGCGCTGCTCGAGGAGAACTACCTGACCCACGTCACCGGCGCCGACCTGACGCGGCCCGCCGAAACCCTCGCCGACGAGGTCGTCAACGAGTACCTCGACTTCTCGCGGCCGGTGGCGCTGATCCTCACGTCGATCGTCCACCACATCGACGACTACGACCGCGCGAAGGCGATCGTCGCGGAGTACGTCGACGCGCTCGCGCCCGGGTCGTTCCTGCTGCTCACGCACAACTTCGACCCGGAGGAGGACTCCCCGCGCCAGGAGCTGGCGCGGCTGCTGGAGACCAGTTTCCAGGGCACCGGGCTGGGCAGCGTCCACCGCACGCGCGAGCAGATCGCCGGGTTCTTCGAGGGCACCGAGCTGTTGCGGCCCGGGCTGGTCTACCTGCACGAATGGTGGCCGGACGGCCCCCGGCTGCACCCGCTGGGCGAGCTGAACTTCCTCACACTGGGCGGGGTTGCCCGCAAGCAGTGACCCCCGCCCCCGGCCGTGCCGGAGACGGGGGCGCGTGCCTCAGGCGGCGTTGAAGGTGTCCGGGTCGGGGCCGGTGCGCTCGCTGCGGTCCAGCGGGGTCAGCGACTCCAGCTCCTCCTCCGTGAGGGTGAACCCGAACAGGTCGAAGTTCTCCTCGATCCGGGACGGCGTGACCGACTTCGGAATCACGACGTTGCCCAGCTGCAGGTGCCAGCGCAGCACGATCTGCGCGGGCGTGCAGCTGTGCTGGACCGCCAGTTCGGCGACCACCGGGTCGCCGAGCAGGCTGCCGCCCTTGGCGAGCGGGCTCCACGCCTCGGTCGCGATGCCGTGCTTCGCGTCGAACTCGCGCAGTTCACGCTGCTGCAGGTAGGGGTGCAGCTCGACCTGGTTGACCGCCGGGGGGACGTCGGCGGCGTCGAGCAGGCGTTCGAGGTGCGCGGGCTGGAAGTTGGACACGCCGATCGCGCGGACCCGGCCGTCGGCGTGGAGCTTCTCGAACGCCTTCCACGTGTCGAGGTACTTGTCGCGGGCGGGCGTCGGCCAGTGGATCAGGTACAGGTCCAGCTGCTCCAGGCCCAGCTTGGCCATGCTGGAGTCGAACGCCTTGAGCGTCGAGTCGTAGCCCTGGGCGGAGTTCCACAGCTTCGTGGTGATGAAAAGCTCGTCGCGCGGGATGCCGGACTCGGCGATCGCCTGGCCGACGCCCTTTTCGTTGCCGTAGACGGCGGCGGTGTCGATGCTGCGGTAGCCCGTCTCGAGGGCGGCCTTCACGGCGGTGGCGGTCTCGTCGTCCGGGACCTGGAACACGCCGTAGCCGAGCTGCGGCATCCGCACGCCGTTGTTGAGTTCGATCGCGGGCACGCTGGTCACGAGGGTTCCTTTCGGTGAGGGATTCATCGGGTGGGTACCCGTTCCCCGCCCACGAAACTAGCCGGGGTGCGGCGGTCCGGCAGGCGGGAGAGCAGCGCCGCGGCACCGACCCCGGAGGGGCGGCCGGTGGGCCGGGCCCTGCCGCTGTCCCGCACTCAGCAAGAAGGGACATGTCGCGGCCCGTTCCACGGGGCAGACTGCCACGAAGCACGAGTTTCTGCCGGTATCGTCGAACCGGGGGCGAACATGGGGAAGACCGTCGGAGCAGGCCTGGCCACGCATGCGTTCCCCGGCGCGGTGCACCCCGGCCCGGCCTCGCGAGGGACCGAGGGAAACGCCGGCCCGGATCCGGCGATGTAGATCAAGTGCGCAACCCGCTCGCCGTCCTCACCGCGGCCGGGAGAGCGCTCGCGGCGAGCAGCTGAACTGGGGAAACTGGAGGAAATCATGGGGAGAATCGGTGTCTGGCTGATCGGTGCCCGCGGATCGGTGGCCACCACGGCCGTCGCCGGGGCCGCCGCCATGCGCGCGGGACTGGCCGCACGGACCGGCTGCGTGACCGAACTGCCGGACTTCGCCGGGGCCGAGCTGCCCGGCTTGGAGGACCTGGTCTTCGGGGGCCACGACGTGGTCGACACGCCGCTGGTCAAGCGGGCCGAACACCTCGCGGCGGCCGGCGTGCTGCCGCCGGCGCTGCCCGGCGCGGTCGCGGCCGAACTGGACGCGGCGGAGGCCCGGCTGCGCCCGGCGCCGTCCGGGGGCGGCCGCGCGGCGATCGACCGGATCGTCGCGGACCTGGCCGAATTCCGGGAGGGGCTGGACGCCGTCGTCGTCCTCAACGTCGCTTCCACCGAACCGCCGTGCCCGCCGCACCCGGCGCACGCTTCCCTGGTCGCCCTCGAAGCCGCGCTGGAGGCGGGGGAGGACGTGCTGCCGGCGAGCGCGCTGTACGCCTACGCCGCCTTCCGTGCCGGTTGTGGCTTTGTCGACTTCACGCCGTCCACCGGGGCACGCCTGCCCGCGCTCGACGAGCTGGCCCGCACCACGGGACAGCCGTACGCGGGCCGCGACGGCAAGACCGGCGAGACGCTGCTGCGGTCGGTGCTCGCGCCGATGTTCGCCCAGCGCGGCCTGAACGTCCTGTCCTGGTCGGGCACGAACCTGCTCGGCGGCGGCGACGGGGCCACGCTGGCCGACCCCGGCGCGGCGTCGAGCAAGAACGCGTCCAAGCAGCAGGTGCTCTCGCAGAACCTCGGCCGGGACGTCGACGGCGAGGTGCACATCGACTACGTGCCGGCGCTCGGCGACTGGAAGACCGCCTGGGACCACGTGCTGTTCGAAGGGTTCCTCGGTGCGCGCATGACGCTGCAGCTCACCTGGCAGGGCTGCGACTCGGCGCTCGCCGCGCCGCTGGTGCTCGACCTCGCCCGGCTGACCGGCAAGGCGTGCCGCGACGGCGTGGCCGGCCCGGTGGCCGAGTTCGGGTTCTTCTTCAAGGACCCCGCCGGCGCCGGCCCGCACGACCTCGCTTCGCAGTACACGGCCCTGCGCGAGTGGGCGCACCGGTGAAGGCGCTCGTCGAACTCGTCCGTGCCCCCGCCGCGCTGACCGTGCCCGGTGACGTCGTGGCCGGTGCCGCGGCCTCGGGCTGGCCGTTCGGCCGCCGCACCCTCGCCCTGACCGGCGCTTCGGTCTGCCTCTACTGGGCGGGCATGGCGCTCAACGACTACGCCGACCGCGAGCTCGACGCGGTCGAACGGCCGGAGCGGCCGATCCCGTCGGGCCGCGTCACACCGGGGACGGCGCTCGCCGTCGCCACCGGGCTGACCGCGGGCGGGCTGGGCATCGCCGCGGCCGCCGGGGGACGGCGGGCGCTGCGCGTCGCCCTGCCGCTCGCCGCGACCGTGTGGGCGTACGACTTCGTGCTCAAGAACACCGTGCTCGGCCCGGCCGCGATGGCCGCGACCCGGACCCTCGACGTCCTGCTCGGCGCGGGCGGGGCGAAGCCCGCGCTGCCTGCCGCGCTGACGGTGGGGGCGCACACCTACGCCGTGACAACGCTGTCACGGTCCGAAGTGGGCGGTGCGAAGCCGTTGCTGCCCGCGGCCACCCTGGCCGCGACGGCCGGCGTGGGTGTCGCGGCCGGCCGTGGCGGGCTGCTGGCCTCGGCGTTGCTCGGAACGTACGCCGTGACCACCGGCGGGGCCCAGTACGACGCCGTCCGCGACCCCGCCGCGGCGAAGATCCGGCGGGCGGTCGGCGCCGGGATCCACGGCATGATCCCGCTCCAGGCCGGGCTGATCGCGCGGACCGGCGCGTGGCGTTCGGCACTGGCCGTGGCCGCCGCGTTCCCCGTCGCGCGGGCGCTGAGCCGGAAGGTGTCGCCCACATGAGATTCGGCTACGGCACCAACGGTTTCGCCAACCACCGGCTCGGGGACGCGCTGCGCGTGCTGGCCGACCTCGGGTACGACGGCGTTGCGCTCACCCTCGACCACCAGCACCTCGACCCGTTCGGCCCGGACCTCGCCCGCCGCGTCGCCGAAGTCGCCGCCGACCTCGACCGGCTCGGCCTCGCCGTGGTGATCGAGACGGGCGCGCGGTTCCTGCTGGACCCGTGGCGCAAGCACTCGCCGACGTTCCTCGACCCCGACCGGGCCGGCCGGATCGGGTTCCTGACCCGGGCCGTCGAGATCGGGGCCGACCTCGGGGCGGAAGCCGTGTCCTTCTGGAGCGGCACCAAGCCCGCGGACCTCCCCGCCGAGGAAGCCTGGGCGCACCTGGTCGACGGCTGTGCGGACGTGCTCAAGGCCGCCGACGAACACGACGTCCGGCTGGGGTTCGAGCCGGAGCCCGGAATGCTGGTCGAGGACCTCGACGGGTATTTCGCGCTCTCGAGAAGGCTCGGCGACCCGGAGCGGTTCGGGCTGACGCTGGACATCGGGCACTGCCGCTGCAATGAGTCCGCATCCGTGCCCGACTGCGTCCGCCGCGCCCTGCCGCGGCTGGTCAACGTCCAGATCGACGACATGCGCCGCGGCACGCACGAGCACCTGGAGTTCGGCCGGGGCGAGATCGACTTCCCGCCGGTGCTGGCCGCGCTGGCGCCGTACTCCGGGCTCGTGGCCGTCGAGCTGCCGCGGGACAGCCACGCGGCCCCGCGGATCGCCCGGGAGTCGCTGGAATTCCTGCGGAAGGCGGTGGCCGCGTGACCGGCTGGCTGGAAAATGCCCTGTCCGACGTGGCCGCCGACGCAACGGCGTTGCGCACGGTCTTCCCCGCCGTCGGCCGCCGGGTCGGCCGGGGTCCGTCGGACGTGCCGGGCCGGACGGTCGACGACGTGGCCCGCGTCCGGCTCCTCGAAGCGGCCCCCGGTGCCGCGGCGGAGCTGCCCGGCCTCTACCGCTACGGCGACGCGGCGGAGAAGCGGGCCGTCCTGTACGGACTGTCCGTCGTGGACACCGGTGACGCCGGGGTGGAACTGGTCGCCGACGCCCTCCGCACCAACGACACCCGGCTCGTCACCGCGGCGATGGGCGAGTACGCCGCCACGCACCTCGAGGACGCCGCGTACCGGCACGGCGTCCTCAAGTGCGTCTTCATGGGCATCCCGCTGGCCGAGGTGGCCGGCCTGGACCGCCGGACCGACGGGGAACTGCTGTGCATGCTGCGGTCGTTCGCCGCCGAGCGCGCCGCCGCCGGCCGCGAAATCCCCGCCGACCTCCGGACGCTGCTGAACGAACAGGACGCCTGATGCGCATCTTCGATCCCCACATCCACATGAGCTCCCGGACCACCGACGACTACGCGGCCATGCACGCCGCCGGCGTCCGCGCGCTGGTCGAACCGGCGTTCTGGCTGGGCCAGCCGCGCACGAGCGTCGGCAGCTTCACCGACTACTTCGACGCCCTCGTCGGCTGGGAGCCGTTCCGGGCGAGCCAGTTCGGCATCGCCCACCACTGCACGATCGCGCTCAACCCCAAGGAGGCCAACGACCCGCGCTGCGTGCCGGTCCTGGAGCTGCTGCCGCGCTACCTCGAGAAGGACGGCGTGGTCGCTGTCGGCGAGATCGGCTACGACTCGATGACCGCGGAAGAGGACAAGGCGTTCGCCGCGCAGCTCGCCCTGGCGATCGACCACGACCTGCCCGCGCTCGTGCACACCCCGCACCGCGACAAGGCGGCCGGGACCGAGCGGAGCATCGCCGTCGTCCGCGAGTCGGGGATCGCGCCGGAACGCGTCGTCCTCGACCACCTCAACGAGCTGACCGTGCGGATGGTCAAGGAATCCGGCTGCTGGCTGGGCTTCTCCATCTACCCGGACACGAAGATGGACGAGGACCGGATGGTCGCGATCCTGCGGGAGCACGGCACCGAGCGCGTCCTGGTGAACTCCGCCGCCGACTGGGGCAAGAGCGACCCGCTCAAGACCCGCAAGACCGGCGACGCGATGCTGGCCGCCGGCTTCAGCGAGGACGACGTCGACCAGGTGCTGTGGCGCAACCCGGTGGCGTTCTACGGCCAGAGCGGGCGGCTCGCGCTGGAATCGGACCCTGCCGCCGCCGAGTTCGCGGGCAACTCGATCCTGCGGGGGGCACGCAAGTGAGGTTCCGGCACCGCGACGGCACGCTCGTGCACCTCGCGTACTGCACCAACGTGCACCAGGCCGAGGACCTCGACGGCGTGCTGGCCCAGCTCGCCCGCTTCGGCGAGCCGGTCCGCGACCGGCTGGGGGTGGACCGGCTCGGGCTCGGCCTCTGGCTGGCCCGGCCGGTGGCGAGCGAACTGGCCGCCGACCCCGCCGCGGTGGCCCGGCTGCGCGGCGAACTGGCCGCGCGCGGCCTGGAGGTCGTGACCTTGAACGGCTTCCCGTACCAGGGCTTCCACGACCCGGTCGTCAAGCACAAGGTCTACCGGCCGGACTGGTCGACGCCCGAACGGACGCGCTACACCCTGGATCTGGCGCGCTTGCTCGCCGAGCTGATGCCGGCCGACGTCGTGCGCGGCAGCGTCTCGACCCTGCCGCTCGGCTGGCGCACGGAATGGCGTGGCGACGACGGCCGGCTCGAGCTGCTCGCCAAGGGACTGGCGGCGCAGGAGCGCCCGGTGCGGGTGGCGTTCGAGCCGGAGCCGGGCTGCGTCATCGAAACCACCGCGCAGGCGGCGGCTTTGCTGTCCGAAGTGGACAAGGACTGGCTCGGTGTCTGCCTCGACACGTGTCACCTCGCGGTCGGTTTCGAGGACCCGGCGGCCGCGCTGGGCCGCCTCGACGCCGCCGGCCTCGACGTCGTCAAGCTCCAGGCTTCGGCGGCACTGGAGGCGCCGAACCCGGCCGATCCGGCGACACGGCGGGCCCTGCAGTCCTTTGTGGAACCCAGGTTCCTGCACCAGAGCAACGAAGGCGCCCCGCCCGGGGTCGACGACCTCGATGCCGCCCTCGCCGGTGGCCTGCCGGGCGCGTCGCCGTGGCGGGTGCACTTCCACGTCCCGCTGCACGCCGACCCGGCACCGCCGCTGACGTCGACCCGGCCGGTGCTGGCCGCGACACTGGCCGAACTGTTCGGCGGCGGCACCGCGCGTACCGACCACGTCGAGGTCGAGACCTACACCTGGCAGGTGCTCCCGGACGCACCCGCCGACGACGCCGGGCTGGTCGCGGGGATCGCGGCCGAGCTGGACTGGACCCGGCACGAACTGATCACCCTGGGCCTGGAAGAGGTTTCCCGATGAGTTTGCTGGTTCTCGACGTCGTGGGGCTGACGCCGCGGCTGCTCCCGCACATGCCGAACCTGCGCAAGATGGCTGAACCCGGCTTCACCGCGCAGCTCGACACGGTGTTCCCGGCGGTGACGTGCTCGGTGCAGTCGACGTTCCTCACCGGGCTGCAGCCGGCCGGCCACGGCATCGTCGGCAACGGCTGGTACTTCCGCGACCTCGGCGAAATCTTCCTCTGGCGCCAGCACAACAAGCTCGTGCAGGGGGACAAGTTCTGGGACGCCGCCCGCCGCGCGCAGGCCGGGCACCGGGTCGCCAACGTCTGCTGGTGGTACGCGATGGGCATGGACGTCGACCTGACGGTCACCCCGCGGCCGATCTACCACGCCGACGGCAAGAAGTCCCCGGACGCCTACACCCACCCGCCGCAGCTGCACGACCGGCTGGTCGGCGACCTCGGCGAGTTCCCGCTGTTCACCTACTGGGGCCCGACGGCCGCCATCACGTCGTCGAAGTGGATCATCGCCGCGGCGCGGAAGATCATGGCCGAGGACCGGCCCGACACCACGCTCGTCTACCTCCCGCACCTGGACTACGACCTCCAGCGGTTCGGCCCGGACGCGCCGCAGGCCGCGGCCGCGGCGCGGGAACTCGACACGGCTTTGCAGCCCCTGCTGGACTTCGCGGCCGCGGGCGGGCACACGGTCGTCGCGCTCTCGGAGTACGGCATCACGAACGCGAGCCGGCCGGTCGACATCAACCGCGCGCTGCGCCGTGCGGGCCTGCTCAACGTGTACGTCCAGGCGGGCATGGAGTACCTGGACCCGTGGACGTCGCGGGCGTTCGCGGTGGCCGACCACCAGGTCGCGCACGTCTACGTCGCCGACCCCGCCGACATCCCGCGGGTGCGGGACATCGTGGCCGGACTGTCCGGAGTGGACGTCGTCCTCGACCGTCCGGGGCAGGCGAGCATCGGGATCGACCACGAACGGGCCGGGGAACTGGTGGCGATCGCCGAGCCGGACGCCTGGTTCACCTACTATTACTGGCTGAGCGACGACCGCGCGCCGGACTTCGCGAAGACCGTCGAAATCCACCGCAAGCCCGGCTACGACCCGGCCGAGCTGTTCTTCGACCCGAACGATCCGGCGGTGAAGCTCAAGGCCGCGTCCGCGCTGGCCCGCAAGAAGCTCGGCCTGCGGTATTCGATGCAGGTCGTCCCGCTCGACCCCGCACCGGTGCGCGGCAGCCACGGGCGGCTGCCCGACTCGGCCGAGGACGGGCCGGTGTTCCTGTGCTCGGACCCGGCGTTCGCGCGCGAACGAATCCACGCCACCGAAGTGAAGGACCTCCTGCTGGCGGCTGCCGGGCTCACGCAGGCCGTCGAGTAAAGCCGTGAATGACCCATTCACGGACTAAGAAGCCGTGAATGGGTCATTCACGGACTTTCAGCGGACGCCGAAGAGGTGCTCCAGGGCGAGCTGGTTCAGTCGGGTGAAGTGGTAGCCGCGCTGGGCCGCCGCGTCGAGGTCGAAGTCGTCGTTCAGGATGTCGTCGAGCGTCTCGCCCGGCGCCAGCGTCGGCGTCGAGAGGTCCGGGACGCGCGACGCCGCCAGGGCTTCGGCGACCTCGGGGTCCTCGCGGAACTTGCGCGCCTTCTCCTTGAGGATCAGGTACGTCCGCATGTTCGCCGCCGCCGACACCCACACGTCCGCCGGGTCTTCGGTGCGCATCGGCTTGTAGTCGAAGTGGCGGGGGCCCTCGTAGCCGGCGTTCTCCAGCAGGTCGACCAGGAAGAACGCGCTCTTCACGTCGCCGTGGCCGAAGATCAGGTCCTGGTCGAACTTCGGGCCGTGCTGGCCGTTGAGGTCGATGTGGAACAGCTTGCCCTGCCACAGTGCCTGGGAGATGCCGTGCACGAAGTTGAGCCCGGCCATCTGCTCGTGCCCGACCTCCGGGTTCAGCCCGAACATCTCCGGCCGCGCGAGCTGCGAGATGAAGCCCAGCGCGTGCCCGATCGTCGGCAGCAGGATGTCGCCGCGCGGCTCGTTCGGCTTCGGCTCGAGCGCGAACCGCAGCGAGTAGCCCTTCTCGACGACGTAGTCGGCGAGCAGGTCGAGGCCCTCCTTGTAGCGGTCCAGCGCCGCGCGGACGTCCTTCGCGGCGTCGGACTCGGCGCCTTCGCGGCCGCCCCAGACGACGTAGGTCTCGGCGCCGAGCTCGGCCGCGAGGTCGAGGTTCCGGCGCACCTTCCCCAGCGCGTACCGCCGGATGTCGCGGTCGTTGCTGGTCAGGCCACCGTCCTTGAAGACAGGGTGGTTGAACAGGTTCGTCGTCGCCATCGGCACCTTCAGGCCCGTTTCGGCCAGCGCCTTGCGGAAGCGTTCGATCGCCTTGTCGCGGTCCGGCTCGGTGGCCAGCAGGTCGTCGTCGTGGAAGGTCACGCCGTAGGCGCCCAGCTCCGCGAGCCGGTGCACGCTCTCGACCGGGTCGAGCGGCGCCCGCGTCGCGACCCCGAACGGGTCGTTCGCCGGCCAGCCGACGGTCCAGAGGCCGAAGGTGAACTTGTCGGCCGGCTGGGGAGCGTAGTCGCTCATGACTGTCCCTTCA
The DNA here is from genome assembly GCF_040638285.1 of Amycolatopsis sp. NPDC026612. NCBI lineage: Bacteria > Bacillati > Actinomycetota > Actinomycetes > Pseudonocardiales > Pseudonocardiaceae > Amycolatopsis > Amycolatopsis sp. NPDC026612. The sequence goes on from NZ_JBEZYB010000003.1 coordinate 33,421, forward strand.
TTTAGTTCACGTTGTAGACTAAATATGCGCCGCGGCGGTCCCCGGCGTCAAGAGGCCCGGTTAGAGTGCTTCGCGGGAGGGACACGATGACGCAGGCCGTGCGGCACGAAGAGATGCGCGCCCGCAACCTCGAGGTCGTGCTGGGTGCGGTCAGCCGCGGGGGCCCGCTCACCCGGGCCGCGCTCGCCGAGGTCACCGGGCTCACCAAGTCCACGGTTTCCAAGCTCGTCGGTGACCTGGTGGACGCGGGACTGCTCGCCGAAACCGGCCCCGCGCGGGCGGGTGAACGCGGCCGGCCGGGGGTGGCGGTCGTGCTCAGCGGGGCCCGCGTGGCGTCGCTGGGGCTGGAGATCAACGTCGACTACCTCGCGGTGCGCGTGCTCGACCTCACCGGCGGTGTCCGGTTCGCCGCCCGCCGTGACCGCGACAACCGCGGCTCCCGGCCGAAGAAGGTGCTGGGGGAGCTGCAGGCACTGGCCACGGACGCCCTCACCGAGTCTCACCGGCTCGGGCTGGAGGTGGCGGGTGCGGTGCTGGCGGTGTCCGGCCCGGTCGGCGACGGCGTCCTGTTCAGCGCCCCCAACCTCGGCTGGCAGGACGTCCGCCCGGCCGACCTGCTGCGGCTGCCCGTCCCGGTCGAGCTGGACAACGAAGCGAACCTCGCGGCGCTCGGCGAGCTCTGGTACGGCGACGGCGAACGCGACTTCCTCTACGTGTCCGGCGAAATCGGCATCGGCGCCGGCCTGGTCGTGAACGGCACGCTGTTCTCCGGTGCGACCGGCCTGGCCGGCGAGCTGGGGCACGTCGTCGTGGCCCCGGAGGGCGCGCTGTGCCGCTGTGGCGGCAGCGGGTGCCTGGAGACCTACGCCGGGCAGGAGGCGTTGCTGGCGGCGGGAAACGTGCCGTCGGTGCCGGCTTTGCTGGCCGCCCTCGAGCGGGGCGACGAGACGGCGCTGGCGGCGTGCGCGGCGGCCGGGCGCGCCCTCGGCATCGCGCTGACGTCGGCGGTGAACCTGCTGGACCTGGACCGCATCGTGCTGGGCGGGGTGTTCACCCAGCTGTACCCGTGGCTGTCCGGGCCGGTCTCGGAGGTGCTGGCGACGCGTCTCGGCGGCCTCCGCGGCACGCCCCCTGTCCTGTCAGCCTCCCGCCTGGGCGGCGACGCGGCCACGCTCGGCGCGGCCGGCCGGGTGGTCCACCGGGTCCTCGCCGATCCGGCGCCGTTCCTCACCCGGGCGTCGTGAGTGGTAATGAGGGTTAGAACCCTCATTACCACTCACGACAGCTTGCACCGAGCCAAAGCCGCGCTAACTCACCGGCCTAACTCACCGCGAGGATCTGCACCAGCGAGGAGCCGACCGTGACGCCGGTGTCGGTCTGCACGGTCAGCTGACCGCGCAGGATCCGGCCCGACGCGGGGGCGACCAGGGGGGTCACCGTCGCCGGCACCGTCCACGAACTGCCCGACGCGCGCAGGGCGTTCGCGTCGGTCACCGCGACCGAACCGAACGCCGGGTTGCTGAACACGTCGAGGTAGTCGTAGGCGGTGGTGCCGCCCGGCACCGCGTACCCGTCGACGAGCGCGACCCACACACCGGGCGCCGGGTTGGGCACGGTCACCGACTCCTCGGAGTCGCCGTCCGCGCTGACGCCCGCCTGCACGCAGGACCCGGTCGTGCAGTTGTAGAGCACCAGGTCGAGGTCCGTGCCCACGACGGCGGGGCTGCCGATCGTGGCGGTCAGCGACGTCGAACCCGGCGTCACCGCGATCTGGTACTGCTGCTGCGTGCCTTCGGTGATCGTCGGCCGCTGCGTCTTGGCACTGCCCAGCGTGGTGCCGGTCAGCTTGCCGGTGAACGCGCCGAGCGTGTTCTGCACGGTGTAGGACCGCGCGATCGGCGTGCCCGGCGTGGCCGAGGGGATGGTGTCCGGGTTCGGCGAGATCGCCGTGCCCAGCACCGAAGCCGACAGCTTGTACGGCGCTTCGTCCACATCGGACGTCCGCCGCGCTTCGACGACGATCTCCCACACACCCGGCAGCGGGTTGGCGATGGTCCGGCTGGTCGGCGTGCCGCCGGCGCAGCCCGCACCCGCGTCGGGCAGGTAGCACGCGGTCGTCGCGGTGCTGGCCTCGGCCGGGACCCCGGTCGGGTCGTACCGCAGGAACCGCACCTGGCCCTTGCCCGCGGCGCCGCCGCCGGCGTCCAGGTCCACCTTCAGCGCGCTGGCGCCCTGGGGCACCCGCACGAAGTAGCTGGTCGCCTGGTTGCGGGCGGCCTTGCCCGCGACGTCGACCTGGAAACCCTTGCCGGCGACGAACTCCTGCGGCGCGAAGACCGTGTTGAGGGTCTGCACGTCGATGCCGATGGTCAGCGGGTTGTCCAGGTAGAGCAGGGCCGAGTGGACCCCTGCGCTCTTCGGGTTGATCTTCACGTCGAACTTCACCGGCGTGTTCAGCGGCAGCACCACGGTGCCACCGGAGTTGAACGTGCCGTCGTTGCCGACCCACCGCACGAAGTACGGCACCGGGTGCGCCGAACCCGTGGTGCGGGTGATCGTGTAGGTCCGGGTGTAGGCCTTGCCCGTGGCCACGCCCTCGCGGTCGTGGATGCCCACGCCCGTGTTCGGCGTGGCCAGCAGGCCCGACTGGACGGTGTGCACCTCGACCGACGTCGAAACCGTGTCCGGCTTCGGGTTGAGCGAAAGCGCGACGAAGGCGGCGGGGACGTTGAACAGCCCCGCGCCCTGGGCGTACGCGCCGATGCCCGGCACGAACCGTGCGGTCGACTTGATCGCCGCGCGCAGCTGCGCCACCGGCGGCCGCTGGCCGTTGTGCGTCGCCTTGTACGCGCTCACCAGCAGCGCCGCCGCGCCGGTCGCCTGCGGCGCCGCCATCGACGTGCCCTGCAGCATCGCGTAGCCGGCGGGCAGGGTGTAGGTGCCGGGAACCGGGCTCGGCGCCGTCCACCGCGGGACGGTGGCGATGGCCGCGCCGGGCGCGATGATGTCCGGCTTGAAACCGCCGTCCTCACGCGGGCCGCGCGAGGAGAACGGGTGCATCGACTCGGGGTTCTTGGTGACCGAGCCGTAGTCCGCCAGCCAGGTCTCCTTGGTGATGTACGAGCCGACCGAGATCGCGTCCGTGGCCACCGACGGGTCGCCGACGGTGTTCGCCCCGGCGCCGCTGTTGCCCGCCGAGATGAAGATCTGGACGTTGTACTCGGCGATCGTGCGGTTGTAGAGCTCCGCGCGGGCGTTGTTGCCGTCGTTGAGGGCCGGCAGGCCGCCGATCGAGATGTTGATGACGTCGGCGCCGTGGCTGGCCGCGTAGACGACCCCGTCGATCAGGCCGGACGAGGTGCAGCCGGCGCTGGTGAGGCAGACCTTGACGGCCAGGACCTTCGCGCCCGGAGCGGCGCCGTCCATCTTGCCGCCGAACAGGTCGTTGCCGGTGGCGATGCCCGCGACGTGCGAACCGTGCTCCGCGCCGGCGATGCCGATGCCGACGAAGCCCGGCTTGTCGGTCTGGACCACGAAGGCCATCCGCTCGGCGATGTCGGTCGCCGGGTTGTCGGTGCCGAAGAAGCCGACGTCGTACTTCTTGTTGTAGTCGGTCATCGGCTTTTCGTCGGTGAAGTCACCGTTGCCGTTGAGGTCGACCCGGACCTCCTTGGTCGCCGGGTCGAGCAGCACGCCCCACGAGTCGGCGCGGTCGCCGTCGCGGTTGATGTCACCGCCGGTCTCGCTGTCCGCGGCGCCGAGGTCGCCCGCGGTCTCGCCGAACACGCCGAACGTGTACGGGCCGCCGGTCGCGGGGGCCGTCCAGGTCTTGCCGTTCGCGGTGAAGGTGCCGGTGTAGGTCTGGGTGGACTGCTTGACCCAGGTGCCGTCGCCGGAGTTGGTGGCGTTGGCGTTGTACCAGTCGACGATCTTGCGTTCGCCGTGGCTGGTGGTGGCCAGCGCGGGGGAGTCGAGGTCGACACCGGAGTCGAGCACGGCGACCGTGGCGTCCTTGCCGTCCCAGTTGGGCAGGACCTGGCCGAACTGGGCCGCGTAGGTGTCCCCGGTCGGCAGGTACGGGTTGACGCGCGGGGTGTTCTTGCCCGGGGCCGGCTGCGGCAGCGGGGTGGTGGCGCCCTCGGGCTTCGGGTCGTCGCGCACGATGAGCCCGTCGACGTCGACGGCGTTCACCGACTTGAGCTTCGCGGCCTTCTCCGCCTTGCCGGTCGGGATGCTGACCTTGACGTAGTCGAGCTTGGTGTCGGTGGACTGGACGACGCCGCCGAGGGCCTCGAGCTCGTTCACGGCGGTGCCGGTCTGCCCCTTTTCCGCGGCGATCAGCAGCGTGACGTCGGGTTTCCCGGCCTTCTCGGCTTCGGCGACGAGCGCGCGGTCGTGTTCGTCGAGGGTCTTGCCGTCGGCCGCGCCGTTGGTCGGCGGGGCCTGCTGGGCGGAGGCCACCGGGACCGCGACGCCGAGGACGGAGGCACCGAGTGCGGTGGCGAGGATGGTGATCCCGGCCCGCCGTCTCCAGCGCGATCTGTGCTGTTCCACTGAAACGACCCTTCGTGAAGATGTGCGTCCGAGCAGTACACAGGGTGAGATCTCCGGCAGCAATCAGACAGTTAGCCCATAGACCGCAATTGGTTGCGAGCCAAATGGCCTAATGCGCTGACCGGTTGAGCGGTCACCGGAAGCGCCCGTTTCCCGTGAAATCGGCGCCTTTATGGCCGCCCGGCGCCGCGACACCGCCATCCGGCTGGTCTGGTAACGCGGTGGGGGGAACCTGCGAACGGGACCACGGCCGGGGTTCGGGGAACCGCTCCCGGCGGGGGCTGGGGTTCGACCCACCAGGAGACACCGCGAGGCGAGGCCGGTACGCGCATTCCGCGTACCGGCCTCGCCCCGGGATTCGTGCGCGGCAACCGAGGGAGTCGAACCCTGCGCGGCTTGTGAAGGCGGCGCCCATGGACCGGCCCTGACCCTTCGGCGGGCGACGGCTGCCAGTGGTGACAACGGTAGTGGATACCCGGTTATTTCCCATCTCACGCTGTGCTTCACCCGGACGGGCGGGGCTGGCAAGGTGGTTCGCATGGATGATCTCCTGCTGCGCCGGGTTCGGCCGGGGCTCGGCGGCGGCCTCGCCGACGTCCGGGTGAACGACGGCCGGGTCACGTCGATCACCGAACCGGGCTCCGCGGGGTTCGCCGCGCGCGTGGTCGACGGTCACGGCGGGACGCTGCTGCCGGGGCTGGTCGACGCGCACGTCCACCTCCTGCAGTGGGCGACGTTCCGGCGGCGCATCCCGCTGGACGCGGCCCGGTCGGCGGCGGAGGCGATCGAGCTGCTGCTCGCGCACCTGCTGGCGACGCCCGCGCCGCAGGCGGAACTCGTCGTGGGCGCGGGATTCCGCGACGGGTTGTGGCCGGACAAGCCGCACAAGGACCTGCTGCAGCGGGCGTTGCCCGGGCGCGCGGTCGCGTTGTTCAGCGCGGACCTGCACACCCTGTGGCTGAGTCCGGCGGCGCTGAAGCTGATCGGCCGCGAGCACCCGACGGGCGTGCTCCTGGAGGGCGACTGCATGAGCGCGACGGCCCAGCTGCCGACCGCGGCGATCGACGTCCAGGACCGGTGGGTGGCGGAAGCGGTTTCCGCGGCGGCCGCGCGGGGCGTGACGCAGATCGTCGACTACGAGTACACGGACACGGTGGCGGACTGGACGCGCCGGGGCGCTCCGGCCGCGCGGATCTCTTGCGTGATCGCGAAGCACCTCCTGGACCAGACCATCGAGCGCGGCCACCGCACGGGCGACGTGCTGCCGGACTCCGGCGGGCTGCTCACGGTCGGGCCGTTCAAGCTCTTCGTCGACGGGTCCCTCAACACCCGCACGGCCTACTGCCACGACCCGTATCCGGGCGGGGATTCCCCGGGATCGCTGGAACTGCCGCCGTCCGCGCTGGTTCCGTTGCTGCGGCGGGCTTTCGACCACGGACTGCTCCCGGCGGTCCACGCGATCGGCGACCGGGCGAACACGATCGCCTTGGACGCGTTCGAGGAGGTCGGCTGTCCCGGCCGCATCGAGCACGCTCAGCTGCTTTCCCCGGACGACGTCCCGCGGTTCGCTTCGCTGGGGGTGATCGCGGGCGTCCAGCCGGCGCACCAGCCGGACGACCGCGATGTCGCCGACCGGCACTGGCACGGGCGCACTTCGCGGGCGTTCCCCTACCGGTCGCTGCTGGAGACCGGGGCGCGTCTGGAGTTCGGCTCGGATGCCCCGGTGGCCCCGCTGGACCCGTGGGACGGAATGGCCTCGGCGATTTCCCGCACGGACGACGACCGTCCGCCGTGGCACCCGGAGCAGGCGATCCCGTTCACGGAAGCACTGGCGGCCTCGTCCGGCGGCCGGCGCGGGGTGGTGGTGGGGGACATCGCGGACCTCGTGGTGACGGCGGCGGACCCGTCGGCGCTCTCGCCGGCGGACCTGCGCGCCCTCCCGGTGACGGCGACGATCCTCGGCGGGCACGTCACGCACCAGGTTTGAGCGGGCCGTCCTCGCCGTCGCGCAGGGAGCGGATCATGCTCTGCAGGATCCGGAACGCGGCCGACTGCTCGGTCCCGGTCAGGCCGGCCAGCATCCTGACCTCGACGGACCGGACCGCCACGGTCGCCTTCTCGAGGCTCCGCCTGCCGCGGGGCGTGAGCCGCGTGGGAAGGGCCTTCCCGACGGGTGCCTCCGCGGGCCTGGTCACGTAGCCCTCGCGTTCCAGGGTCTGGAGCAGCACGTTCATCGACTGCCGGGTCACGAACGCGCCGCGCGCGAGCTCGGAGTTCGACAGGCCCGGTCGTTGGGCCAGCAGTTCGAGGCAGGAGTAGCGCGGCACGTTCATCCCGAGCGGCCGCAGCACCTCCTCCATGGCCGCGCGGAGTGCGCTCGACGCCTCCTTCAGCAGGTAGCCCAGTGACGTCTGCAGGTCGACACCGTCTTGACTCATGTCAGGATTCTGACATAGAGTCGCCCGTGTCAGAACACTGACACGGAAAGAAGGAGCAGCACCATGCCCGTCACCGGCCCCGACTTCATCTCGCTCCAAGCGCGCGACCTCGACGCTTCGCAGGCGTTCTACGAGCGGTACCTCGGCCTCGTCCGCTCGCCGGCCGGACCTCCGCACGCGGTCGTCTTCGAGACGAAGCCGATCGCGTTCGCCCTCCGCGACGTCGTTCCCGGCACCGATCTCGCATCCGTCGCCCAGCCCGGCATCGGTGCCGCGATCTGGCTCCACGCCACCGACGTCCAGGTCATTCACGACGCTCTCGCCGCCGACGGTCACCCCATCGTCTCGGCGCCGATCGACGGGCCCTTCGGCCGGACCTTCACCTTCGCCGACCCCGACGGCTACCAGGTCACCCTCCACGACCGCGCCTGACCGGGCCCTCGGCGAAGCTCGGCGTGATGATCACCCGGCGGGGGCCTCCCCGTGCGCCACTCCGCCGTATCTGCTGAGCTGGAGGCATGTCCGACCAAAAACCGACGGCGACCGAGCGCTTCTTCCGCATCGCGATCGCACTCAAGGGCCTCGACGGCGCACTGCAGGTCGTCGGGGCGCTGGTCCTCGCGTTCGTCCCGGCGGCGGCCGTCAGCGGATTCACCCACGCCGTGATCACCCGCGACCTGCTCGGCGACCCCTCGGGCACGCTCGCGCGCCACCTCGAGTCGGCGACGGAGAACTTCCTCCACGGCGACACGAAGACGTTCGCCGTCGCGTACCTGCTCGCCCACGGGCTGATCAAGCTCGGTCTCGTGTGGGCACTGGCGCGCAAGATCGTCCGCGCCTACCCCGTGGCGGCGGTCGTCCTCGCCGCGTTCGTCGTCTACGAGATCTTCCGCGCGGTGCACACCCACTCGATCGCGTTGCCGTTCTTCGCCGCGCTCGACGTCGTGATCATCGTCCTGGTGCTGCGGGAGTACCGGCAGCTGAAGCGCGCCGCCTAGGTGATCGTCGATCATGGTGCCTGAGCAGAAGTGTCGCCGTTATCGTTGACCGGTGATCGGCAACCTTGAGACATTCCAGGACGAGCTGGCCGCCAGCGGGTTTCCGCCGCTGGTCAACAAGCTGGCCGGGGCCGGCTTCCGGGGCCGGATCGCCACCCGCGACCTCGGGCCGCTGCGGCTGGTCTCCCTCGAGACGCCAGAGAGCGCCTGTTTCGGGCGGGAGCGCGACGCCTCCGACGGCGAGAACCTGGCGGTCAAGGTGATGACCTGGGGCCGGACGCGGATCGAGCAAGGGCGCGGCGAAGCCGAACTCGGGCCGACCGACCTGGTGCTGCTCGATCCCACGCGTACGGTCCGGTTCGAGAGCACCGCCGCGGCGCACGTCACCATCCTGGTTCCGCGCCGGGAGCTTCGGATCCGGCCCGCGCAGATCGACCGGCTCATCGGCGTACGCATCGACGGCAGCCACGGCCCGGGTGCTCTCGTCTCCGTGCTGGCCCGGGAGTCGGCGCGGTCGGCGACCGGGTTCCGCCAGGCGGAGGCGCTGCGGTCGGCGGCGGCCGTCGTCGAGCTGATCGCGGTCGCACTGGAGGCCCGGCTCGGCGACGGACAACCGGCCCCGGACGAGCGGCTGCGGGATCGGATCACCGGCTACATCGAGGCCCGGCTGGCCGATCCCGATCTGTCCCCGCCCAGCATCGCCGCCGCCCACCACATCTCGGTACGCCGGCTGCACAAGCTGTTCGAGGACCAGCCGCTCACCGTCGCGGCCCTGATCCGCCGTCGCCGCCTGGAGCGCTGCCGAGCCGAGCTCACCGGAAGCGGACGTACTGTCACCGCCGTGGCCGCCCGGTGGGGATTCTCCGATCCCACCCATTTCAGCAAGCTCTTCAAGGCGACGTACGGCTACAACGCCCGCGCACTGGTAACCAGCAACCGTGCACCGACGACCAAGACGCGCACGGTCGGCCCGGGAAAGGATGGTGGTGACCAAGGCAGGCAACAGCAAGAGGAGAAGTCGTGGCGAAGGTGAACATCGTCCGCCCCGGTGAGGGCGAGATCCTCGGCAGCGGGGCACAGCAGATCCGCATCCTGGAGAACGGCGAGCACACCGGCCACCGGCTGGGGTTCGCCGAGGTCACCATTCCGCCGGGCACCCCGAGCCCGTTGCAGCATCGGCACGCCCAGCACGACGAGGGCTTCTACGTGCTGGCGGGAACTTTCCGGTTCACCGTCGGCGAGGACCACTACGACGCCGGGCCGGGCACCTGGGTCATCGTGCCGACCGGGGCACCGCACACGTTCGCCAACGTCGGCGACGAGAACGCGGTCATGCTGAACACCTTCACGCCGGACCTGTATGTGCAGTACTTCCGTGACTTCAAGGCCATGATCGATTCCGGGCAGCCGGTCAACGCCGAGACCATGAAACCGCTCTGGAAGAACTACGCCACCGAGATCTCGAACGAATACGCCTCGTAAAGCGCCTTCAATACGACCGCTACGGCGGCCCGGAGGTGATGCGGCTCGCCGAGTTCGAGCCACCACGCCCGGGTCCGGGTGAGGTCCTCGTCCGCGTCCGAGCGGCGGCTTCCAACCCGTTGGACTGGAAGCTGCGCAACGGCGAGCTGAAGCTGATGACCGGCCGCTCCTTTCCCCGGGCGATGGGGCACGGCTTCGCCGGAGTCGTCGAGGCGGTACTCGGCGCGGCTCGGTTCCGGCAGGCGGGGGCGTTCGCCGAGATGGTGACGGCCCCGGAGAAGGCGGTCGTGCTCAAACCGGTGGACACACCGGTGACCGGGTTACGAGCCAGCCCTTGGGGTTCACGCGGCGACGGGAAACCGGACCGTGGTGCTGTCGGCCGCCTCCAGGGGCTCGGTCCTCGCGAGTTCGACCTTCAAGGGTTCGACGTAGAGGGCCGTCGCGTTGTCCGAGCCGCCGCGGGTGAGTGCGGCTTCCACGAGTTCGGCGGCGCCCGTGCCGGGCCGGCCCAGCACGGCACGGATGCCGCTGCCGGTGAGCGGCTTGTGCACGCCGTCGCTGGTCAGCAGCAGGCCCGTGCCGGTGGTCTCGGCCGTGCCGATCTCGTGCGCCTCGGCCGTGCGGACGCTGGTCGTGACCACGTGCTCCATCCGCGGTGTCACCGGCTGGTGGCGGGCGCGGAAGAACTCGGCGAGCGTGTGGTCGGTGGTCAGGCGGCTCAGCGTGGTGCCGTCCCAGGAGTACGCGCGGGCGTCGCCGACCCAGGCGATGTGGTACCCGCCGTGGGCGGCCGGCATGGCGACGACGAGCACGGCGTCGCCGAGCGTCTGCTCGCGAACCGCGCGCTGCGCGGCGAGGACGGCCTCGATCGGTCCTTTGTGGACCGGCGTGCGCGCCGCGGCCGCGGCGGCGGTGCGGGCGGCCCGCGCGGCGGCGGGATCGTCGCCGACGCCGTCGGCGAGGGCGAACGCGATGCCGGGCCCGCCGGCAGCGGCGTACGCACCGACGGCGTCGGCGTTGAGCGAGCGCGGCCCCTGCGCGCTCGCGGTGTGCCAGCGCGGGTAACCCGGACGTGTGGTGCTCATCGCGGCCTCCTCATCCCCTCGTGTCCATGATCCGCGCCGAACCTGTGGGCGGTCTGAGACTTTCCTGTGCCGTCGGTGTCGATCCGCGTACGGTGGGAACGGGGTGGGTGCATGGAGTTCCGGATACTCGGGCCGCTGGCGGTGTCGCGCGCCGACGGCCGCCCGGCCGCGCTCGGCGGGCGCAAGCCGCGGACGCTGCTGGCGGCGTTGCTGCTGGCCCGTGGGCGGGTGGTGCCCGACGGACGGCTGATTTCGCTGCTGTGGGACGGCGTGCGGCCGTCGACGGTCGACGCGCAGGTGTGCACCTACGTCTCCCGGCTGCGGACCGCGCTCGGCCGGCCGGCGCGGCTCGTCCGGACGGGCGGCGGCTACCTGCTGACGCCCGGCGGGATCGTCGACGCCGAGGAGTTCGAACGGCTCGCCTCGTCGGGACACGACGAGCTGCGGGCGGGCTGCCCCGGCCGCGCCGCCGAGCTGTTCCGCGCCGCATTGGCGCTGTGGCGCGGTCCGGTGCTCGCCGACGTCGCCGAACCGCTCCGCGCGGGTGAAGCGGCGCGGTTCGACGAACTGCGGCTGGCCGCGCTGGAGGGCCGGATCGAAGCCGAGATCGCGTCGGGCGACCACCTGTGCGCGGTGCCCGACGCGACCGCGCTCGTCCTCGATCACCCGATGCGGGAACGCGCGCGGGCCCTGCTCATGGCGGCGCTCTGCGCGAGCGGACGGCCGGCGGACGCGATCGCGGTGTACCACCGGGGCCGCCGCCTCCTCGACGAGCGCCTCGGGATCGCCCCGGGCCCCACGCTGCGGGCGGCGTACCAGCGGGTGCTGGACGCTCAGGCGGGGTAGGGCGCCGACTGGAAGTCCTGGTCGAGTTCGGCGGACGAGCGCGGCAGCCAGTACCGGGCCAGCGCGCGCACCTGATCGCGCGGCAGGCCGGGGTTGGCGTGCCGGTGGTCGGGTTTCGCGATGGACTGCAGCGCCCACCCGAAGCCGACCAGGGGGTGGATCCGCGCCCACCGGTGCCGGTCGATGCCCAGGACCATCTGCGCGCGCAGGATGGAGTGCCAGAAGTGGTAGCCGCCCGGTGGGTTGCCGTTCATGGTGTGCACTTCCGACTCTTCCGGCGCCCGCCGCGGGTCGAAGAGGATGCCCTGCCCGAAGGCGGCGAAGGCCTTGACCAGACCGGCTTCGTCACCGCGGTAGAAGCGGTCGAAATTGTCGAGCTGCAGCGTCGAGAGCGTCCGCAGCGGCTGTTCGATCGGCTTGACGAACTCGGCGTAGTTGTTCGGGTAACCCGGTTCCCGGCTCAGCTCCCGCCACTTTGCGTACAGGCCTTCCGGAGCGTTCTGCTGGATGAACGGGAAGAGCACGGCGTAGGCGTCCTGGACGTCCTGCGCCTGGTGGTACAGCGAGATTTCGTCGAGCTGGTACCAGAGTTCGTTGGCGCGGCGGTCTCCGAGCATCCCCGGGACGGGCGGCAGCCCGGTGTCCGCCGACGCGGTCCCGGTGTCCGCCATCGCGATCCCGGTCCCGGTGAGCACGGCCGTCCCCGCAACGGCAGCAGCGCCCGCGGTGAGCTTGAGCAGGTTCCGTCGATCGAGTGTCATGGTTTACCCCCTGGCCCGGCGGCCCCCTGCCGCCGGTTGCCGCCAAGGTACGGAAGATTTCTATACTTTCTCTGTACGACCGTTCCGGCTGCAAAGGGGTCGTGAGTGGTAATTCGGGTTAGAACCCGAATTACCACTCACGACGGCAGGGAGGTGAGTGTGCGGCTACGAGGCTTCGGCGGTCAGGTCGGGGGTCGTCGGGTCGTCCGCGGTGCCCAGCGCGTTGCGCAGCCACTGCTCCACGCCCGCGACGTGCACGGTCGCCCACGAGCGCGCCAGTTCCGGCTCGCGCGCGGCGATGGCCTCGTAGATCGCCGAGTGCTGTTCGCGGGTCTTCGCGACCGCGCCCTCCTGGGTGAGGCCGCGCCAGATCCGGGCGCGCGCGGTCGGCCCGGAGAGGCTGTCGAGCAGCGAACAGAGCACGGGGTTGCCGGAGCCGTCGGCGATCTTGCGGTGGAACTGCAGGTCGTTGGCGACCAGCGCCTCGACGGTCGGGGAGTCCTCCAGCTCCCCGAGCAGCGCGCCCAGGTCCGCGATGTCCTCGTCGCTCATGTGCAACGCGGCCAGCCCGGTCGCGGCGGGTTCCAGGATCCGCCGCACGGCCAGGAAGTCGAGGACGGTGTCGTCGCGGTGGAAGTCGACCACGAACGTCATCGCGTCGAGCAGCAGGTTGGGCTCGAGACTGGTGACGTACGTGCCGTCGCCCTGGCGGACGTCGAGCACCCGGATCAGGCACAACGCCTTCACGGCCTCCCGCAGGGAGCTGCGCGAAAGCCCGAGCCGCTGGGCCAGCTCGGCCTCCTTGGGCAGCCGGTCACCCGGTGCCAGCTCGCCGGAGATGATCATGTCCTTGATCTTGTCGATCGCGACATCGGTGACGGGCATCGTGTCCGCCCTTCCCTGCAACAGACCTCGGATGTTTGAGTGTTACTCCCCAGCGTGCCATGTCCCGGCGAAGGAGGGGTCATGACCCACCAGGCCACACCACCCGGTGGCTACGAAAGAGTGGCTCTCCACACCAGGCTGAAGCCCGGCAAAGAGGCCGAGTACGAGTCCGTCCACGCCGTCATCCCACCCGGGCTCGACGCCGCCCTCCGCGAAGCCGGCGTCCACTCCTGGCGGATCTGGCGTGACGGGCTCGACCTGTTCCACGTCCTCGAAGTCGACGACTACAAGGCGATGCGCGCGGCGCTGCGGGAGCACCCCGCGAACGTGCCCTGGCAGGCCAGGATGGCCGAGCTGCTGGCCGTCGAGGACGACTACTCCGGCGGCGACACCGGCCTCGGGCTGGTCTGGGAACTGCCGGTGAAGGAGTGACGGCGTTGGAACTGTCCCTGTCCCCGCTGGGGCTCGGCTGCGCGCAGCTGGGCAACCTCTACCACGCGATCAGCGACGAGACCGCGGAGGCGACGGTCCGGCGCGCGTGGGACGAGGGCATCCGCTACTTCGACACCGCCCCCCACTACGGCCTCGGCCTGTCGGAGAACCGGCTCGGCACGGTGCTGCGCTCGTTCCCGCGCGACGAGTACGTGCTCTCGACGAAGGTCGGCCGCGTGCTGGAGCCGAACCCGGACGGCGCCGGCAAGCGGGACGACCAGGGCTTCGCCGTGCCTGCCGCGTACAAGCGCCGGTGGGACTTCAGCCGCGACGGCGTCCTGCGGTCGTTCGAGGAGAGCCTGACCAGGCTGGGGCTCGACCGCATCGACATCGTGTACGTCCACGACCCCGACGACCACTTCGAGGACGCTCTGCGCGGAGCGTTCCCGGCGCTGCGCGAGCTGCGGGACCAGGGCGTGATCCGCGCGTTCGGGGCGGGGATGAACCAGGCGCCGATGCTGGCCGAGTTCGTCCGCCGCACCGATCCGGACGTCGTGCTGGTGGCCGGCCGCTACACGCTGCTCGACCAGCCGGCCCTGGACGAGCTGTTCCCGCTGTGCACCGAGCGCGGCGTCGCGGTGGTCGCCGGCGGCGCGTTCAACGCCGGGATACTGGCGACGGCCGAGCCGGGCCGCGTCTACGACTACGCCGAGGCGCCGCCGGAGCTGGTCGAGCGGGCCGGCCGGATCGCGGAGATCTGCGCGCGGCACGGCGTCGAGCTGCCGGAAGCGGCGCTGGCGCTGCCGATGGCGCATCCGGCGGTGGCGTCGGTGGTCGTCGGCGCGCATGATCCGGAGCAGGTCGGCGTCAACGCGCGGCGGGCGCGGGCCGTCGTGCCACCGGCGCTGTGGACCGAGCTGGTCGACGCGGGACTGCTGCGCGCCGACGTCGTCATCGCCGAAGGAGTCACATGATCGACGCCCACCACCACCTGTGGGACCCGTCCCGGCGCGAGTACCCGTGGATGGCGGGGGAGGCGCTGGATCCGATCCGCCACCCCTACACGGTCGAAGACCTGCGCGCGGTGACGAAGGCGGCGGGGGTGCACGCGACCGTCCTGGTCCAGACGGATTCCTCGGCCGAGGAGACCGAGGAGTTCCTCGCGACGGCGGCGGCGGAGCCGGTGATCGCGGGCGTGGTCGGCTGGGTGGACCTGACGGCCCCGGACGTCGCGGACCGGCTGGCGGAGCTGGCCGAGCGGGGCCCGCTGGTCGGGATCCGGCACCAGGCGGAGACCGAGCCGGACGAGGACTGGCTGCTGCGCCCCGCGGTGATGGCCGGGTTGAGCACGGTGGCGGCCTCGGGTCTGGTGTTCGACCTGCTGGTCCGCTCGCCCCAGCTGCCGGCGGCGACCGAAGTGGCGTTGCGGCTGCCGGAGCTGCGCCTGGTCCTGGACCACGCGGCGAAGCCCCCCATCGCGGTGGGGGAGTGGGAGCCGTGGGCGTCGGGCGTGGCCGCGCTGGCCGGGCGCGAGAACGTCGTGTGCAAGCTGTCCGGGCTGGTCACGGAGGCGGACTGGTCGGGATGGGAGGTCGCGCACCTGCGCCGGTACGTGGACCACGTGCTCGAGGTGTTCGGCCCGTCGCGCCTGCTGTTCGGCTCGGACTGGCCGGTCTGCGAACTGGCGGCGTCCTACGAGCTGGTCCTGGACGCGGCGATCGCCCTGACGGGCTCGCTGTCGGACGCGGAGCGCCTGGCCGTCTTCGAGCACAACGCCCGCGCGACCTACGGCTTGGATGCGGGCGGGGCCACCTCCTCCAGGGGGTAGAAGAGGTGACCCCGCCCGCCGCTGGAGTGGTCCGTCAGAACTCGTCGTCGCGGATCAGGCCGCGCAGCCGGGTCAGGGCGCGGTGCTGGGTGACGCGGACGTTGCCCGGGGAGATCCCGAGCGCTTCGGCGGTTTCGGTCGCCGAGAAGCCGACCGCGATGCGCAGGGTCAGGATCTCCTGCTGCACGCGCGGCAGGGTGGCGAGCAGCCGGCCGAGGCGGGCGCCGAGGTCGAGGTGCAGGGCGTGGGTCTCGGGTTCGTTGCCGACCAGCGGGCGCTCGGGGAGCTCGGGAACGGGCTCGGAGCGGTCGCGGGCGACGGCGCGGTAGGCGTCGGCGACCTTGTTCGCGGCGATCGCGTGCACCAGGTAGAGGAAGGAGCCGCCGCGGTCCTGGTAGTCGGGCAGCGCCTTGAGCACAGCGAGGCAGACTTCCTGGGCGACGTCGTCGGCCGACAGGTAGGAGAGATCGCGGCCCCCCATGCGGGCCCGGCAGTAGCGGACCACCACCGGCTCGATCATCTGGATCAGGGAGTGGATGGCGGCCGGATTGCCCGCGCCCGCGTCCTTCACGAGAGGATCGAGATCCTCCTTGGTGAGCCGCCCGCCGGGGCGGGGCAATGACTCGGGAGTTCGATAATCGCGAAGTGCGGAAGCGGTGACTTCGGTGGTCCTCGGCGGTGCTGTCATGGTCGTCTCCCCGGCCGACCCTCGACCGTCGCTGCCGGGGGTTCAACACTCCGTAACTGATCTATCGCAGATGCTCCAGGAGTTGGGGGCTCATCTGCGCTCCGTGCGACGCTGGGTAATCGTAAGCACCTCCGGGTGGGTCAGTCCAGATTTCAACCACCAATACCCCGTTAGCAGGAGCGACCGTGATGTTCCCGCGACCCGGCCGCGCACATTGCGATTAATCGGTTTCAGGATGTGCCGAGTTCACTCGTCAGTGGAAGATGACCACGGAAGCGGCCGTCGCGGTCACGGCGAGCGACGCGATCGCGGGCAGCAGGCGGCTCGGCGGTCCCGGTTCGGTGGCGCGCAAGGCCCGTTCGCGGCGCATCCCGATGCCTGCGAGCAGCACGGATGCCCCGGCGGCGAGCAAAACCGGGACCAGGGTGAGACCCCAATGGCGCTGGGCGGCGGAGTGCAGGAGCAGTACGGTGCAGGCGGCGGACGCCAAGGCGGTCCGCCGCCAGGCGAGCCCCGTACGCTCGGCCTGGGCGCCGGCGGGGGTGGTCACGGCCGGGCTTGCGGGCGGATGGCGGTACTTTTGACGTCGCGATAATCGCGAACCGGCGGTATTCGCGACCGAAGCGGGCCCTCGCCGGCGCCGGGCCGGGTGGCCGGCCGGGGATCCCCGGCCGCCGGAGCGATTTTTCCGGCCGTCACCGTCCGTTGTCCTGCGGTGTCACTCACGAGACCACCAGCAGCACGGCCGCGGCGACGATGAGCACCAGCAGCCCGCCGGTCAGTGCCACGATCATCCAGCTCCGCGGCAGTGGTTCCCCGGCCCGCATGGCGATCTGCACCCGCCGCCAGCGCGGGTACGCGGTTGCGGCGAGGACAGCGGCCAGCAGGACGCACAGCCCGGCGAGCACCGAGCTCGCCGCGGTCGGCGACGGCACCAGCTGGTGCACCGCCACGCCGCCGGCGAGGAGGCCGAGCGCGGTGCGGAGCCAGGCGAGGAAGGTGCGTTCGTTGGCCAGCGTGAAGCGGTAATCCGGTTCGGTGCCGCCCGCGTGGGGCTTGATGTCGTCCGACGCCACGTGCGCAGACGCTAGCCGGTCTGCGCGGCCCCGGCCGGTTCGGTGCGGTGCGCGAAAACCCACCAGCGCAGCACGGCGAACCGCACGAACCCGCCGACCACGCTGGCCAGCAGCAGTGTGCCGGTTTCTTCCCACGACGTGGGCCGGTCGACGACGGCGTCGAGAACGGCCAGCACGGCCGAGCCGTACCCGGCGTAGAAGGCGAAGGTGAGCAGGTCCTGCAGGTGGCGTTTCCCGGCGTTGCTGCGCCGGCCGGCGAAGGTGACGCGGCGGTGGAACTCGGTGTTCCCGACCGTGGTGAGCCCGATCGCGACCAGGTTCGCCACCTGCGACCCGAGCTCGTCGCGCAGCAGGAGGAACAGGACGGCCTGGACGCCGGTCGTCACCGCGCCGGCGACGGCGTACCACGCCGCGTGCGTGCCGAGCTCGTGGTGGCGGTCCGGGTCGGTGGCGAGCAGCCGGTGTTCCGGTGCGCACCTGGTGGTGGCCATGATCCCAACCTACCTTGCGTTCACAAAATTGTGAATGTGTTAAACCAGTTGAAGAAATGTGATCCCGGTGACACCGCGGGGTTTCGGTGCCCCGCCGGCCGGGGTAGGTCACCGGCGATGACACTTCCGACGCGCCAGGAGACAGCCCGTGAGTGACCGTGACTCGGCCGAACCGCAAAGCCTGAGCCCCAGCGAGGCGCTGGACGAGGACGAGCTGCGCGTGGACCCGCTCGAAGAGGGCATCGAGCCACCTGAGCACTGGAGTGCCGCGAACCGCTACGGCACCACGCCCCGCGAGATCCGCGAAGGCGAGCCGATGGACCAGCGGCTGTCCGAAGAAGTGCCCGACGCCGAGCCGGAGCCGGTTCCGGAACGCCCGCTCGCGGCGACGCCGGCGGCGGAGCTCGACGAGACGATCGAAGACGCGCCACCGGACTTCGAGCCGGTGGCCCCGGAGGAAACGATCGCCCGCCGGCATTCCAGCCCGGGCGTGGGAGCCCGGCCGGACTACGCCGGCGAATCGGTGGCCGACGCCATTCGCGCGGCCCGCCAGAGCTGAACCGCTCAGACTGCGCGTCCGATCGGGCGCCCCTAGCGTGGGGCACCAGTGCATCGGACCGCGACGAAGGGAAGGCCGAAGATGCTGACCGTGACCGAAGCCGCCGCCGAGGCGATCACCGCGCTGACCAGCCAGGGAGAGGGCGAAGCGGGGCTGCGCCTGGCAGTCCACAACGCCGACGGCGAAAGCGCCCAGCTGGCGCTGTCGGTCGCCCCCGAACCGGCGGAGGGCGACAGCGTCCTGGGTGCGGACGAGGGCCCGAAGGTGTTCCTCGAGCCCCAGGCAGCGGCACTGCTCGACGACAAGGTGCTCGACGTCCAGGAGGACGAAACCGGCGGAGTGGCGTTCGCCGTGCTGCCCCAGCACACGAGCTGACCGCGGCGGACGGGCCTTTCGCCTTCGGGTGCGGAAGGTCCGTTCGTCGGGCGGTTCGCGGGGCTCGACCAGCTCCGCGGCTGCGCCCGTTCGCTTAGCGGCCCCATCAGGCGTGAGCCAGCTTCGCGGGTTGCCGCCTGTTGTCGGCGGCCAGCTCGGGCGCGGCGAAGCAAGTGCCCCGCCTAGCGGCCCTCTCGGCGCGAACCAGTTCTCGCACCGAGTGTCCTCAGCGCTGCCGCCCACTTCGGTTCCTGCCGAAGCGGGCGCCGGTTCGCCTACCGGGCCCACCAAGCGCGAACCAGCTCCGCGGCACGAGCCCGCAACAGTTCCGCCGCATGCTTCCGAGCGTGCTCCAGCGACGGCGCATGATCGATCAGCGCACTGCTCCCCACCACCCCCAGCCGGGCCAGCCCCTCGGGGCCGAGTTCGATCCGCCCCGCCAACGCGATCAGCGGCACCCCCCGCGGCCGCGCCCGGTCGGCGATCCCCGCCGGGGCCTTGCCGTTCAAGCTCTGCTCGTCCAGCGACCCCTCGCCGGTGATGACGAGATCGGCGCCGTCCAGCGCCTCGTCGACCCCGGTCAGCCCGGCGATGAGATCGAACCCGGACTCCACCGCCGCCCCCAGCCCGGCGATCGCGCCGGCCGCCACGCCGCCGCCGGCTCCCGCGCCCGGCACCCGCGTGACGTCCGGGGCGCCGCCGACCTGCAGCGCGTGCGCCCACCGTCCCAAGGCCTCGTCGAGCAACGCCACCTCCGCCGGCCCCGCCCCCTTCTGCGGCCCGAACACCGCCGCCGCGCCTTCCGGGCCCAGCAACGGGTTCGTCACGTCCGTCGCGACCGCCACGGGGACGCCGTCCAGCCGTTCCCGCACCGGGGCCAGCTCGGTCGACGCCACCCGCTTCAGGGTCCCGCCGCCCAGGCCGACCGGTGCGCCGAACGCGTCGAGCACGCCGGCCCCGAGTGCACTGAGCATCCCGGCCCCGCCGTCGGTGCTGGCCGTGCCGCCGACCGTGAGCACGAGCCGCTTCGCGCCGTGCACCAGCGCGTCCGCCAGGAGCTCGCCGACGCCCCAGGTGTGCGCGGCCAGTGCTGTCGCGGGGCTCGGCTCGACGAATTCGATGCCGCACGCGCGCGCCGATTCGACGTACGCGGTGCCGTCCAGCACGGCGTACCGCGCCTGGACCGGTTCCTCGAGCGGCCCGCGAACCGTCAGCCGCACGATCCGGGCGCCCGCGGCCTCGAGCACCTCGAGCGTGCCTTCCCCGCCGTCGGCGACGGGGCAGGAGACGATTTCGGCGTCCGGCAAGGCGTCTCGCACGCCGAGCGCGATCGCCTCCGCGGCCTCGACCGCGGTGAGGCTGCCCTTGAACTTGTCGGGCGCGACGACGACACGGGTCACGGCTTCACCTCCGTCAGCGGGGGACGTCCGGCGAGCACCGCCACGACGTTGCGCGCGGCCAGCACGGCCATCTCCGTGCGGGTCTCGACCGTGGCCGACCCCAGGTGCGGGCTGAGCACGACGTCGTCCCGGCCGAGCAGCCGCGGTTCGACTTCGGGCTCCTTTTCGAACACGTCGAGCGCGGCGCCGGCGATCTCCCCGGCCTCCAGTGCGTCGGCCAGCGCGGCTTCGTCGACGACCGGGCCGCGCGTGGTGTTCACCAGGTACGCGCCGGGTTTCATGGCGCGCAACGCGGCGGCGTCGATGAGGTGCCGGGTATCGGGGGTCAGCGGGCAGTGCAGCGAAACGACGTCCGCGCGGGCCAGCAGCTCGTCGAACGACACGAATTCGGCGTCGGTGTCCTGCTTCGACCGTCCTGAGTAGACGATCGACATCCCGAACGCCGAGGCGCGCTTCGCCATCGCCCGGCCGATCTGCCCGAATCCGACGATGCCGAGTGCCTTGCCCTGCAGCCCGGAGCCGAGCAGGAAGCCGAGGTGGAACGACCACGGCGTGCGCGAGCGCAGCAGCCGTTCGCCCTCGCCGAGCCGCCGCGTGACGGCGAGCAGGAGCCCGAAGGCGAGGTCGGCGGTGGCGTCGGTGAGCACGCCGGGGGTGTTGGTGACGACGATGCCGCGCCCGGCCAGCGCCGGCACGTCGACGTTGTCGTACCCCACGGCGACGTTCGCGACCACCTTCAGACCAGGCCCGGCGGCGTCGGCCAGCGCGCCGTCGAGCCGGTCGTGCAGCATCCCGACCACGGCCGACGCGCCGGCCACGAACTCGTGCAGTTCCGCGGGCGTCAACGGCCGGTCCGCCGGTGACACGACGACCTCACCCGCCTCGGCGAGGAGTTTCACCGCGTCGTCGGGAATCCATCGGGTCACCGCGATCTTGGTCACCTCGACAGCCTAGGGCACCCCACCGACGATTCAGCCCACGCGCGTCAGCCGCACCACCGCGCTCGCGTACCCGCTGCCGGGGAGGTCGACGTCGAGCCCGTGGCTCAGCAACACGGCCCCGTGGTGCTCGACGCCGTCCTGGTCGCGGTAGCGCCCGGCCGGCACCAGCCCGGCCGGCCGCGGCGGGGTGACCGGCCGCGCGAACTCCGTGGGCCGCCGCCAGAAGAACACGACCACTTCGTCGCCCAGCACGTACTGGACCGCCGTCAGCGCCGAAACCGCGGGATCCGCCAGCCGGTACATGGTGCCGTGCTGCACGACGGGCCGGATCTCCTTGTACAGCGCCACGAGCGTCGCCGCCTCGGCGAGTTCCCCGGGACTCCAGCGCGGCAGGTCACCGCCGAGGCCCAGCACGCCGGCCATCGCCACGTGGAACCGGAAGGTCAGCGGCGCCTCCCGGTGCGTGGCCGGGTTCGGGCTGTCGGTCACCCAGGCCGACATCGTGCCCGCGGGGTAGAGCTGCCCGTAGCCGTGCTGGATGGTGATCCGGTCGGCGGCGTCGGTGTTGTCCGACGCCCAGATCTCGTCGGTGCGCGCGAGTATCCCGAGGTCGGTGCGGCCACCGCCGCCCGCGCAGCCCTGGATCCGCAGGTCCGGGTGGTCGGCGCGCAGCCGGTCGAGGATCGCGTAGACCGCGCGGACGTGGCCGGTCCACACGCGTCCGGCATCCTCGCCCGGCCAGCCGGCCTCGGTGAACGCGCGGTTCATGTCCCACTTGAGGTAGTCGATGCCGTGCTCGCCCACCAGGCGGTCGAGCCACCGGTGGGCCCACTCCGCGACGTCGGGCCGGGCGAAGTTCAGCACGAGCTGGTTGCGCAACGTCGTGCGGGACCGGTGGGCCATGTGCAGCACCCAGTCCGGGTGCGCGCGGTAGAGGTCGCTGTCCGGGTTGACCATCTCCGGCTCGACCCACAGCCCGAACTGCATCCCGTGCCCGTGGACGGCGTCGGCCAGCGGCCGCAACCCGCGCGGGAAGCGCTGTTCGTTGGCGATCCAGTCACCGAGCCCGGCCGAGTCGCCGGTGCGGGCACCGAACCAGCCGTCGTCCATGACGAACAGTTCCGCCCCCAGGCGGGCGGCTGCCTCGGCCAGGCCGGTCTCGGTCCGCTCGTCGACGTCCCAGCCGGTCGCCTCCCAGGAGTTGTAGACGACCGGCCGCAGCTCGGCGGGGTGCGGCTGGACGAACTCGCGGACGTAGGCGTGCCAACGCCGGCTGGTGCCGCCGAAGCCCTCGGCCGCGTAGAGCCCGGCGAACACCGGCGTCTCCCACGTTTCGCCCGGCTGCAGCCGCCAGGTGACGTGCTCGTGCCCGAACCCGCCGGTCCACGTGACACGGCCGGTGTGCGTGCGTTCCACCGTGATCCGCCAGCTCCCGCTCCACGCGAGAGCACTGCTCCACACCTCGCCCGCGGTCTCGGTCGCGTCGCCCGCGTCGAGCATCACCCACGGGTTGACCTGGTGGCTGGACGTGCCGCGGCGACTGGTGAGCGTGGTTTCGCCGACCGGCAGCGGTTCGCGCAGCACGCCGTACTCGGCGCTCCACGCGCCGGACGTCCGGCTCAGCCGCGCGCCTTCGCGCCGGGGAAGCGTCCACGACGCGGAATCCGTGCGCAGCAACGAGATCGGCTCTTCGGAACCGGTGTGCCGCAGCGACGTCCAGCGCTCGACGACGTCGCCGCGGACGCGGTAGTGCAGGGAAAGGGCCAGGGGGTAGTGCCGGTCGGCCAGCCGCACGACGAGCGTGTCGTCTTCGAGTGCGAAGCCGTCGTAGCGCCACTCGAGCGCCGAAGTCCCGTCCGCGTACCGCACGGCCAGCGCCGCGACGCCGAAGAACGCGCCGCCCTCGGCGGGGAGTTCCTGCCGCTCGTCGCCGGGCTCGTCGAAGCTGCTGTCGGCCGGGTTGCGGCGCGCGGCGACCTGCGTGGCCTGGGTCAGCGTCAGCGGCGGGCCCCAGTGGACGTGCCGCGGGCGGTCGTCGGCGTCCAGCCGGAAGGCGTACGAGCTCTCGGGGGTGTGCAGCAGCCAGAGCCGGTGCGCGGGGTCGTGTTCGACGAGCGACATGTCCGACAGCGTAGGGCTGACCAGCGCAGACCCGCGGCGGCGACCTCTTCACCACGGTCCTCGCCGAACGGGCCGGTTCTCGCGTCGACGTCGCTAGCCGCACCGGGCTCTCCTCCGCCGCGGTCACGAAGGCCGCCCGGCCCCGGCCGTGCGGGTGCGGCCGCCGTCGCCGTCAGTGCCTTTCGGCACCGGCGGCGGCCGGGGGCACGCGGTACCGTCGCCGTATGCCGCGCTTCGAGGTCACCACCGGGATCGCGGCGCTTCCCCGGCGCGTCTTCGACCTTTCCCTGGAGGTCGACGTGCACACCGCCTCGATGGCCGGCTCCGGTGAGCGGGCCGTCGGCGGCGTCACCTCCGGGCGGATGCGGCTCGGCGACACCGTCACCTGGCAGGCCAGGCACTTCGGGCTGCGCTGGCGGATGACCTCCCGCATCAGCGCCTGCGAGCCGCCCGGTTACTTCGTCGACGAGCAGGTCGCGGGCCCGTTCGCGCGCTGGCACCACGCCCACCACTTCGAGCCGGACGGGAACGGTGGCACGGTCATGCGCGACATCGTCGAATTCGCTGCCCCGCTCGGTCCGCTCGGGACCGTCGCCGAGCGGACCGTGCTCGGCTGGTACCTGCCCCGGCTCATCCGGCTCCGCAACGAGTACGTCCGCAGGGCCGCCGAGACGGCTGGCTGAGGCCGCTCTTCCGAAGGGCGACTTTCTCGCTGCTCGCCCGGGAAAGTCCCCTTCGTCCTGCGTGCGTCATCCATTGGGTGGAAGACGTCTGGTCGGTTCGCCGGTCGCCGTGCTATGTTCGGTTTCAGAACGAGTGTGCGTGATGCGAACAATCCGGAGGGTGTGATGGCGGAGCTGCTGTCGCTGGAGCAGGCCGTGGCGCGGCTGGTGCACGACGGCGACACCGTCGCGCTCGAGGGCTTCACGCACCTCATCCCGGTCGCCGCCGGGCAGGAGATCATCCGGCAGCGCCGCCGGCGTCTCACGCTGGTGCGGATGACCCCCGACATCGTGTACGACCAGCTCATCGGCGCGGGCTGCGCGCGCAAGCTGATCTTCTCGTGGGGTGGCAACCCCGGCGTCGGCTCGCTGCACCGCTTCCGCGACGCCGTCCAGCACGACTGGCCGGTGCCGCTGGAAATCGAGGAACACAGCCACGCGGGGATGGCGAACCGGTACGTCGCCGGCGCGTCCGGCCTGCCGTTCGCGGTGCTGCGCGGCTACACGGGCACCGACCTCCCGGCGCAGACAGCCACGATCAAGCCGATCACCTGCCCGTTCACCGGCGAACAGCTCACCGCGGTCCCGGCGCTGAACCCGGACGTCTCGATCGTCCACGCCCAGCGCGCCGACCGCGAAGGCAACGTCCAGATGTGGGGGATCACCGGCGTCCAGAAGGAAGCGGTGCTGGCGGCGAAGCGGTCTTTGGTGACGGTCGAAGAGATCGTCGACGAGCTGGAGCCCCGTCCGGGGGCGGTCGTGCTGCCGGGGTGGGTGGTCACGGCGGTGGCCGAGGTCCCGGGCGGCGCGAAGCCGTCGTACGCGGCCGGCTACTACGAGCGGGACAACGCGGCGTACCAGGCGTGGGACGAGGTGGGCCGCGATCGCGAAGAGTTCACGAAGTGGCTGAACGAGCTGACCGGGGTGAAGGCATGAGCGCCCAGTACTCCTCCGACGAGATGATGAGCGTCGCGGCCGCCCGCGCGCTCGGTGACGGCATGTCCTGTTTCGTCGGCATCGGCCTGCCGAGCAAGGCGGCGAACCTGGCCCGCCGCGCGCACGCGCCGAACCTGACGCTGATCTACGAATCCGGCTGCCTGGGCGCGAAGCCGTCCCGCTTGCCGTTGTCCATCGGTGACGGCGAGCTGGCCGACACGGCGGACGCGGTGATCAGCGTGCCCGAGGTGTTCAACTACTGGCTCCAGCCCGGCCGCATCGACGTGGGTTTCCTCGGCGCCGCCCAGCTGGACAAGTTCGGCAACATCAACACGACGGTGATCGGCTCGGACTACCACGACCCGAAGGTCCGGCTCCCGGGCGCGGGAGGCGCCCCGGAGATCGCGGCCTCGTGCGGCGAGGTGTTCGTCGTGCTGCGCCAGAACCCCCGCGCGTTCGTGGAGAAGGTGGACTTCGTGACGTCGTTCGGCCACGGAACGGGCAAGGGCGACCGCGCAAAGCTCGGCCTCCCGGGCCGCGGCCCGACGCTGGTCGTCACCGACCTGGGCCTGCTGCGGCCCGACCCCGAGACGGCGGAGCTGACGTTGACGGAGCTGCATCCCGGGGTGGGCCTCGACCGCGCCATCGCGGCCACGGGGTGGAAACTGAAGGTCTCCGACGACCTGAAGACCACCCCGGCCCCGACGGAGCAGGAGCTGACTCTCCTGCGTGACCTGGAAAAGGCAAGCGCATGACCGACGTCTACGTCCTCGACGCGATCCGCACCCCCTTCGGCCGCTACGGCGGTGCGCTGGCCGGCGTCCGCCCCGACGACCTGGCCGCGGGCGTGCTGCGCGCCCTGCAGCAGCGCAACGACCTCGACCCGTCCACAGTGGACGAAGTAACCCTCGGCGACGCCAACGGCGCGGGCGAGGACAACCGCAACGTCGCCCGGATGGCCGCCCTGCTCGCCGGCTGGCCCACGAGCGTTCCCGGCAGCACGGTCAACCGCCTCTGCGGCTCCGGCGTCGACGCGGTGATGCAGGCCAGCCGGGCGATCCAGGTCGGCGACGCGTCGCTGGTCGTCGCGGGCGGCGTCGAGTCGATGACGCGCTCGCCGCTGGTCATGCCGAAGCCGGAGAAGGCGTTCCCCACGGGCAACCAGACCCTGTACAACACCGCGCTCGGCTGGCGCATGGTGAACCCGGCGATGCCGTCGCAGTGGACGATCTCCCTCGGCGAGTCCACCGAGCAGCTCGCCGAGCGCTACGGCATCGGCCGTGACGAGCAGGACGCCTTCGCCGCGCGCAGCCACGTCAACGCCGCCAAGGCGTGGGACGAGGGCTTCTACGACGACATGGTGGTCCCGGTCGACGGCGTGGACCTGGCCCGCGACGAAGGCATCCGGCCCGATTCCAGCCCGGAAAAGCTGGCCAAGCTGAAGCCCGTGTTCCGCAAGGAGAACGGCACCGTCACCGCGGGCAACGCCTCCCCGCTGAACGACGGCGCCTCGGCCCTCCTCCTCGGCGACGAGACGGCGGCGAGCCGGCTGGGCAGGGCCCCGCTCGCCCGGATCGCCGGCCGGGGCGCGGCGGGCGTCGACCCGGACGTCTTCGGCATCGGGCCGGTGCGCGCGGCGGAGATCGCCCTCGAACGCGCCGGCATCGGCTGGGGCGATCTCGCCGCGGTCGAGCTCAACGAAGCCTTCGCCGCCCAGTCGCTGGCCTGCCTGCGCGACTGGAAGAACCTGGACCCGGAGATCGTCAACACCCACGGCGGCGCGATCGCCATCGGGCACCCGCTCGGCGCGTCCGGCGGCCGGATCCTCGGCACCCTGGCACACGACCTGCACCGCCGTGGCGGGGGCTGGGGACTCGCCGCCATCTGCATCGGCGTCGGCCAGGGGCTGGCTGTCGTCCTCGAAGGCCGGTAAGGGAGAAGAGAAACGTGGCCACTCCGACCGAATTCAGGCTGCCGCGCTACGGGGAAGACCCCGAAGGCACGCACCCGCCCCTCGACTCCAGCGGCTACCGTTCCACGGCGCTGCGGTATCCGAAGCAGGACCTCGTCCTGCTCCCGCAGATGCTGACCGAAGTCACCGGACCGCTGCTCGGGCCCGGCCGCCTCGGCGAGCACGACAACGACCTCACCCGGCAGCACGCCGGCGAACCGCAGGGGCAGCGCATCATCGTCACCGGGCGGCTCCTCGACGGTGACGGCCGTCCGGTGCGCGACTCGCTCGTCGAGATCTGGCAGGCGAACGCGGGCGGCCGCTACCGGCACACCGGCGACCGCTGGCCGTCCCCGCTCGACCCGAACTTCGACGGTGTCGGGCGCACCCTGACCGACAGCGACGGCCGCTACACCTTCACCACCATCAAGCCCGGCGCGTACCCGTGGAAGAACCACGACAACGCCTGGCGCCCGGCGCACATCCACTTCTCGGTGTTCGGCTCGGCGTTCACCCAGCGGCTGGTCACCCAGATGTACTTCCCGGACGACCCGCTGTTCTCCCAGGACCCGATCTTCAACTCGATCCCGGACGAGAAGGCCCGGCAGCGGATGGTCTCGCGCTACGACCACGAGATCACGCAGGCCGAGTGGGCGCTCGGGTTCCAGTTCGACATCGTGCTGCGCGGGCGCGCCGCGTCGGTGTTCGAAGAGGAAGAGGAGGACGAAGACTGATGACCAGGCTGCTGCCCACCCCTTCGCAGACCGTCGGCCCGTACCTGTCGATCGGGCTGCCCTGGCCCGACGGCCCGCACGTCGTGCCCGAGGGCACGCCCGGCGCGTTCTGGATCCGCGGGATCGTCCGCGACGGCAACGGTGACCCCGTGCCGGACGCCATGATCGAGACCTGGCAGGCCGACCCGGAGGGCGGGTTCCGCCACCCCGACGACCCGCGCGGCGCGACGTCCGGCGAGTTCCGCGGCTTCGGCCGCTGCCCGACGAATCCCGACGGCACGTACGGGATCCTCACCGTGCTCCCCGGCGTGGTGCCCGGTGAGGGCAGCACCACGCAGGCCCTGCACATCGACGTCTCGGTGTTCGCCCGCGGCCTGCTCCACCGGGTCGTCACGCGGATCTACTTCGAGGACCAGGACAACTCCGGCGACCCCGTGCTGGCGACCGTCCCGCAGGAGCGGCGCGGCACGCTCATCGCGGCGAAGACCGAGGATGGCTACCGCTTCGACGTGCGGCTGCAGGGAGACGGCGAGACCGTCTTCTTCCGGGTGTGACGCCCGTGAGTGCCGTGAAGCTGCACCGGGGCGTGGAAGGGCCCGCGGACGGCCCGGTGGTCGTGTTCGGCGGGTCGCTCGGCAGCGACGTGCGGATGTGGGAACCCCAGGTCGCGCCGCTGGTGGAGCGCGGGTTCCGGGTGGTCCGGTACGACACGCGCGGGCACGGTGCGTCGCCGGTGCCACCGGGTCCCTACGAGCTGGCCGACCTGGGCGCCGACGTCCTCGCCCTGCTCGACGAACTCGGCGTCGCCCGGGCGCACCTGGTGGGCCTGTCGCTCGGCGGGATGACGGGGATGTGGCTCGGCGTCCACGCGCCGGACCGGATCGCGAACCTCGCGCTCTGCTGCACGTCCGCGAAGCTCGGCCCGCCGTCGATGTGGGCGGAGCGGGCCCGCACGGTGCGCGCCGAGGGCACCGCGGCGGTGGCCGAGGCGGGGGTGAGCCGCTGGCTGACCCCGGGCTACCGCGAGCGGCACCCGGACCGGGCCGGGTTCCTCCGGGCGATGATCGCGGCGGTCCCGGCCGAGGGCTACGCGGCCTGCTGCGGCGCCATCGAGCGGATGGACCTGCTGGATCTGCTCCCGAAGATCACCGCGCCGACCCTGGTCATCGCGGGCGCGGACGACCCGGCCACTTCGCCGGACGAGCACGCCCGACCGATCGCCGAGGGCATCCCGGGCGCGCGGCTGGAGGTCGTGGCGAACGCCGCGCACCTGGGCAACTTCGAGCAGCCGGCGGAGTTCACCCGGCTGATCCTGGACCACTTGGAGCGAGCGTGACGGACCGCCACGAGCAGGGCATGAAGGTGCGGCGCGAGGTGCTCGGCGACGAGCACGTCGACGGCGCGGTCGCGGGCACCACGGACTTCAGCCGCCCGTTCCAGGACTACATCACCGAGGGTGCGTGGGGATCGGTGTGGGCCCGCGACGGCCTGGACCGCCGCACGCGCAGCTGCGTGACGCTGGCCGCACTCACCGCGCTGCAGGCGCACAACGAGCTGGCGATGCACGTCCGGGCGGCGGTCCGCAACGGACTGACGGCGGCGGAGATCGGCGAGGTCCTGCTGCACACCGCGGTCTACGCCGGGGCACCGGCGGCGAACGCGGCGTTCGCCATCGCCCAGCGCACCCTAGCGGAGCTCGGCGAGCCGAGCGCCCTGCCCGCCGACGCCGGATAGGGTGCCGGGCATGGACGTGACGAGGCCGCCGTTCGACGTCCGGCTGGACAGCGAACCGGCGCACCGTGGTGCCCACCACGTGCAGTCGCTGGAGCGCGGCCTGGCCGTGATCAAGGCGTTCCACGCGGGCGCGTCCGAGCTGACGTTGAGCGACGTCGCCCGGGCGACGGGCCTCACCCGCGCGGCGGCGCGGCGGTTCCTCCTGACATTGACCGACCTCGGCTACGTCCGCACCGACGGCAAGTACTTCTCGCTGACGGCCAGGGTGCTGGAGCTGGGCTACGCGTACCTGTCGAGCATGACGCTGCCGGAGGTGGCGCAGCCGCACCTGGAGCACCTGTCCGCGCGCGTGCACGAGTCGAGCTCGGTCTCGGTGCTGGAGGCCACCGACATCGTCTACGTGGCGCGGGTGGCGGTCTCGCGCATCATGACGGTCAGCATCAACGTGGGCACGCGCTTCCCGGCGTATGCGACGTCGATGGGCCACGTCCTGCTGGCCGGGCTCAGCGAGGCGGAGCTGGAGGCGTACTTCGTGGTGGTGAGCCTGGACCGCTTGACGGCCCACACACTGACCGCCCCCGACCGCCTGCGGGCGGAGCTGGCCAAGGTCGCCGAGCAGGGCTGGGCCATGGTGGACCAGGAGCTGGAGGAAGGCCTCCGCTCGGTGGCCGCCCCGATCCGCGACCGCAACGGCCGCGTGGTGGCGGCGGTCAACCTGTCCACGCACGCCAGCCGCACAACGGCGGAGTCGGTCCAGAATGACCTGCTCCCCCCGCTGCTCGAGACGGCCCACGCCATCGAAGCGGACCTGGCGGTCGGCGCCCCGGACCACGCCCATGGCTGACCACGCCCCAGCAGCTGTTGCGCCGCGCCCAGCGGTGGCGCCGGTGGCCGAAGTGCTGCGGCGATCGTCGCCGGTGGCGGAGCCGCCGGTCGTCGTGGGCGTGGCTGCGGAGCGTGCAGCTGTGGCGCCGCCGACGGAGGGACGGATCGGTGCCCACGGCTGACCGTGCCACGGCAGCCCCCGCGGCTCCGGTGCCGCGCCCGGCCGCTGCCTCGCTTCCCCGCGAGACCGAGACCGGGGCCGGGCCCGGGACCAGGCCCGAGACCGGCGCCCGGCCGGTCGCCGGTCTCCTGCTGGCCGCCGGGGGTGGGCGGCGGTTCGGCGGGCCGAAAGCCCTGGCCGAAATCGATGGCGAACCCTTCGTCCTCCGCGCGCTGCGGACCCTGGCCGATGCCGGGTGCGAGCCCGTGCGGGTGGTCGTCGGTGCGGCCGCCGACGAGGTGCGGGCGCTGCTGCCCGATCCGGCCCAGGCCGTCCCGGCCGAAGACTGGGCGAGCGGCATGGGCGCCTCGCTGCGGGCCGGTCTGGCCTCCCTCGAACCAACCAGCGAACCGGCCGCCGCGCTCGTTCACCTCGTCGACCTTCCGTGGGTCGGCGCCGACATCCTCGCCCGCGTCGCCGCCGGGGCCACCGCCGAAACCGTCGCTCGCGCCGCCTACGACGGGGTGCCCGGCCACCCCGTCCTGCTCGGTCGGCGCTGGTGGGCCGAGATCGCCGGGGCCGCCCAGGGCGACCGCGGTGCCCGGGACTGGCTCGCCACCCGTCCCGACCTGACCCTGATCGAGTGCGGTGACCTGGGCAGCGGCCGGGACGTCGACCGGCCCGACGACCTGCCGGGCCCGGCGTGAGCACGGTGCGCCGCCTACGATCGTGAGCGTGACGGACTCGCCCGAAGAACTCGCCGCCGCGCTCGATGCGACCGGTTATCTCGCCGATGACGGGCTCGCGACCGCCGGCTTCCTCGCCCTGCGGATGGGCCGTCCGCTGTTCTGCGAGGGCGAGCCCGGCACCGGCAAGACCGCACTCGCCCTGGCGCTGGCCACCGCGCTCGACCGGCCGCTCATCCGCCTCCAGTGCCACGAAGGCATCGACGCCGCCCAGGCGCTTTACGAGTGGGACTTCCCGCGCCAGCTCCTGCACCTGCGCGCCCTCGAGGCGGCCGGCGGCGGGCAGATCGACGTCGAAGCCGCGGAGCGCTCGCTCTACACCGAGCGGTTCCTGCTGGCCCGGCCGCTGCTGCAGGCCCTGATCAGCGCGCCCTGCGTACTGCTCATCGACGAGATCGACCGCGCCGACGACGAGTTCGAAGCCTTCCTCCTGCAACTGCTCGACGAACACGCCGTGACCATTCCCGAGTACGGCGAAGTCCGCGCCGAGCATCCCCCGTTGGTGGTGCTGACCTCGAACCGGACCCGCGAGGTGCACGACGCCCTCAAACGGCGCTGCCTCTACCACTGGCTCGAACACCCGGACCTGGTTCGGGAGGTCACGATCCTGCGCCGTAGGATTCCGCGCCTAGGTGAAGTCCTGGCTCGGCAGATCGCGGAAGCGGTGCATCGGCTCCGTGAAATGGATCTGCTGAAATCACCCGGAGTAGCAGAGTCACTCGATTGGGGACGGGCTCTGTTAGCTCTGGAGTGTGACGAGCTGGACGCGGCAACGGCGGCGCGGACGCTCGGGGCCGTCCTTAAATACAGCGAAGACCTCGACCGGGTCCGGGCAAAACTCGACGCCCTGTTCGCCTGACGAACCGGGTCGTGGTGCCGGGTGCGGCCGAAGCGGGGGAGGACCTGCGGATGAGCGTGGCGGAGACGACGGAGACGAGACCGCCGTCCGGGACAGAGCCGGATCGGCCGGGGCCGGCCGGGACGGAGACCGCGCGGCGAGGGTGGCGGGGGAAGCTCGCCGCCGTGGCGGCGGTGCTCGGCGGCACCGCGTTGATCGCCGCGCACGCCGCTCTCTACGGCCGCTGGCTGATCGACGACGCGGCCATCACGTTCGCCTACTCGCGCAACGTCGCCGACGGCTTCGGGCCGGTGCTCCAGCCCGGTGCCGCGCCGGTCGAGGGGTACTCCAACCCGACCTGGATGGTCCTGCTCGCCCTCGGCAAGCTCGTCGGGCTGTTCGACCACGGGACGCTCTTCGGCGTCAACGACCAGATCCTCTTCCCGAAGGCGCTCGCGCTCGCCTGCTGCGCCGCCATCCTCGTCCTGTTCTACTTCGGTGCGAAGACGCTCACCCGACGCCCTGCCCTGGTCACCTTCGTCGCGGGGGCCGCGCTCGCCGTGATCCCGTCGTTCGTGATCTGGTGCTTCTCCGGGCTGGAGAACTCGTTCTACGCGCTGACCATCGCCGCGCTCGCGGTGCTGATCCTGCGCGCGGTCCAGAGCGGCAGGCTCCTCGACAACCAGGTCGCCGCCGGCGCCGGGCTGATCGCGATGCTCGCCGCGCTGACCCGGCCCGACGGGATCATCTACGCCGGCGCCTACCCGATCGTCGTCCTGCTGTTCCTCAAGCGGGACCTGCTCGGCCGCAGCGTCCGGGCGGTCGTCGTCTCCGTTGCCGGCTTCGCCGTGCCGTACGGCGCTTACGTGGTCTTCCGCTGGTTCGAATTCGGCAGGCTGGTGCCCAACACCGCCATCGCGAAGGGGCAGGAGCCGCCGACCCTCGACGATCTCGCCCGGCCCGGCGAGATCGTCTCGTACGTGGGCTGGCTGGTCGTCGCGGTCGCCGTCGCGTGCCTGGTGGTGCTGCTGGTCCGGCCGTCGCGGCTGCGCACCGGCCTGATCGCGCTGCTGGTGCCGTTCGGGCTCACCGTGGTCGCCTACATGGTGCTCGAATACGACTGGATGGGTCAGCTGCGGTTCGCCACCCCGATCTGGACGCTCGGCGCGTTCGGCGGCGCGCTCGTGGTCGTCGAGGCGCTGGCCTCGGCCCGGCTGCGCGGCCGGATCGTGCTCGCCTGCCTGCTCGTCGTCGCCCTGGTCAGTTCGGTGAGCGGGCTCTACACCGAGGGCACCACTTATCGCGCCAACGCCAAGACCGCGTTCTGCATCGTCGCCGAGCGCGACGCCGAGACCGTCAACGGCTTCGCGGACATCCTCAAGCTGCCCGACACGGCCCAGGTCGGCCTCATCGACCTCGGCGGGACGTCGCTGGGCCTCCGCACCCGGGTGCTCGACCTGGCCGGTCTCGGTGACAAAGCGATCGCCGACTACCTGCACCGCGATGACCTGGCCGGCTTGCGCGACTACGTGTTCGGCCAGGCCAAGCCCGAGCTGATCACGTTCATCGGCTCGTGGATCACCACGCTGCAGTTCGACAAGGACCCGCGGTTCGACCGCGACTACGTGACGATCTTCGTCAACCGGCCGATCGGCAACACGACCGTCGACTCGCGCAACTGGGTCAGCTACCACGTGCGGCGCGATCTGGCCGACCCCGCGAAGCTCGCGGAACTCCAGGCGTACGCCCAGAAGACGCTGCCGCCGGTCTTGGAGCTGAACAAGACGGCGGCGCTGCGCGGCTGCGCGAACATCCGGCCCGGGATCAAGGCCGCCTGACCGAACCACCGGGAACGCCCGCCTCGCAGGTCCACAAAGGACTTGCGAGGCGGGCGTTCTTAATTGCGTTGCCGTCCCCGGGCGCGCTGGGGCATCCTTTTCCCAGCACAGCAGGCAAGCCCACCGAAAGGAGGAGATCGTGACCCGACGGCAGAACCGGAACCGATGCGGCGCGATCTCCCGTGCCGTTCGCTGAATCCCTTTTCTTTCCGAAGGCTCTTCGCGCCCACCCCCCGCTACCTTGGGTCGGCTGCGGCGAAGAGCGCGGTCTGCGCGCCCGTCCGGGGAGGGGCGCGTGCGCAGACCGCCCCGTCCCGGTAGCTCAGCAGGACAGAGCGCGGCGCTACGAACGCCGAGGTCCGAGGTTCGACTCCTCGCCGGGACACCGCAATACACAGTCCGGCAGCGCACAGCCAAGCAGCGCACAGGCAAACGGGCGCACAATGGAGACATGACCACCGCCGTCGATCCCGTCGCCGGGTACGCCGGGTTCGCCGCCGCGCTGCGCGAGGCCGGTGTCGCCTGCGACGCGCACCGCGTGCAGGCCTACCTCGCTGCCGTCGCCGAGATCGACGTCGCCGAACCCACGCAGCTGTACTGGGCGGGCCGGCTGACGCTGTGCTCGAGCCCCGACGACCTCCCGTGCTACGAAGAGGCGTTCAGCCAGTGGTTCTCGATCGAAACCACCACTCCGCGGCGAGCGAAGGCGGCCGTGCCCAAGCAGGCCCGCATCGCGCCGCTCGGGGACGCCGAAGGCGGGGACACCGAGGGCGGGGAAGGTCACGACCAGCTGAAAGTCGCCGCCAGCGGCCAGGAGGTGCTGCGCCACCGCGACCTCGCCGCCCTGACCACGGCCGAACGGGAACACCTCCGCGAGCTGCTCGCCACCCTTCGCCCTCGGCCACCCCAACGCCCGGCCGCCCGGAGCACGCCGTCGCGCCGGGGACGGCTCGACCCGTCGCGCACGCTGCGCGCCATGCTCGCCAGCGGCGGTGAACCGGTGAAACTCGCGCACGTCCGCCGCGGCTCGCGACCACGGCGGGTGGTGCTGCTCATCGACGTCTCCGGCTCGATGAGCCCGTACGCCGACGCCCTGCTGCGGTTCGCCCACGTCCTGACGCGGTCCGCGCCGCAGTCCGTCGAGGTGTTCACGCTCGGCACGCGGCTGACCCGGGTGTCGCGCCAGCTGCGGCAGCGCGACCCGGAACGCGCGATGCTCGCGGCGGGCTCGGCGGTACCGGACTTCGCCGGCGGGACCCGGCTCGGGGAGACGCTCCAGGCGTTCCTCGACCGCTGGGGGCGGCGCGGCGTGGCGCGCCGCGCGGTGGTCACGGTGTTCTCCGACGGCTGGGAACGCGGCGACACCGGCCTGCTCGGCGAGCAGCTCGCGCGGCTGCGTCGCCTCGCGCACGCCGTATTCTGGGTGAATCCGCACGCCGGCCGTGCGGGGTACGCTCCGGTCCAGTCGGGCATCGTGGCCGCGCTGCCCCACATCGACCGGCTCCTGGCCGGACACACCCTGGCCACTTTGGAACGACTGCTCGGGGAGATTTCCGATGCGTGACGTACTGGACGACGTGTTCCGCCGCTGGTCGGCGGGGGAAACGGTCGGGCTCGGCACCGTGGTCGCGACCTTCTCCTCGGCTCCCCGCGCGCCGGGCGCCGCGATGGTCGTCGCCCCGGACGGCACCGTCGCCGGCAGCGTGTCCGGCGGCTGCGTCGAAGGCGCGGTCTACGAGCTGGCGCAGGAAGTCGTCGCCGAGCGCAAGCCGGTGCTGCAGCGCTACGGCGTCAGCGACGACGACGCGTTCGCGGTCGGTCTGACCTGCGGTGGCATCATCGACATCTACGTCGAGCCCGTCGACCGCCAGTCGATGCCCGAGCTCGGCGAGGTCGTCGAGTCCGTGCGCGGTGGCGAGCCGGTCGCGGTCGTCACGATCATCGTGCACGAGCGCGAAGGCCTGGTCGGCGAGCACATGATCGTCTGGCCGGACCGCACCGCCGGCTCGCTCGGTTCGTCGCGGGTGGACGACGCCGTGGCCGACGACGCGCGCGGCCTGCTGGCCAGCGGCCGCACCGGCACCCTGCACTACGGCCCGGACGGGCAGCGCCGCGGCGAGGGGATGGCGGTGTTCGTCAACTCCTTCGAGCCGCCGCCCCGGCTCCTGGTGTTCGGTGCGATCGACTTCGCCGCCGCGATGGCGCGGATGGGCGCCTACCTCGGCTACCAGGTCACGGTGTGCGACGCGCGGCCGGTGTTCGCCACCCACAGCCGGTTCCCGGACGCGCACGACGTCGTCGTCGACTGGCCGCACCGCTACCTGCAGGCGGAGGCCGACGCCGGCCGCGTCGATCAGCGCACGGCGATCGCGGTGCTGACCCACGACCCCAAGTTCGACGTGCCGCTGCTGGAAGTCGCGCTGCGCCTGGACGTCGGCTACATCGGCGCGATGGGCTCACGCAAGACCCACGACGACCGGTTCGCCCGCCTGCGCGAAGCCGGGATCACCGACGCGGAGCTGGACCGGCTTTCGTCGCCGATCGGCCTCGACCTCGGCGCGCGCACGCCGGAGGAGACGGCGGTGTCCATCGCGGCGGAGATCATCGCGCTGCGCTGGGGTGGCGGCGGCCGGCGGCTCGCCGAGCTGTCGGGACGCATCCACGGCTGAGTCCGCCGGGGCGTGAAGACCGGACTGCTCCGGGTGGCCCACAAAAGTTCACCCGTTGGGACTTCCGCACCTGCGGAGTTGCGCCTGGCTTTGCCGCTTATCCGCGGAACAGGTAGTTGAACGTGTGACATCAGGACTTGTCCACGCGACGGTCGCGTAGCACGCTCGGGTTTGTGAGCCCGATCACTGTCGGGCAGGCCGTTCCCGAACCGGCTTTGGAGGCCTGATGCGCATCACCGTCACCGTCGACGGGACGAAGTACACCGACGAAGTCGAACCCCGCACCCTCCTCGTGCACCACCTGCGAGAGCGGCTCGGCAAGGTCGGCACCGTTGTCGGCTGCGACACCAGCAACTGCGGCGCCTGCACCGTCCACCTCGACGGGCACAGCGTGAAGTCCTGCTCCGTACTGGCCGTGCAGGCCGACGGCTGCGAAGTCACCACCGTCGAAGGCCTCGCCCGCGACGGCAAGCTGCACCCGGTACAGCAAGCCTTCCACGACAACCACGCCCTGCAGTGCGGGTTCTGCACGCCGGGGATGATCATGCAGTCGATCGACCTGCTGGCCGACAACCCCGACCCGGACGAGCAGGCCGTGCGTGAAGGTCTCGAAGGCAACCTCTGCCGCTGCACGGGCTACCAGAACATCGTCCGCGCGGTCCGCGACGCCGCGAAGCACATGAGTCCCGGTGCCGGGCCCGAAGCCGAGCGGATCACCGAGCACAAGCACGTCGGCGTGGGTGGTGACTGATGACCGCGACGATCGAACCGGAGGTCGGGAAGTCCCGGCGCCGCAAGGAAGACGAGCGGCTGATCACCGGTCGCACCCGCTGGACCGACAACATCACGCTGCCCGGCCTGCTGCACATGGCCGTCCTGCGCAGCCCGTACGCACACGCCAGGATCGTCTCGATCGACACGTCGGCGGCGAAGAGCGCGCCCGGCGTCATCGCCGTCTACACCGCGAAAGACCTGGACCCGGACGGCTCGATCGGCATGCCGTGCGCGTGGCCGATCACGCCGGACATGAAGGCGCCGCGCCGCCCGGTGCTCGCCGCCGACCGGGTCAACTTCGCCGGTGAGGGCGTCGCGGTCGTCGTGGCGCGGTCGTCGGCCGAAGCGCACGACGCGCTCGAGGGGATCGACGTCGAGTACGACGAGCTGCCGGTCGTCCTGGACATGGAAGCCGCCATCGCCGACGGCGCCCCGCTGGTCCACGAGGACCTGGGTACCAACACGAGCGCGGTCTGGAAGTTCGACTCCGCCGAGGCCGGCACCGGCGGCAACGTCGAGGACGCGATCAGCTCGTCGGAGGTCGTGCTCAAGCGCCGCTTCCGCCAGCAGCGGCTGGTCCCGGCCTTCATGGAGCCGCGCGCGTGCGTGGTCGACCCGACCAGCCCGCAGATCACGATGTGGTCGGCCACGCAGGTCCCGCACATCCTGCGGGTGATGTCGGCGCTGACGCTCGGCATCCCCGAGCACAAGCTGCGCGTGATCGCCCCGGACGTCGGCGGCGGCTTCGGCGGCAAGATCGGTGTCCTGCCCGAAGAGATGATGTCGCTGCTGGTCGCGCGGAAGCTCGGGAAGCCGGTCAAGTGGAACGAGACGCGGTCGGAGACGATGCTCGCCGCGCACCACGGCCGTGACCAGATCCAGGACCTCACGATCTCCGCGACCCGCGACGGCCAGGTCACCGGGCTCAAGGTCGAACTGCTCGCCAACCTCGGCGCGTACAACGGTCTCGTCGGGCCCGGCGTGCCGATCCTCGGCGCGTTCATGTTCAACGCGATCTACAAGATCCCGGCGTACCACTTCGCGTGCACCAACGTGTACACGACGACGACGCTGACCGACGCCTACCGCGGCGCCGGCCGCCCGGAGGCGACGTTCGCGATCGAGCGGATCATGGACGAACTCGCCGTCGAACTCGGCATGGACCCGATGGAGCTGCGCGAAAAGAACTGGATCAAGCACGAGGAGTTCCCGTTCACGACGGTGTGCGGGCTGACCTACGACTCCGGCAACTACGAGGCCGCCACGGAGAAGGCGAAGCAGCTCTTCGACTACGACGGCCTGCGCGCCGAGCAGGAGAAGCGCCGCGCGGCCAAGGACAAGGTCCAGCTCGGCATCGGCATCTCGACGTTCACCGAGATGTGCGGGCTCGCGCCGTCGCGGGTGCTCGGCTCGCTGGACTACGGCGCCGGCGGCTGGGAGTACGCGTCGATCCGGATGCTGCCCACCGGCAAGGTCGAGGTCACGACCGGCGCGTCCGCTCACGGCCAGGGCCACGAGACGGCGTGGAGCCAGATCGTCGCCGACCAGCTGGGCGTCGCGTTCGAGGACGTCGAGATCCTGCACGGCGACACGCAGTCGTCGCACAAGGGCCTGGACACCTACGGCTCGCGGTCGCTGGTCGTCGGCGGGATCGCCGTGGTCAAGGCCGCGGAGAAGGTGGTCGCGAAGGCCAAGCCGATCGCGGCGCACCTGCTCGAGTGCGCCGAAGACGACCTCGAATTCGCCGGTGGCAAGTTCACGGTGAAGGGCACCGGCACGTCCACGACCATGGGCGACGTTGCGCTGGCGACGTTCTTCGCGCACAACCTGCCCGACGGGGTCGAGCCGTCGCTCGACTCGGACGCGACGTTCGACCCGGAGAACTTCTCGTTCCCCCACGGCACGCACCTGTGCGCCGCCGAAGTGGACACCGAGACCGGCCGGATCAAGCTGCGCTCGTACGTCTGCGTCGACGACGTCGGGGTCGCGGTGAACCCGCTGATCGTCGAAGGCCAGGTGCACGGCGGGCTCGCGCAGGGCATCGCGCAGGCGCTGTTCGAGGGCACCGAGCACGACGAGAGCGGCACGCTCACCACCGGCACGTTCGCCGACTACCTGCTGCCGTCGGCGGCCGACCTGCCGTCGTTCACCACCGACCGCACCGAAACGCCGTCGACGACGAACCCGCTCGGCGCCAAGGGTGTCGGCGAGGCGGGCACCATCGCGTCCACCCCGGCGGTGGTCAACGCGGTGATCGACGCCGTGCGGCACTTCGGCGTCGACGACATCGAGATGCCGTTGACGCCGATGCGGGTGTGGCACGCCATCCAGCACGGCACCACCGACGCGGGTGGCCCCGGCCGCGGCGAAGCCGGTGGCGGCCTCGGTTCCATCGACGCCACCGGAGGTGCGCAGTGATCCCGGCTCCCTTCGACTACGTCCGGCCGTCCACAGTGGACGAAGCGCTGCGGGCGCTGGCGGCGGCGGGCGAGGACGCCAAGGTGCTGGCCGGCGGGCAGAGCCTGCTGCCGGTGCTGCGGATGCGCCTCGCCGCGCCGACCACGCTGATCGACCTCGGGCGCGTCGCGGAACTGCGCGGTGTCCGCGAAGAGGGCGACGTGCTGGTGATCGGCGCGATGACGACGCACTACGACGTCCAGCGCGACGCACTGGTCGCCGAGCACGCGGCGCTGCTCAAGGAGGCGACCGACACGGTCGCCGACCCGCAGATCCGCCACCGCGGCACGTTCGGCGGCGCGATCGCGCACGCCGACCCGGCCGGGGACCTGCTGGCCCCGGTGCTCGCGCTGGACGCGGAACTGGTGCTGGCCGGGCCGTCCGGGCGCCGGACGGTCCCGGCCGCGGAGTTCTTCCGCGACCTGTTCACCACCGCGCTGACCCCGGACGAACTGCTGGTCGAGGTCCGCGTGCCCAAGCACACGGGGTGGCGGGCGCACTACGAGAAGTTCAACCGGGTCGCCCAGGCGTGGTCGATGGTCGCGGTCGCGGTCACCGTCCGCACCCAGGCAGGTGTCATCGAGGAGGCGAAGGTCGCGCTGACCAACATGGGTTCGACACCGGTCCGCGCGGCGGGCGTCGAGGCGGCACTGGTCGGCGTCCAGGCCACGGCCGACTCGATCGCCGCGGCGGCTTCCCACGCCGCGGAAGGCACGAATCCGCCGGTCGACAGCAACGCCGACGTCGAATACCGCCGTCACCTCGCGAAGGTGCTGACGGGCCGCGCGATCGCGGCGGCGGCCGGAGCCTGACGCCTCGTCCCGGGGCCGCGGCTCGTTCGCCGGGTGGCGGCCCCGGGACGGCTAGGGTGGGGTGCGGACACCCCAGGTTCGGCAGAAAGGAGGTCGGCCCGTGCGGCTCGACCACGAATTCACCGTCCCGGCTCCGATCGGCGAGGTCTGGCAGGCGGTCGTCGACCCCGAGCGCGTCGCCCCGTGCATGCCGGGCGCGACGCTGACCAAGGTCGAGGGCGACAAGTTCAGCGGAACGGTGAAGGTCAAGCTGGGTCCGATTTCGTTGCTGTACAAGGGAAACGGCGAGTTCCTCGAGAAGGACGACGCCGCGCACAAGGTGACGATCAAGGCCTCGGGCAAGGATGCACGCGGAGCGGGCACGGCGGCCGCGACGGTGACGTTGACGCTGACGGAGGCCGACGGCGGAACGCACGGCGCGGTTTCGACCGAGCTGGCGATCACGGGCAAGCCGGCCCAGTTCGGCCGCGGCCTGATCAGCGAGGTGGGCGGCAAGATCCTCGACACGTTCGCGGGCTGCCTGTCGGGCAAACTGGGCCCGGAGCAGGCCGCGGCGGCGCAGCAGACGGCCGCGGCGCCGGTCGCCGAGCCAGCACCCAAGCCAGTGCCGGATGCGGCAGGACCGGCGGCCGAGCCGACGGCCACGCCGGAGCCGGTGGCCAAGCTGCAGCCGGTGGCCACCTCCGATCCGACGGCCACGTCCCAGTCGGCGGCCTCCTCCGAGCCGACCGGCAGCTCCGCGCCGACGGCCACGTCTGAGCCGGCGGCCAAGCCGCAGCCGGCGGTCAGGCCGGCCCCGACCACCCCGGAGATCAACACGGAGCCGAAGGCCAAGCCGGCGGATCGGCCGCCGTTGCACAGCGTCCCGGCACCGCCGGAGACCGAAGCGATCGACCTGCTCGACTACGCGGGGCGGTCGGTGCTCAAGCGGGTGGCGCCGGTGCTGATCGGCATCGCCGCGGTGGCCGGCTTGGTGGCGATCGTCCGCGCGCTGCGCAAGTGAGCTGATCGGCGTCGATCGTTCGCCGTGGCTGGTTCGCCGTGGATGGTCGGCGTCGATGGTTCGGCCCTCGCCCGGCCGGTGTGCCCCGTCGGTGATCGCCGGCGGGCCGTTGAGCTGGGCTGACCCACCCTGAGCGGTTCTTCGAGCAGGCGCGTTGCCCACAATTCCCCCGGACTGGCGACGCGGCTCGCCGGAACGGCTACGCTGGGCTACCTGGTCGGCCGAACTTCGCGCAAGGGGTACGTCACGATGCCGGTTCGTCACCTCTGTGGCCTCGGCTCTTGAGAGCCCAGGCCGCCGTGCGCCGGGCAGCGCTTTCGACCTGGCCGGGCTGGCCTGCGCGCTGGGCGATGTGGGGCGGCGCGAAGACCCGCTGGATCGCCTACGCCCTCGGCTGCGAACTGCTCGCCGTCGTCGCGACCGGGGCCGCGTTGGCCACCGGATTCGGCGGCCCGGTGCGTCCGGTGTGGTTCGCCTCGCTGATCGCCCTCGGCGTGGCCCAAGCCGAAATGTCGCGCCGCATCGAGCGGTTGCGCCGGTGGATGAGCGGGCAGATGCACATCAACGTGACGTCGGTCTGGTACCTCGCCGGCGTCGTCCTGCTCCCGCCAGCTTGGGTGGCGCTGCTCGCTGTCGTGCTCTACACGCACCTGTGGGTGCGAGTGTGGCGACAGGTCCGTACGCGGCCCGCGCACCGTTTCGTTGCGAGTACGGCGTGGGCGATGCTCTCCTGCTTCGCTGCTTCCTCCGTTCTCGCGGTCTTGGGGTTGCACGGGACGCCGTTGCAGACGCCGCGCGGGTTGTTCGCGCTCTGCCTGGCGGCGGCGGTGTTCGAGCTGGTGAACATCGGCCTCGTGGCGGCCGGCATCTACCTGTACACCAGCCAGCGCTCGGTGGCCGACCTGATCGGCACGTGGGAGGACAACGCGTTCGAGCTGGCGACGCTCTGCCTCGGCGGGCTCGCCGCCCTCGCGCTGATCGAGCAGCCGATGCTGGTGGTGTTCGTCGTGGCGCCGTTGCTGTTGCTGCACCGCTACCTGCTGCTGAAACAGCAGCTGCAGGTCGCGGCCGTCACCGACGAAAAGACCGGCCTGCTCAACACCGCGGGCTGGCACGAATCCGCGGTGCGCGAACACGCCCGCGTGCAGCGCCGCGGCGCCGCCGGGGGCTTCGCGGTGCTGATGATCGACCTCGACCACTTCAAGCGGATCAACGACACCTACGGCCACCTGACCGGCGACGACGTGCTGGCGGCGGTCGCGGTGGCGATTTCCGGTTCGGTCCGCCAGGGCGACACGGTCGGCCGGTTCGGCGGTGAGGAGTTCGTCGTGCTGCTGCCGGGCATCGGCCGCGCGGACGTGCTCGCCATCGCCGAACGGGTGCGGGTGGCGGTGGGCGAGCTGAACGTCGTGATCTCGACGGGCAGCGGCACGGTCCGGGTGAGCGGCCTTTCGGTGTCGATTGGGGTCGCGGGCCATCCGGACGCCGGCCCGACCCTCGACGACATTCTCCGCGCTGCCGATGCGGCGCTGTACCGGGCCAAGGAGGCCGGCCGCAACCGGGTTGCGGTGTGAGGGGTCGGCTCGCCGTGCCCGTTTGAGGGCGCGCTGCGGTGGTCGGTGGGGGCGCTGAGCGGTGGCTGACGAGGTGGGGCCGCATCCAGGTGGTGTGGGGTTGGCCGGCGGTGCCGGGGTGTGCGCCTGATGACGGGCCGCGAGCCGTGGAGGGCCGCTGCCTCGGGCGCGACGGCAGCCGGCCGCAGCCGCGCCGGCGTGCGCGGGGTGGTGCCGGTGGGTGGGCGTTGGGTTGCGCCGTGGCGTGGGGCGGCACGCGCGGGCTGCGGAAGGCTGCTGTGCCGGGCAGGGGAGCCGGCCGCGGGCGTGCCGCTGTG
Organism: Amycolatopsis sp. NPDC026612; assembly: GCF_040638285.1. Classification (NCBI taxonomy): domain Bacteria; kingdom Bacillati; phylum Actinomycetota; class Actinomycetes; order Pseudonocardiales; family Pseudonocardiaceae; genus Amycolatopsis; species Amycolatopsis sp. NPDC026612. Next base: position 76,471 of record NZ_JBEZYB010000003.1, read on the forward strand.
ATGTACCGCGCGAAATACCGGGCCGCGGCTGTCGTTGGACTTCGTATGAGCGGTGCGGATCACGAGACGGATGTGGTGGTGATCGGGGCCGGGCAAGCCGGGTTGTCCGCGGCCTACCACCTGCGGCGGGCCGGGTTCGCCAACCGGAGCGGGTTCGTCGTGCTCGATCACGGCAAGCGGGCCGGGGGTGCCTGGCAGTTCCGGTGGCCGTCGCTCGTTCTCGGGAAGGTGCACGGCATCCATGACCTGCCCGGCATGGCGTTCGGCACTCCGGACGTGACGCGTCCCGCCTCCGAAGTCGTTTCCGAATACTTCGCGCGCTTCGAAAGCGTTTACGACCTCCCGGTGCTCCGGCCCGTCGATGTCCAGTCGGTGACGCGGGCGGGGGAGCGGCTGGTGGTTTCGAGCCCGGCCGAATCCTGGGCCGCGCGCGCCGTCATCAGTGCGACCGGGACCTGGGACCGGCCCTTCTGGCCGCGTTACCCCGGTCAGGAGACGTTCGACGGCCGTCAGCTGCACACCGCCGACTACACCGGGCCCGAAGACTTCCGCGGCCGGCGTGTCGTCGTGGTCGGGGGCGGGGCGTCGGCCGTTCAGCTGCTGATGGAGTTCGCCCCGCTCGCCCGTGCGACGGCCTGGGTCACCCGCCGCCCGCCCGTCTGGCGTGATGAGCCGTTCAGCGAGGATTGGGGACGCAACGTCGTCGCCAAGGTCGACGAGCGCGTGCGGGCCGGGCTGCCGCCCGAAAGCGTGGTCAGCGTGACCGACCTGGCCGTGACGCCGGAGGTGCGGGCCGCCCGCGCCGCCGGGATCCTCGACCGCCGGCCGATGTTCGACCGCATCACGCCTGACGGAGTCGTCTGGGCGGACGGCTCGCGGTTCGACGCCGACGTGATCCTCTGGGCCACGGGCTTTCGCGCGGCGATCGACCACCTCGCACCGCTGCACGTCCGCGAACCCGGTGGCGGGATCCGCATGGACGGCACGCGGGTGGTGCACGAGCCGCGCCTGCACCTGGTGGGGTACGGACCGTCGGCGAGCACGGTCGGGGCCAACCGGGCGGGGCGTGCCGCGGTAACGGAGATCCGGAAACTGCTGCGCGCGGATCGGTGAGGGTCTTCGCCGGACGGTGAGGGCGGAGGGTGCAGGAGCCATACCTCCGAAGCTACCGAACATCTGTGCGAACACCATCGCTGAATCGGGTGATCTTCAAAACTTGTTGCCCCGCAACGGAATCACGTCGGCGGGGCAGGGGGCGTGACGTCGTGCGCCCTCGCCCGTCATCCGGCCGGAGGCGAGAGTCCGATCCCGCCGCACGGAACAGTATCCCGGTCACCGGGAACACCGCTGAGCAGCGAAAATGGTCAAAAACTCACCCTCTTGACCGATTCAAGGACAAGACAAGTCTTGTCAGCCGGAACGTCCCCTCGTTACAGTCCAATTAGTTAGGAAACTTTCCTAACTGTTTGTCCTCCGTTAACCCGACGCCGCAGCCCACCAGCCACCGCCAGGCCCATAAGGAGCGCGACGTGCCGTCAACCCGCCTACGTCCCTTGACCCGAATCACCCCGGTGCTCGCCGCCGTGGTGCTGTTGCCTTCCGCGATCGCCGCGGCCGCTACCACGCAAGCCGCTGATGTCCTGCTGTCGCAAGGAAAACCGGTCGCCACGTCGACCACCGAAAGCTCGTCGTACACCGGTGCCAAGGCCGTCGACGGCAGCACGACCACCCGCTGGGCCAGCGTCGAAGGCGCCGACCCGCAGTGGCTGCGGATCGACCTCGGGCAGCCCTCGAGCATCCACCGCGTGGTCCTCAACTGGGAAGCCGCCTACGCGAAGAAGTACCGCATCGAGGTCTCCGACGACGGGACGTCGTTCACCACGGCCGCCACCGTCGACACCGGCGACGGCAAGATCGACGACCTCGGCGGCCTGACCGCCCGCGGCCGCTTCGTCCGCTTCGTCGGCCTCACCCGCGCCACCGGTTACGGCTATTCCCTGTGGGAGATGCAGGTTTTCGGCACCACGGACTCCTCCGGCGACACCCAGGCCCCGACCACGCCGGGCGGCCTGACCGCCGGCACGACGACCGCCACGAGCGTTGCCCTGACGTGGAGCGCCGCCACCGACAACGTCGGTGTCGCCGGCTACGACATCCTCCGCAACGGCACGGCCGTCGCCACCAGCGCGACACCGTCCTACACCGACACCGGGCTCACGCCGGACACCGGCTACACCTACACCGTCCGCGCCCGTGACGCCGCCGGAAACCTGTCGGGGACCAGCACCCCGGTCACCGTGAAGACCGCGGCGGGCAGCGGAACCGGGTTCGTCCTCGCCGCGGCAGGCGACATCGCCGAACACTGCACCGCGAGCAGTTCGAGCTGCGCCCACGTGAAGACCGCGAAGGTCGTCGAGCAGATCAACCCGGCCGCCGTGATCACCATGGGCGACAACCAGTACGACGAACCCACACTGGCCGACTTCAAGAACTACTACGACAAGACCTGGGGCAAGTTCAAGAGCATCACGCACCCGATCCCGGGCAACCACGAGAGCTACGGCGACAACCCGTTCAAGGGCTACGAGGACTACTTCGGCGCCATCGCCAAGCCGCAGGGTCAGCGCTACTACAGCTGGGAAATGGGCAACTGGCACTTCATCGCCCTCGACTCCAACGACTTCGTCACCCACGACGAGTTCGCCGAGCCGCCCCAGATCACCTGGCTGAAGCAGGATCTGGCGAACAACCGGAAGGGCTGCGTCGCCGCTTACTACCACCACCCGCGGTGGAGCTCCGGCGACCACGGCGACAACAAGGACAGCATCGAGCTGTGGAACCTGATGGTGACCGGCAAGGTCGACCTCGTCCTGAACGGCCACGACCACGACTACGAGCGGTTCGTGCCGCAGAACGCCGACGGCAAGGCCGACGGAGGCGGCCCGGTCGAGATCGTCGGCGGCAGCGGCGGCGCCAACCTCTACGACCTGAGCCCCGCCCACGCGACGACGGCCAAGCTGCTGAAGACCTTCGGCGTCCTCAAGCTGTCGATGACGGACACGAGCTTCCAGACGCAGCTCATCGGCGTCGACGGCAAGGTCCTCGACAGCAGCCCGACCTACACCTGCCACTAGGAGGCCCGGGCATGTACATCGCGGCAAGCCGTACCTCGGACGCGGCCTCGGGAACCGGCCGGAAACCCGCGCTGAAGCGAGTGTCCGCCAACGTGGTGGCACTCGGCGTGGTCAGCCTGGTCACCGACGTCTCGTCGGAGATGGTCACCGCCGTCCTCCCGCTCTACCTGGTGCTCGGCCTCGGCCTGAACCCGCTGCAGTTCGGGCTGCTCGACGGGCTCTACACGGGCGCCACCGCGGTCGTGCGGGTGCTCGGCGGGCACCTCGCCGACCGGTGGCGGCGGCTCAAGGCCGTCGCCGGGTTCGGGTACGGCTTGTCCGCGGTGTGCAAGCTCGGCCTGGTCGCGGCCGGTTCGTCGGTCGCGGCCATCGGGGTCGTGCTCGCCGCGGACCGCACCGGCAAGGGCCTGCGCACCGGTCCGCGCGACGCGCTGATCTCCCTCAGCAGCGAGCCGGCCGCGCTCGGCCGGTCGTTCGGGGTGCACCGGGCGATGGACACGGTCGGGGCGTTCCTCGGCCCGCTGGTGGCGATGGCCGTGCTCGCGCTGAGCCTCGGCAGCTACCCGAGCGTGTTCTTCACCAGCTTCTGCGTCGCGGCGATCGCCGTGCTGATGCTCGCGCTGTTCGTCCGGGACCACCCCGGCTCGGCCGGCCGCGCCGCGGTATCGGCGAAAGCCGCCTTCGGTCTCCTGCGCGCCAAGGACTTCCGCCGCATCACGCTCTGGGCGGCGCTGCTGGGCCTGGTGACGGTCGGCGACTCGTTCGTCTACCTCGTCCTCCAGCGGCGCTGGGAGATCGCGGCGACGTACTTCCCGCTGCTGCCGCTGGGCACCGCCGGGGTCTACCTCCTGCTGGCCGTCCCGCTCGGCAAGCTCGCCGACCGCACCGGCCGCTGGCCGGTGTTCCTCGGCGGCCACGCCGCGCTGGTCCTCGCCATGGTGCTGCTCTGCGGCCCGCAGGCGGGGCTCTGGCTCGCCGTCGTCGCGCTCGGCCTGCACGGCGTGTTCTACGCGGCCACCGACGGCGTCCTGATGGCCGCGGCGGGCCCGCTCATCCCGCGTGAGCTCCGGGCCACCGGGATCGCCGTGGTGCAGACGGGGCAGGCCGTGGCCCGGCTGCTCTCCTCCGTCCTCTTCGGACTGGCGTGGACGCTGTGGGACCTGCGGCCCGCGGTGCTCGTCGCCGCGGCCTGCCTGGCCGCCGTCGCCCTCGCTGCCGCCTTCGCGAAACCGGTGCGCCCGTGAAGAAACTCGTCCTCGCCCTCACCGGCACGGCCCTTCTGGTCGCCGCCGCCGTCACGTACACGGTCAACGCGCGGCACGGCACCGCGGACGCCGAACCCGCCGCCCAGCTGACCCTCGCGCCCGGGCGGCTGCTGTTCCGCGACACGGCCACCGGCCGCGTCGGCGCCGTCCCGCTCGCCGACACCTCGAAGAAACCGCAGCTCAGCGGGCTGAAGTGCGACCGGTTCGCAGTGGCGAAGCAGACCGCGGTGTGCCTGGCGGTCCGGCCGGGCACGTTGCCGGCGATCACGGACGTCCTCGTCCTCGACGACCACCTCGCCGTCCGCCACACCGAAACCGTGCCCGGCACGCCGAGCCGCGCCCGCGTCTCGCCGGACGGCAAGCGCGTCTCCTGGACGCTGTTCGTCACCGGCGATTCGTACGCGCAGACCGGCTTCTCGACCCGCGCGGGGATCTACGAGACCGACACCGGGCAGCTCGTCAAGACGATCGAGGAACTCCCGGTGTTCGTCGGTGGCGACCGCTACTTCGCGGCCGACGTCAACTACTGGGGCATCACCTTCGCCCCCGACGGCAACCGCTTCTACGCCACCCTCGGCAGCAAGGGCAAGACGTACCTCATCGAGGCCGACTACGCGCGCTACCGCGGGAAAACCCTGCGCGAGAACGTCGAATGCCCGTCGCTGTCCCCGGACGGCAAGCGGATCGCGTTCAAGAAGAAGGTCGGCGACGGCGTCTGGCGGTTGTCGGTGCTGGACCTCGCGAACATGCGGGAGACCGAACTCGCCGAGACCCGCAGCGTCGACGACCAGGCGCTCTGGCCGGACGACCGGACCGTCCTCTACGGGCTGGACAACGCGGTCTGGGCGGTTCCGGCGGACGGCTCCGGCGCGCCGCGGAAGCTCGTCAGCGATGCCGCATCACCGGCCGTCACGGGGTGACGTGCGGGAAAGCGCGGCGACCAGCGCGACCGCCACGTAGCCGGCCTGTTCCGGAAGCCGGGTGCGGGTGCCCGGTCCAGTGCCTGCTCCTGCTGTTGGTGCGGCCGGCGCAGGTCACGGGCGTGGCCCGGCAGCTGGCCGCGGACCCCGAGACCGTGCACGTCGCCGCGACGACCGGCTCGCACCACCTCCTGGCGGTGGTGGTGGGCCGCGACCAGGACCAAGCGGTTCGCCCCCGCTCAGGACTCGAGGTAGCGCACCTGAGCACCCTTCCCGCGTTCGTACTCGTCCCGGCCCGCGAGGTGCTCGGGCACGCCGACCTCCCACCAGGCGCCCGCCTCGGTCCACGCCGACGGCTGGGTCTTCACCACGACCACCGCCGGCCGCCGTTCCGAGACGGCGGCTTCCCGGGCCGAGGCGTACGCCGACCGCAAGTCGTCTACTGTGGACGCGGAAAAGACCAGGCACCCCAGCGATTCCGCATGGCGGGCGAAGTCGACCCGCGGCGGCGAAGCGTGCGAAGTGGTGCAGTCGGCGTAGAAGTTGTTGAACGGCTTCCCTCCCTGGCCCTCCTGGAGCCGCGCGATCACGGCGTACCCGTCGTTGTCGCACACGACGGCCACGAACGGATGACCCGCGAACGCCGCCGAGAACAGCTCCGAGTTCAGCATCAGGTACGAGCCGTCACCCAGCAGCGTCGTCACCAGACCCGGGTGGGCGATCGCCGCGCCCCACGCGCCGGACAGCTCGTAGCCCATGCAGGAGAAGCCGTACTCGACGTCCATCGAGACCGCGCCGGCTCCGCGCCAGCCGCCGATCAGCTCGCCCGGCAGCCCGCCGGACGCCGTCATCACGTAGTCGGCGGGCGCCGAAAGATCGTTCACCACGCCGACCACCTGCGCGTAGGACGGTAGGGCGGCCGGAGCCGAGCGCAGCGAGTCGATGTGCGAGTCCCACGAAGCCCGCTCCGCCGCCGCTCGTGCCGTCCACGCCGGGTCCACCCGCCAGCTCTCCAGCTGGGCGGCGAGGTCCGTCAGGCCCGCGTCGGCGTCCCCGACCACGGACAGCGCCCCGTGCTTCACCGCGTCGAACCGGGCCGCGTTGAGCGCCACCAGCCGGACGTCGGGGGAGAACACCGTCCAGGACGCCGTCGTGAAGTCCTGCAGCCGCGTCCCGACCGCGAGGACGACGTCCGCCGCACCGGCGAGGACGTTCGCCGACGTCGAGCCGGTGACGCCCAGCGGACCGGCGTGCAGTTCGTGCGCGTGCGGCACCAGCGTCCGGCCCGCGGTCGTCTCCACGAGCGGAATCCCGTGCCGTTCCGCGAAATCGAGCGCGCGCTGCCCGGCACCCGAGTACCGGACACCGCCGCCGAGCACCATCAGCGGACGGCGGGAAGCACGCAGCACGCCGGCCGCCTCGGTGACCGAACGCCGATCCGGGCGCGGGCGCAGCGGGCGGTGTGTCACCGGTTCGAACAGCGCGTCCGGGAAGTCGTACGTCTCGGCCTGGACGTCCTGCGGCAGCGCGAGGGTCACCGGCCCGGCGTCGGCCGGGTCCGTGAGCACCCGCGCGACCTGCGGCAACGTCGAGAGCAACTGTTCGGGCCTGCTGATCCGGTCGAAGTAGCGCGAGACCGCGCGGAAGGCGTCGTTGACCGTCGCGGTCGCGTCGCCGAACGGCTCGATCTGCTGCAGCACCGGGTCCGGGGCCCGGGTGGTGAACGTGTCGCCCGGCAGCAGCAGCACCGGCAGCCGGTTGGCGTGGGCGACGCCGGCCGCGGTCACCATGTTCAGCGCGCCCGGCCCGACCGACGACGTCGCGACGCCGACCTGCCGCCGGTGCGTGGCCTTCGCCAGCCCGACCGCCGCCAGCGCCATGCCCTGCTCGGTGTGCCCGCGCCAGACCGGGATGTCTCCGCGGTGTTCCTCCAGCGCGGTCCCGAGGCCGAGCACGTTGCCGTGCCCGAAGATCGCGAAGACGCCGGGGAACAGGGGGACTTCCGCGCCGTCCAGGGTTTCCGAGCGCTGGGCGAGGAGCCAGCGGACCAGCGCCTGAGCCGTCGTCAGCTGCTGTGTTTTCCGGGGGCCGAGCCCCCGCTCCCCGGCCGGGGGCGCTGCCCCCGAACCCCTGAAGTTGTTCACTGCACACGTCCTTCGTGACTCGTGACCGGGCAGCGGGGATCAAGCTCCTGCGCCGCCCAGGTGTCCCGGACCCAGCCGTGCGCCGGGTCGTCGCAGAACGCCATGGACCGCTCGGGCGCGGGCCCGGCCAGGACGTTCAGGTAGTACATCGGGTAGCCCGGCGCGGCCACGCACGGCCCGTGGTAGCCGCGCGGGATGAGGAAGACGTCGTGGTCGCGGACCGCGACGTCCTCGTCCAGCTCGCCGTCGGCGGTGTACGTCCGGTGCAGGCCGAAGCCTTCGCGGGACGGCGTCACGCCGTCGCGGCCGGCGATGCGGAAGTAGTAGATCTCCTCGTTGACGACCTCGCACTCGGTCGCTTCGTCGTGCTTGTGCGGCGGGTACGATGACCAGTTCCCGCCGGGGGTGATCAGTTCGCACGCGGTGAGCTTGTCCGCGTGGTCCCACACCCCGGGCACGCCGAAGTTGGTCACCTGCCGCGTGGCCTGCCCGGCGCCGCGGACCTCGACGGGGACCTCCTCGGCCGGGCCGTAGCGCGGCTCCAGGCGACGCGTGCAGCGCGCCATCGGCAGCGCGACCTCCAGGCCGTCCTTCGTCGACAACTCGACTTCGGCCTCGCGTGGCACGTAGGCGAAGTCCGTCACCCGCGAGAAGACCGAGGAACGCCCGGTCAGGTCCAGGACCTGCCCGTCGACCCGGACGGTCGCGGAGCCGCTCAGCGGCAGGACGAACGCCTCGAATTCGCCGGTGTGCAGGGTGCGCGCCTCCCCGGGGGCCAGCGAGAGCACCCGCAGCCCGGAATATCGCCACCCCGCGGTGTCCGGGGTCAGCCGGACCGGGTCGGCGTCGTCGGACAGTGTCCCGAGTGGACGGTGCAGCTTGCTCACTTCGCGGCCTCCAGTACCTTTGCGGCGGCTTCCACGGCGGCGCCGACGTCGCCGCCGGGTGGGTAGAGCAGGGTGCGGCCGACGACCAGGCCTCGCACGACCTCGTGGCGCAGCGTCCGGCCCCACGAGGCCAGGTCGGCAGCCGGATCGCCGGACGGCACGCCGCCGAGCACGACCACCGGCAGTGTCGTGGCGCCCAGAACGGCCGCCGAGTCGGTGGACGGCAGCTTCAGCCAGGTATGCGCCGACGTCGTCCCGAGGCCGGACGCCACCGTGACCGCCCGCGCCAGCGACCCGGGATCCTTCTGCAGCACGAGCTTGCCGTCGGACCGGGTGTAGGGGAGCGGCTCCACCATCGCGACCAGGCCGTACGCAGCCAGTTCGGTGACGGCGTCCGCGCAGGCCTGCAGCGTCGGGACCGTGCCCGGGTCGGAGTCGACGAGCCGCAGCAGCATCTTGCCGCCGTCGAGCCCGCAGTCGACCAGGGTCCGGGCGTCGTAGCCGGTGAACCGGTCGTCGATCTCCCAGTCCGCGCCGGCCAGGCCGCCGCGGTTCATCGAGCCGAGCACGACCTTGTCGTGCAGAGCACCGAGCAGCAGCAGTTCCTCGACGACGTCGGGGGTGCCGAGCAGGCCGTCGACCGCCGGGTTCGCCAGCGCGGTGAGCAGCCGTTCCAGGAGCGTGCGCCGGTCGGCCATGGCGAGGGGGTCCTCGCCGACGCCCAGCGCGCCCCGGGCCGGGTGGTCGGCCGCGACCAGGAACAGGGTTCCGGAGCCGGACAGCAGGCTCGAACGCCGTTTGCGGGTGGCGTAAGCCTGCCGGATCGCCCCCGGGTTCGTCGCGCGGACGTGCAGCAGTTCCTTCCACCGTTCGTCGGTGAGGATCACAGGAGCTCCTCGATCTCCTCGGCGGTCGGCATCGCGTCGGCGCAGGCCAGCCGGGACGCGACCAGCGCGCCCGCGACGTTCGCGTACTCCGCGATCCGCACCGGGTCCCAGCCCGAGAGCAGCCCGTGGATCAGCGCCCCGCCGAAGCCGTCGCCCGCGCCGAGCCCGCAGACGACCTCGACGCGCTGCGGCGGCACGGTCGACCGTCCGTCCGGCGTGGCGACGAGCACGCCTTCGGCGCCCTTCTTGATCACCGCGAGCCCCAGTCCGCGCTCCAGCATGCGGTCCGCGGCGGTGTCCGGGTCCGCAGTCCCGACGGCGACCTCCACCTCGGTGCGGTTGCCGACCGCGACGGTGACGTGGTCGAGCAGCGCGCCGATTTCCGCCCGCGCCTGCTCCACCGACGGCCAGAACATCGGCCGGTAGTCCAGGTCCAGGACGGTGTGGTCCCGACGTCCCCGGGTTTCCAGGATCTTCCGCTGGGTGGCCCGCGCCGGTTCGGCCGAGACGCCGGTGCCGGTCACCCACAGCAGCGGGACCGACTCGACGACGTCCCAGGGCACGTCGTCGTCGGTGAGCGTGAGGTCGGGGGCGATGGGGGAGCGGTAGAACAGCAGCGGCGGGTCCGCGGGCGGGTTCAGCTCGCAGAACACCACCGGCGTCTGCAGGTCCGGCGAAGTGCCCACGAAGGCCGGCGAGACGCCGAAGCCGTCGAGGGCTTGGCGCACGTAGTCGCCGAAGCCGTCCGGGCCGACCTTGGTGAGCACCGCCGTGCGCCGGCCGAGCCGCGCGGCGGCGACCGCGACGTTGGTCGCGGTCCCGCCGAGCGACTTGGCGAACGTGCTGACCCCGGCCAGCGGCACGCCGCTCTGCTCCGGGTAGAGGTCCACCCCGACCCGGCCGATCGTCAGCGCTTCGATGCTCATGCCGCCTCCGCGGGAGAAACTACGTCGGCGGACGTCACGCCTTCTCCACCTGCCGCAGTTCGTGTTCGAGGGCTTCCAGTTCCGCGCCGCCCGCCATCTGCCGGGTCAGCTCGTTGATGTCGATGTCCTTCTTCTCGTACGCACCGAGCGGCGCACCCCGTTTGAGCAGCAGGAACCGGTCGGCGACGGGGTAGGCGTGGTGCGGGTTGTGGGTGATGAGCACGACGCCGAGCCCGCGGTCGCGCGCCTGGGCGACGTACTTCAGCACGACCCCGGCCTGCTTGACGCCGAGCGCGGCGGTCGGCTCGTCGAGGATCAGCACCTTCGCGCCGAAGTACACCGCGCGCGCGATCGCGACGCACTGGCGTTCGCCGCCCGAGAGCGTCCCGACCGGCTGCTCGACGTCCCGCAGGTCGATGCCCATGTCGGACAGCGCCTTCTTCGTCGTCTCGCGGCCCTTCTTCCGGTCGAGCATCTTGAACGGGCCGAACCCGGTCGTCGGCTCGGAGCCGAGGAAGAAGTTCCGCCAGACGCTCATCAGCGGGACGACCGCGAGGTCCTGGTACACGGTCGCGATGCCGCGGTCGAGGGCCTCGCGGGGCGAGGAAAACCGCACCGGCTCGCCGTCCACCAGGAACTCGCCCCGGTCGTGCTGGTGCACCCCGGCCAGGATCTTGATCAGCGTCGATTTCCCGGCGCCGTTGTCGCCGAGCACGCAGGTGACCTCACCGGCGTTGACCACTGTGGACACATCGCGCAGCGCGATCACGCTGCCGTACGTCTTCCCGATGTCCCTGACTTCCAGCAAGCTCATCGGCGTACCCTCTCCGCGCGGCGCCGGAAGGCGTTGTTGACCAGGACCGCCGCCAGCAGCATGACGCCGAGGAACAGCATGAACCAGTCGCTGTTCCACTGCGCGAACACGATGCCCTGGCGCGCCATGCCGAAGATCAGCGCGCCGATCGCCGCGCCGACCGCCGAGCCGAACCCGCCGGTGAGCAGGCAGCCCCCGATCACCGCCGCGATGATGTACTGGAACTCCAGCCCGATGCCCTGGTTCGCCTGCACACTGGCGAAGCGCAGGATGTTGATCGAGCCGACCAGCCATGCGCCGAGCGCGGTGCCCATGAACAGCAGGATCTTCGTGCGCACCACCGGCACGCCGACCGAGCGGGCCGACACCTGCGACCCGCCGACCGCGAAGATCCAGTTGCCGAACCGGGTTCGCACCAGCAGCCACGCGGCGATCGCCGTCACGACGATCCACCAGATGATCGACGACTGGAACTCGGTGCCGCCGATGTCGAACGTGGAGGCGAACAGCCCGCCGGCCGACTCGTAGCCGCTGGTCGAGCGCATGCCCGACACCTGGACGGTGTTGGTGACCAGCCGCGTCACGCCGAGGTTGAGCCCCTGGAGAGCCAGGAACGACCCCAGCGTGACGATGAAGCTGGGCAGCCCGGTCTTCATCACCAGCCAGCCGTTGAACGCGCCGACGCCGAGTGCGAAGACCAGCGACGCGAACAGCGCGAGCCAGACGTTCCAGCCCGCCTGCGTCGCCAGGATCGCCGTGACGAGCGACGTCGACGCCGTCATCACGCCCGCCGACAGGTCGAACTCGCCGCCGACCATGAGCAGCGCGACCACGACGGCCATGATGCCCAGGGTCGAGGAGTCGTCGAGCCAGGTCGCCACGCCCAGCGGGCTGAGGAACTGGCTGGTGACGACGGAGAAGAACACGAACACCAGCACGGCACCGAGCAGCGCGCCGATCTCCGGACGGACCACCAAGCGGTCGGTCAGGCTCTTCTTCGCGACCCGCTCGTCCGGTTGTGCCTGGATGGCTGCGGTCATCGCGTGCCGCGCTGCGCGAACGGGGCCACGGTGTCGATGTTGGTCTTGTCGACGAAACCGGGGCCGGTCTGCACCGGGTGGCCGCCGCCGATGGTGTTGCCGTTCTCCTTGTACAGCTTGAGGAACACGATCGGCAGGTAGCCCTGCTCGTACTGCTGCTGGTCGACGGCGAAGAGGATGCTGCCGTCCTTGATGGCCGCGACGACGTCGGCGTTCAGGTCGAACGTGGCCACCTGGGCCTTCGAGCTCGCTTCCTTCGCCGCGCTCACCGCGCGGGCCGCGACCTGCGAGTTCAGCGCCAGCACGGCGTCGATCGACGGGTCGGACTGCAACGCGCCGCGGATCCGCGCCTGTGCGTCGGTCGGGTTGGAGATGTCGACCTGCAGCGTGGAGACGTTGCCGAAGGTCTGCTTCGCGCCGTCGCAGCGCTGGTTCTGGCCGATGTTGCCCGCCTCGTGGATGACGCACAGCAGCTTCGTCTTGCCTGCCGCCTTGAGCCGCTGCCCGGCGCCCTGGCCCGCGAGGCCTTCGCTCTGCCCGACGTGCGCGATCGCGCCGAACGCCGCGCTGGAGTCCTCGCCGGAGTTGATCGTGACGACCGGGATGCCCGCCTTGACCGCGTTCTGGATCGATGTCTGCAGGGCCTGCGGGTTGGCCATCGACACCACCAGGCCGCCGACCTTCTGCGCGACGGCGTTGTCGATCAGCCGGGCCTGGTTGCCCGGGTCGCCGTCGGAGAAGTAGTCGACGCCGACGTTCAGGTCCTTGCCCGCCTGCTCGGCGCCGTTCTTCACGACGTTCCAGAAGGCGTCGCCCGCCGTGCCGTGGGTGACCACGGCGACCTTCAGCGGCCCGCTCGTGGTCGGCGCCGCGGCGGACGACGGGTTGGAGCTGCTGCTGGTCGAGTTGTCGGCGCTCGGCCCGCTGCAGGCGGTCAGGACCAGCCCGGCGGCGGCGATCGCCGCCACACCGGCCAGCTTCTTGTAAGAGAACACAGTCACTCCTTTGGGACCAGGGTTTCAGAGGGAGTCGGTGATCTTCACGAGGTGGGCCAGGCTGCGCCCGGTGTCCCGCCGGGGTACGTCGTCGGGGCTCGAACCGCCGAGGGCGGTGTCCTGTTCGAGGACGTACCAGCCGTCGTAGCCCGCGGCCTGGACGGAGCGCACCATCGACGCCACGTCCACGTCGCCCTCGCCGAGCGGGGTGTACATGCCCTGCCCGACCGCGTCGGTGTAGGCGAGCCTGCCGGCGCGGACCTCGGCCGCCAGGTCTTCTCGGACGTCCTTCAAATGCACGTGCCCCACCCGTTCGGGATACCGCTTCGCCAGCTCCACCGGATCCGTCCCGCCGATCATCAGGTGCCCGGTGTCGAGGCACAACCCGAGATCGGAGTCGGCGAGGAAGCGCTCGACCTCGGCCTGCTGCTCCACGTGCGTGCCGACGTGCGGGTGCAGCACCGTGCGCAGGCCGTGGGCGGCGGCGATGTCGCGGATCCGGCCCGCAGTGTCCACGAGTGTCGCCCATTCGGTGTCGGTGAGCCGCGGGCGGTCGTCGTACCCGTCGAGGCCGGTCGCGGCGGCGAGGACGAGGACGTCACCCCCGCACGCGGCGAAGAGCGCGGCCGACTCTTCGGCCTCGCGCAGTGCTTGCTGCGGGTTTTCGTGCAGGACGACGGCGAGGAAGCCACCGACGAGCTTCAGGTCGTAGGTGCCCAGCAGTGCCCGCAGCTCGGCCGGGTCGCGGGGGAGGTAGCCGGGCGGGCCCAGTTCGGTCGCCTGCACCCCGAGCTCGGCCATCTCGCCGAGCACGGTCGCCGCGTCGAGCACCCGGCCCCACCCCGGGACTTCGCACACACCCCATGAGATCGGGGCGGCGGCCACGCGGATCTTCACTGTCATAGGGAGGACTCCGTGCTCTGCTCGGCGGTGTTGGAGCGCTCTATTGATTAGAGCGCTCTAATCTTGTAGCGTCCGTCACAGCAAAGTCAAGGCTGAGTTTCCGGTGATCAGGGGAGGTGCGGTATGCGTCCGACGATGGAGGACGTCGCCGCGCGGGCGGGAGTTTCCCGCGCACTGGTGTCGCTGGTGATGAGGAATTCACCGAAGGTCTCGGACACCCGGCGCGCGGCCGTGCTGCGCGCGGCCGAAGAACTCGGCTACCAGCCGCACGTGATGGCGCGGTCGCTGGCCAGCCGGACGTCCACCGTGCTCGGCGTGATGGTGAACGACCTGCGCAACGCCTTCTTCGCCGACGTCGTCGAGGGGCTGGACGCGGCCGCGCAGGCCGCGGGCTTCGACCTGATCCTCAACACGGGCGGCCGCAGTCCCACGCGCGAGTGGAACGCCGTGCACACCCTGCTTTCCTTCCGCCCGGCGGGGATCATCCTGCTTTCGCCGGTCGTCCCGGCGGCGTCGATCCAGGTCGCGGCCAAGCAGTGCCCGGTCGTGCTGGTCTCGCGGACGAGCCGTGCATCCACAGTGGACACCGTGAACGACGACGGCGAGGCCGGGTCCGCGCTGGCCGTCGAGCACCTGATCGGCCTCGGCCACCGGCGCATCGCCCACCTCGACGGCGGCGGCGCGGCGGGCGCGGCCCAGCGGCGTCGCGGGTTCCAGGCGGCGATGCGGCGCCACGGGCTGGAGCCGATCGTCGTGCGCAGCGAGCACACCGACACCGGCGGCGAGAAGGCGGTGCGCGAGCTGCTGGCGACGTACTCGCGGCCCGACCTGCCCACCGGCTTGGTCGCAGGCAACGACTTCAACGCCGTCGGGGCGATCTCGGCCCTGGAGGAAGACGGGCTGCGCGTGCCCGAGGACGTGTCGGTCGTCGGTTACGACAACACGTCGCTCGCGGCGCTGCGGCACCTCTCACTGACCACGGTGGACCAGCCGCGCACCGAAATGGGCCGGCTGGCCTTCGAAGCGCTGATCGAGCGCGTCCGCGGGGAGCGCACGGAGCCGGTCCGGCACCTGCTGCACCCGTCCCTGGTGGTCCGGGCGACCACCGCCGAGTTTCTGATCCGGTCAAAAGAAGGCCGGCCCCCGCGCGGTACGTAACCGTTGCTGCGAAGCCATTCGGCCGTGACTGTGGCCGGATCAGAAACAAACCAGCACAGTTTCTGCGACAGGAGGGTCTTCACGATGAGGTTGGGACTGGCGGGCACCGGCCGGATCGGCACCGCGCACGCGGAGACGCTGAAGGGCTTCGAGGAGGTCGAATCGGTCGTCGTGGCCGACGTCGACACCGCGCGGGCCGCCGCGGCCGCGGCGAAGCTGGGTGTCGAGGCGGCAGGCTCCCTGGACGAGCTGTTCGCCGCGGGGCTCGACGGCCTGGTCGTCACGGCGGCCACCGATGCCCACCCGGGCCTGATCATCGCCGCGGTCGACGCGGGCATCCCGGTGTTCTGCGAGAAGCCGGTGGCCGCGGACATCCCCGGCACCCTGGCTGTCATCGACCGCATCGGCGCGTCGGACGTCCCGGTCCAGATCGGCTTCCAGCGCCGGTTCGACGCCGGGTACGCGGCGGCGCGCGCGGCGGTCGCCTCGGGCGAGCTGGGCTGGCTGCACACGCTGCGCGCGACGACGTTCGACCCGGCGCCCCCGCCGGCGGAGTACGTGGCGCACTCGGGCGGGCTCTTCCGCGACTGCGGCGTCCACGACTTCGACATCATTCGCTGGGTCAGCGGCCGCGAGGTCGACGAGGTCTACGCGGTCGGCGCCAACCGCGGCGAGCGCTTCTTCGCGGACGCGGGCGATGTCGACACGGCGGCGGCCACGCTGACCCTGGACGACGGCACCCTGGCCACGGTGTCGCTGACCCGCTACAACGGCGCCGGCTACGACGTGCGTCTCGACGTGCTGGGCTCGGCGTCCGGGGTGGTGGTCGGCTTGGACGACCGGGCGCCGCTGCGGTCGGTGGAGCCGGGCGTGGCCCCGCTGCCGGGACCGCCGTACCCGGGGTTCATGGAGCGGTTCCGCTCGGCGTACACGACGGAGTTGCGAGCGTTCCTCGACGTCGTCGTCGGCCGGGCACCCTCGCCGTGCGTGGCGGCCGACGCGCTCGAAGCGTTCTACATCGCCGAGGCCTGCGAGGCATCCCGCCGCGAGCGGCGTCCGGTGAAGCTGGCGGAGATCCGCCGCTGACCCGTAACTCGCGTGACTGAGGCCGGGACTCGCGTGATTGGGGCCGGAACTCGCGTGATTGGGGCCGGAACTCGCGTGATTGGGGCCGGAACTCGCGAGTTACGGCGGTAATCACGCGAGTTCCGGCCCTGATCACGCTGGTTACGGGTGGGGACTCAGCCGAGCTGCAGTTCCGGGGAGTACATCTCGATCCAGTGGTACAGGTCGAGGAGCCGGTCCAGGCCGATCCGGGCCGCCGGGTCCATGGTGGCCGGGTCCACTTCGGACACCCGGTGCGCCCAGGACTTGTCGACCAGCCCGAACACCGCGTGGCCGGGCTCGGCCAGCACCTCCTTGGCCTGCTGCTGCAGCGCCGACGCGTAACCCGGGTCCTGCGTCGACGGGTACGGGCTCTTCACCCGCTGGGCCACCGACTCCGGCAGCACGTGCTTGGTGGCGTGCCGCAGCAGGCTCTTCTCCCGGCCGTCGAACGTCTTCAGCGACCACGGCGTGTTGTACACGTACTCGACCAGGCGGTGGTCGCAGAACGGCACCCGGACCTCCAGGCCGACCGCCATCGACGTGCGGTCCTTGCGGTCCAGCAGCATCCGCACGAACCGGGTCAGGTGCAGGTGGCAGATCGTCCGCATCCGGGCGTCCTGCGCCGACTCGCCGTCCAGGTGTTCGACGGAAGCGACCGCGGAACGGTACTGGTCCCGCAGGTAGGACTCCAGGTCCATCTTCCGCATCAGCTCGGGGGTGTAGATCGACGTCCGGTCGGTCGTCATCGCGCTGCTGAACGCGATCCACGGGAACATGTCCGCGTTGACCGCGGTCTCGTCGAAGAACCAGCGGTAGCCGCCGAACACCTCGTCGGCCGACTCGCCCGACAGCGCCACCGTCGACTCGCCGCGGATCGCCTTGAACAGCAGGTACAGCGACGTGTCCATGTCGCCGAGGCCGGCCGGGATGTCCCGGGCCCGCAGCACCGCGCGCCGCACCTCGGGGTCGGTCAGCTCGGCCGGGTTCAGCACGACGTCCTGGTGCGCGGAGCCGACCAGCGAAGCGACGTCCCGGACGAACGGCGAGTCCGCCGTGTCGCGCATCTCGTCCGGCTTGAAGTTCTCTTCCTGGCCGAAGAAGTCGACGGAGAACGTCCGCAGCTGCTCACCCTGCTCCGCCAACCGCGCGGCCGCGAGGCCGGTGACGGCACTCGAGTCGAGCCCGCCCGAGAGCAGTACGCAGCGGGGGACGTCGGCGACGAGCTGCCGGTGGACGATGTCGGTCATCAGCTCGCGGACGCGGGCGACCGTCGTCTCCTGGTCGTCGGTGTGCTGCTTCGCGTCGAGCTTCCAGTACGTGCGGGTCCGGACGCCTTCGCGGGACACGGTGACGATCGTGCCCGGCCGGACCTCCTCCATGCCCTTCCACAGCGACCAGCCGGGCTGCTTGGTGAACGCCATCAGCTCGCGCAGCCCGTCGGCGTCGACGACCTTCTCGGCCAGCGGGTTGGCGAGGATCGCCTTGGGCTCGGAGCCGAACAGCACGCCGTCGCGGGTCGGGTAGTAGTAGAACGGCTTGATGCCCATCCGGTCGCGGATCATGACGAGCCGGTCGTCGCGCTCGTCCCAGATCGCGAAGGCGTACATGCCGTTGAGGTGGTCGGCGACCGCGTCGCCCCACTGCAGGTAGCCGTGCAGCACCACTTCGGTGTCGCTGTCGGTTTCCCAGGTGTGGCCCAGCTTCGTCAGCTCTTCCTTCAGCTCGGTGAAGTTGTAGGCCTCACCGCTGTAGACCATCGCGACGTCGCCGTTCGGCGTGTGGACCGTCATCGGCTGCCGGCCGCCGGGAAGGTCGATGATGGCCAGCCGCCGGTGGCCGAGCGCGACGTGGCGGCGCACCCACGTCCCCGTGTCGTCCGGCCCACGGCAGGCCATCGTGCCCGTCATGGCGTCGACGACGTCCTGGCGGCGGGTGAGATCGGCGTCGTAGGAGACCCAGCCGGCGATACCGCACATAGAGAAGCCCCTCCCGGATATTGCTTAGCCAGTACAACTATTGGTAACCCAGGTGTAACACGCCTCGAAGGCCTTGTCTGCCCGAATTGCACGTTCCGCACTTGTTCGATTACCGGTTGTGGCGTTGGTCACTGACCAACTACCTGCGGTGAGAACCAGGCAAACGCTTGCGTGACCGCCGCCACCGGCCATCAAGATGGCGTAAAGGCGCGTCAGAAACGCATCAAGGCGCCATCAGTCGGGCGCCGGCCGGGCCTCTCAGAGCCGCACAGTGACGTCGTCCCGGTCATCGAACCCGGTGACCTGTCCTGAGAGGTGCTTGTGGCCGACTTGCTCTACGCCGTTCTCCTGATCGGCATTTTCGTGGTGCTGGCGCTGACCCTGCGCGGCTTGGAAAAGCTGTGAGCGGCGTCGGAACCGTGGCCAACGTCGTCGGCGGGCTGCTGGCGCTGGGCCTGCTCGTCTACCTGTTCGTCGCCTTGATCAGGCCGGAGAAATTCTGATGACCGACACCGTGGCCGGGCTCGTCCAGCTCGGTCTGCTCCTCGTCGCCCTGGCGGTGGTCTACCGGCCGCTCGGCGACTACTTGGCGCACGTCTTCTCGACCGAGAAGCACTTCAAGCTCGAGAGGGGCCTCTACCGGCTCTTCCGGGTCGACCCGGACTCCGAGCAGCGGTGGCCGGCCTACGCGGCGGGCGTGCTCGGCTTCTCGTTCGTGTCGGTCGTGCTGCTCTACCTGCTGCAGCGGCTGCAACCGCTCCTGCCGTGGAGTCTCGGCCGCGGCTCGGTGAGCCCCGGCGTCGCCTTCAACACGGCGGTTTCGTTCGTCACCAACACGAACTGGCAGTCGTACGTCCCCGAGACGACGATGGGCCACTTCGTGCAGATGGCCGGGCTGACCGTGCAGAACTTCCTGTCGGCGAGCGTCGGCCTGGCCGTGGCGATCGCGGTGACGCGGGGGTTCGTCCGGGCGAAGACCGACCGGCTCGGCAACTTCTGGGTGGACCTCACCCGCGGCACGGTCCGCGTCCTGCTGCCGATGGCGTTCGTGTTCGCGCTCGTGCTGGTCGCGCTCGGGGTCGTGCAGAGCCTCAAGGCGGGCGTGGCCGTGACGAACCCGGACGGCAGCCACAGCACGATCGCGCTGGCCCCGGCGGCGAGCCAGGAGGCGATCAAGGAACTGGGCACCAACGGCGGCGGCATCTTCAACGCCAACTCCGCGCACCCGTTCGAAAACCCCACCGCGTGGTCGAACCTCGTCCAGCTGTTCCTGATCCTGGTGATCCCGGTCAGCCTGACCCGCGCGTTCGGCACGCTGGTCGGCAACAAGCGCCAGGGCTACGTCCTGCTGAGCGTGATGGGCCTGCTGTGGGCGGCTTCGCTGGCCATCATCTGGTTCTCGGAGGCCAAAGCGAACAACCCGGCCGCGCTGGCCGCCGGAGCGAGCATGGAAGGCAAGGAGCAGCGGTTCGGCACCAGCCTGACGTCGCTCTTCGCCGACACCACCACCGGGACCTCGACCGGCGCGGTGAACGGCGCCCACGACAGCCTGTCCGGCCTCGGCGGCGGCGGTCCGCTGCTGAACATGCTCTACGGCGAGATCTCGCCCGGCGGCGTCGGCACCGGTCTCTACGGCATCCTCGTGATGGCCGTCATCGCGATGTTCCTGGCCGGGCTGATGGTCGGGCGCACGCCGGAGTACCTGGGCAAGAAGCTCGGCAAGCGCGAGGTCACCTGTGCGGCGATCGCCATGCTCGCGATGCCGACCGTGGTGCTCCTCGGCTCCGGGATCGCCCTGCTGCTGCCGGGCACCACGGGCGCGCTGGGCAACTCCGGCGCGCACGGACTGTCCGAGGTCCTCTACGGCTACGCGTCGACCGGCAACAACAACGGCAGCGCGTTCGGCGGCCTGACCGCGACGAGCGACTGGTTCCAGTCGTCGTTCGCCGTCGCCATGGCGGTCGGCCGGTTCGTGCCGATCCTCGCCGTGCTCTGCCTGGCCGGTTCCCTGGCCGCGCAGCGCAGGGTGCCCGAAACCGCGGGCACCCTGCCCACCACCGGGCCGCTGTTCGCCACCCTGCTCACCGGCACGGTGGTGCTCGTCGCGGCCCTCACGTTCATCCCGGCGCTCGCGCTCGGGCCCATCGCGGAGGCACTCGCATGACCGTCACCGAAGAACGACCGCAGGTGACCCCCGCCGCCGAGCCGCCGGGCCGGGTCGGCGCCGGGATCTTCAGCCCGCAGCAGCTCTGGACCTCGCTGCCGGACGCGCTGCGGAAGCTGAACCCGAAGCACCAGCTCGGCAACCCGGTGATGTTCGTGGTGTGGGCGGGGTCCGCGCTCACCACCGTCTTCGCCGTCACCGACCCGAGCGTGTTCACCATCCTGATCGCGGTGTGGCTGTGGTTCACGGTGGTCTTCGCGAACCTCGCCGAGGCCGTCGCGGAAGGGCGCGGCAAGGCCCAAGCCGAGAGCCTGCGGCGGTCGAAGAAGGAGACCGTGGCCCGTCGGCTCACCGAATCCGGAGAAGAGCAGGTCCCCGGCGCCGAGCTGCAGGTCGGCGACCGGGTCGTCGTCGAGGCGGGCCAGGTGATCCCGGGCGACGGCGACGTCGTCGAGGGCATCGCGACCGTCGACGAGTCGGCCATCACCGGCGAGTCGGCGCCGGTCATCCGCGAGTCCGGCGGTGACCGCAGCGCCGTCACCGGCGGCACCACGGTGCTGAGCGACCGGATCGTCGTCAAGATCACCACCAAACCCGGCGAGTCCTTTGTGGATCGCATGATCGCCTTGGTGGAAGGCGCTTCGCGGCAGAAGACGCCGAACGAGATCGCCCTGACCATCCTGCTCTCGACGCTGACGATCATCTTCCTGCTCGCCGTCGTGGCCCTGCAGCCGATGGCCCGCTACTCCGGGTCCGAGCAGTCCGTGATCGTGCTGACGGCGCTGCTGGTCTGCCTGATCCCGACGACGATCGGCGCGCTGCTGAGCGCCATCGGCATCGCGGGCATGGACCGCCTGGTGCAGCGCAACGTCCTGGCCACGAGCGGGCGCGCGGTCGAGGCCGCGGGCGACGTCTCGACGCTGCTGCTCGACAAGACCGGCACGATCACCTTCGGCAACCGCCGGGCCACCGAGCTGATCCCGGTCGGCACGTCCACGATGGACGACCTCGCCCGCGCCGCGCGGCTGGCCAGCCTGGCCGACGAGACGCCGGAGGGCCGCAGCGTCGTCGAGCTGACGGCGGACCACGCGGCGCAGGACGAGCACGGCGAGTTCGTCCCCTTCACCGCGCAGACGCGGATGAGCGGCCTCGACATCGGGACCCGGCGGATCCGCAAGGGGGCGGCGAGTGCCGTCCGCGCCTGGGTGCGCGAAAACGGCGGCGAATTCCCGGACGAGACCGAGCGAGTGGTCGACGAAATCAGTGCCCAGGGCGGCACCCCGCTCGTCGTCGCCGAGGACACGGCGGTGCGCGGCGTGATCCGGCTGTCCGACGTGGTCAAGCCGGGGATGAAGGAGCGCTTCGCCGAACTCCGGTCGATGGGCATCAAGACGGTGATGATCACCGGCGACAACCCGCTCACCGCGAAGGCCATCGCCGCGGACGCCGGCGTCGACGACTACCTCGCCGAAGCCAAGCCCGAAGACAAGATGGCCCTCATCAGGCAGGAGCAGGAAGGCGGGCGGCTGGTCGCGATGACCGGCGACGGCACCAACGACGCCCCCGCGCTCGCCCAGGCCGACGTCGGCGTCGCCATGAACACCGGCACTTCGGCCGCCAAGGAGGCCGGGAACATGGTCGACCTCGACAGCGACCCGACGAAGCTGATCGAGATCGTCGGGATCGGCAAGCAGCTGCTCATCACGCGCGGCGCGTTGACCACGTTCAGCGTCGCCAACGACCTGGCCAAGTACTTCGCGATCCTGCCCGCGATGTTCACCGGCATCTACGCGCAGCTGGGCGGGCTGAACATCATGCACCTGGCCACGCCGAAGTCGGCGATCCTGTCGGCGGTCATCTTCAACGCGCTGATCATCGTCGTGCTGATCCCGCTGGCCCTGCGCGGCGTGCGGTACCGCCCGTCGTCGGCGTCCGCGCTGCTGCGCCGCAACCTGCTCGTCTACGGCCTCGGCGGGATCGTCAGCCCGTTCCTCGGGATCTGGCTGATCGACCTCCTCGTGCGCCTCATCCCTGGAATCGGGTGACCACCGTGAACACTCTCGTCAAGCAGACCTGGGCCGGGCTGCGCGTCCTGCTCGTCATGACCGTCCTGCTCGGGATCCTCTACCCGCTGGCCGTGTGGGCCATCGCCCGCATCCCCGGGCCGGCGGGCCACGCCGAAGGCTCGGTCGTCACGCAGAACGGCCAGGCCGTCGGGTCGTCGCTGATCGGCGTCGACCCGGTGCCCGCCGACCCGGCGCACGACCCGTGGTTCCACACCCGGCCCTCGGCCGCCGGTCCCGGGATGCCGTCCGGTGCGTCCAACAAGGGCCCGTACGACGAGGATCTCGTGAAGACCATCGGCGAGCGCAAGGACGTCATCGCCCGGCGCGAAGGCGTGTCACCCGACCAGGTGCCGCCGGACGCCGTGACGGCGTCGGGCTCGGGCCTCGACCCGGACATCAGCGTGGCCTACGCCGACCTCCAGGCACAGCGGGTCGCCCGGAACACGGGGCTGTCCCTCGACCGGGTGAAGCAGCTGATCGAGCAGAACACGAGCGGCGCGGGGATCGGGGTGCCCGGTGTGGACGTGCTCCCGCTCAACTTGGCCGTGCGCGCCGCGGCCGGAGGGGCACACTGACAGCGTGACCACCGCGACTGTGACCTCGGAAGAGGGGCGGAAGCCGCGCCGAGGAGAGCTGAGGATCTACCTCGGCGCGGCTCCGGGCGTCGGCAAGACCTTCGCCATGCTCGGCGAGGCGCGCCGACGGCTCGACCGCGGCACCGACGTCGTCGTCGGGCTGGTCGAAACGCACGGCCGGGCTCGCACGGCCGAGCTGCTCGACGGCATCGAGGTCGTCCCGCGGCGGCGCGCCGAACACCGCGGCCGCGCGTTCGACGAGATGGACGTCGACGCCATCCTGACCCGCGCGCCCGAGGTCGCCGTCATCGACGAACTCGCGCACACCAACGTGCCGGGTTCCCGCAACGCCAAGCGCTGGCAGGATGTCGAGGAACTGCTGGCCGCCGGCATCGACGTGCTGTCCACGGTCAACGTGCAGCACCTGCAGAGCCTCAACGACGTCGTCGAGCGGATCACCGGTGTCACCCAGCAGGAGACCGTGCCGGACGAGGTCGTCCGCCGCGCCGAGCAGCTGGAGCTGGTCGACATCACGCCCGAGGCACTGCGGCGGCGGCTCGCGCACGGCAACGTCTACCCGGCCGAGCGGATCGACGCCGCGCTCGGCAACTACTTCCGCCCCGGCAACCTCACCGCGCTGCGGGAACTGGCGCTGCTCTGGGTGGCCGACCAGGTCGACGTCGCGCTGCAGCGCTACCGCGCCGAGCAGCGGATCACCGACACGTGGGAGGCGCGCGAACGGGTCGTCGCCTCGATCACGGGCGGGCCGGAGAGCGAGACGCTCATCCGCCGCGCCAGCCGGATCGCCACCCGGGCCGGCGCCGAGCTGCAGGTGGTGCACATCCTCAGCGGCGACGGCCTGGCCGGACGGTATTCCCACAAGGCGAGCCCGGCCGCGATGGCCCGCTGCCGCAAGCTCACCGAGGAGGTGGGCGCGACGTTCCACACGGTCGTCGGCGACGACGTGCCTGCCGCCCTGCTGGACTTCGCCCGCGGGGTCAACGCGACCCAGCTGGTGATCGGGACTTCGCGGCGCTCCCGCGTGGCGCGGCTGTTCGACGAGGGCATCGGCGCTTCGGTGGTCCGCCGGTCGG
The DNA here is from genome assembly GCF_040638285.1 of Amycolatopsis sp. NPDC026612. NCBI lineage: Bacteria > Bacillati > Actinomycetota > Actinomycetes > Pseudonocardiales > Pseudonocardiaceae > Amycolatopsis > Amycolatopsis sp. NPDC026612. The sequence continues at coordinate 100,526 of NZ_JBEZYB010000003.1, forward strand.
GGCCGATCGACGTGCACATGGTCACCCACTCCGAGGCGGGCGGACGCCTGCGGGCCGGGCTGGCCGCGAGCCCGCTGGGGCTTTCGCGGCTGGTGGCGGGCTGGGTGCTGGGCTTCGTGCTGCCGGTGCTGGTCACCGCCGTCGGCGCCTTCGTGCCGAGCGGGCTCGACTTCGCCACCGACGTCATCTCGTACGTCCTGGCCACGGTCGTCGTCGCCCTGGTCGGCGGCCTCGGCCCGGCGCTGGTCGCGGCCGTGCTCGGAGCCGGGCTGCTCAACTTCTTCTTCACGCCGCCGCTGTACACGCTCACCGTGCACACCCCGCAGAACCTCGTGACGCTGATCGCGATGGTCGTGGTCGCGGTGCTGGTCGCGCTGGTCGTCGACCAGGCCGCGCGCCGGGCCACCCAGGCGGCGCGGGCGCGGACCGAGGCGGCGCTGCTGGCGTCCTACGCCAAGACGGTGCTGACCCACGGGAATCCGATCGAGCGGCTGCTGGCGAAGGTCCGCGAGAACTTCGCGCTGACGTCGGTGACCCTGCTGGAGAAGCAGGACGGGACGTGGCAGCGCGTGGCGGCCGCGGGCGACCACCCGTGCGCCGACCCGGACGAGGCCGACGTCGACATCGCCGTCACCGCCGACGTGCACCTGACCCTGCGCGGGCGGGCGCTGCCGGCGGCCGACCGGCGGGTGCTGGAAGCCGTGGCCGGGCAGGCCCTCCTGGCGCTGCGGCAGCAGCGGATGGCGGCCGCGGCGGCGACCGCCGAGCGCAAGGCCGAGGCGACCGAGCTGCGCACGACGCTGCTGTCCGCGGTCGGGCACGACCTGCGGACGCCGCTGACGTCGATCAAGGCGTCGATCGGCAGCCTGCGCGCGGCGGACCTCGCTCTGTCCGAAGAGGACACCGCGGAACTGATGGAGGCCATCGAGCTGTCCGCCGACCGGCTCGCGGGGCTGATCGACAACCTGCTGGACTCGTCGCGGCTGGCGACCGGCGCGGTGAAGCCGCACCTGCGTCCCGTCGGCTACGAGGAGGTCGTCGCGCACGCCTTGACCACGGTGGACGATTCGGACGCGGTCCGGGTGGCGGTCGACGACCGGCTGCCGCCGGTACTGGCCGACCCCGGCCTGCTGGAACGGGTGGTGGCGAACGTGCTGGACAACGCGCTGCGGCACGGCGGGACGCCCGTGTCCGCACGGGCCAGCGCGCACTCCGGCCAGGTCGAGCTGCGGATCGTCGACCACGGCAAGGGATTGCGCAAGGGCGCCGCGGACTCGGCGTTCGCCCCGTTCCAGCGGCTCGGCGGCGACCGGGACACGACGCCGGGCGTCGGGCTCGGGCTGTCGGTGGCGAAGGGGTTCACCGAAGCGATGGGCGGCACGATCCGCGCCGAGGACACGCCGGGCGGTGGGCTCACGATCGTGGTTTCCTTGCCCGCGCACAGCTTCAGGGTGGAAGAAGCCGAGGAGGGGGTGCGATGAGCGACCCGGGTGCCACCGTGCTGGTGGTGGACGACGAGCCGCAGATCGTGCGGGCACTGCGGATCAACCTGACCGCCCGCGGCTACAAGGTGATCACCGCGCACGACGGCACGGCCGCGCTGAAGGCGGTCGCCGAGACCAAGCCCGACGTCGTCGTGCTCGACCTCGGCCTGCCCGACCTCGACGGCACCGAGGTGATCGCCGGCCTGCGCGGCTGGACGACGGTCCCGATCATCGTGCTGTCCGCCCGCGGCGACTCGGCGGACAAGGTCGAGGCCCTCGACGCGGGCGCCGACGACTACGTGACGAAGCCGTTCGGCATGGACGAGCTGCTGGCCCGGCTCCGGGCGGCGGTCCGCCGGTCGGCGGTGACGGGCGCGGACGACGCGGACGCGGTGGTGGACACCGAGTCGCTCAGCATCGACCTGGCGGCGAAGAAGGTCCGCCGCGACGGCGAGGAAGTCCACCTGACCAAAACGGAGTGGGGCGTGCTGGAGCTGCTGGTCCGCAACCGCGGGCGGCTGGTGGCGCAGAAGCAGCTGCTGCACGAGGTGTGGGGCCCGTCGTACGAAACGGAGTCGCACTACCTGCGGGTGTACCTGGCCCAGCTGCGGCGCAAGCTGGAGCGGGAGCCCTCCCGGCCCCGGCACCTGCTGACCGAGCCGGGGATGGGGTACCGCTTCGAGGTCTGAACCGGTGGGTACCCCGCCAGGGTGACTGAGGGGTCGAAGAAGTGGTTCGCGGGCGGCCGGCGCATGCCGCCCGCGGTCATGGTGTGGCTGGCGGCCGGGATGACGTTGGTCGTGCTCGGCGATGTCCTCTTGCTCGTCGACAGCGGCTTCGCCGGGGGGAAGACCTGGCTGCGGGTCGCGTCGATCGCCGCGGAAGGGCTGCTCGCGAGCTACTTCTGGGCGTCGTTCGTCCACCGGCGGCGCGTGTGACGGGGGCCGGAGCCGCGGGGCGGCGCAGCCGGAAGAGGCGAGTGGCCGGCTTGGCCGTGGCGGTGGTGCTCGGCTACTTCGCCGGAGTGGGGGTGGCGGCGCTGCTCGGCAGCGCGGAACCCTGGACCTTCGGCGTCCTCGGCATCGTCCCGGCGCTCACCGGGTTCTTCGCCGACGACCTGCGACGCCGGACGCGCGGTTAGACCGGGAGGTCGGCTGCGCGGGCCCGAACCGCAGCTTCGAGGTCCGCCGCGGAGAAGCAGCCGGCCGCGGAAGCAGCGCGGCCTCGGCCGGTCCGCGTGCACTGCGGCTCGCGTAGGCGAAGCGATCTTCACCGCACACTTCCCGCGATGGCCGCGGCCGTCCTGACCAGGGAACGCCGGAGGCCACCGCCGCGGCGGTGGCCTCCGGGAGCTGTCCCGCTTACGCCGCGGTGCTCGGGTCGGTCGTGCTCGACGAGGGGGCGCCGGCCGAGCTGGAGCCGCCGCCGCTCGCGGTGGTCGTCGGCGTGGTCGGCGTCGGCGTCGGCGTGGGGGTCGGTGTGGGGGTGGGGGTCGGGGTCGGTGTCTTCGACGGAGTCGGCGTCGGCGGCGTGGTGAACGGCGGCGGGTTGCCGCCCGTGTCGTTGCGCGGCGGCGGTGGCGGGGGCGGCGCGGGCTGGGTGACGACGGTGGTCGTCGTCTTGCCGTCCGGGCTGACCGACACGACGGTCGTCGGCGCGCTCGACGACGTGGGGCTCGACGGGGTCGGCTCCCCGCCGGCCGTGGACGGGCCTGCCGACGACGGGGCGGTCGGCAGCGACTGGACGCCGGCCGGGAGGGTGCCCTGGCCGCCGGTGCCCCCGGTGCCGCCGGCGGTCGTGCCGGGCACCGGCCCGGCCAGCTCGGCCACGGCGGCGAACGCGGTCGCGACGACCAGTCCGGCCACCCCGAGCACGACGTACCCGGTGCGGTTCGGTTTGCTGCTCTTGGGCGGCGCGGTGTCGATCCTGGTGATCCGAGAGCTCGAATCCGACCCGGCGGGGCGGGGCATACAGGCTCCTAGGGGGATTTCGGGGAGGCGCGGTGTTCTGAAACGGACCAGCGAGATGGCCAGCGACGTCGTGGATCGGGGCACGGCGCTCGCGGCGGGGGAGCCACCTCGGCGGCGAGGTTATCACCGGCCTGCGGGCATTCGCCCAGGTAGTGGCCTTGATCCGTTACTGTGCGCGCTCGGTTGACCCGGAAGGGAGGAATGGTGTGAGTGAGGAAGAAACGCACACCCGGGTGACGGCGTGGGTGCGCGGCCGGGTGCAGGGCGTCGGTTTCCGCTGGTGGACGCGCAGCCGTGCGCTGGAACTCGGCCTGGTCGGGAGCGCGAGCAACCTGGCCGACGGCCGTGTCGAGGTGATAGCGGAAGGTAGCCGAGACAACTGTCAGCGGTTGCTGGCCGCGCTGCGGTCGGGAGAATCACCCGGAAGTGTGGAGCACGTCGCCGAGCGCTGGTCTGCCCCGAAAGGGGGACTCACCACCTTCGTCGAGCGGTAGCGCGCGCCTTGGTCCGTCCGGGGCCCGTGTGGCGCCTGGTGTTGCTGGGGCGCGCCCGGGTGTGCTAGGCGCGCCGAGGAGGGGGCGCGTCCGGCGGTCCCCGGCCGCCCCCAGGTAGCCTGGGCCGATTGAACCGCCAGTACCCGCGGCCAGAGGGGTCAGCACCACGTGCACCTGAAAAGCCTGACGCTCAAGGGCTTCAAGTCCTTCGCTTCGGCCACCACGCTGCGCTTCGAGCCCGGGATCACCTGCGTGGTCGGGCCGAACGGCTCCGGCAAGTCGAACGTGCTGGACGCGCTGCGCTGGGTCATGGGCACCCAGGGCGCCAAGGACCTGCGCGGCGGCAAGATGGAGGACGTCATCTTCGCCGGCACCGCGGGCCGCGCCCCGCTCGGCCGCGCCGAGGTCACCCTCACCATCGACAACGCCGACGGCGCGCTCCCCATCGAGTACTCCGAGGTGTCGATCACCCGCCGGATGTTCCGCGACGGCGCGAGCGAGTACGAGATCAACGGCAACCGCTGCCGGCTGATGGACGTCCAGGAACTGCTGTCGGACTCCGGCATCGGCCGTGAGATGCACGTGATCGTCGGGCAGGGCCAGCTCTCGGCGATCCTCGAGTCCAAGCCCGAAGAGCGCCGCGCCTTCATCGAAGAGGCCGCCGGCGTCCTCAAGCACCGCAAGCGCAAGGAACAGACCCTGCGCAAGCTGGCGAACATGCAGGGCAACCTCGACCGCCTCGGCGACCTCACCACCGAGCTGCGCCGCCAGCTCAAGCCGCTGGGCAAGCAGGCCGAGATCGCCCGCAAGGCCCAGTCGGTGCAGTCCGAGCTGCGCGACTCCCGGCTGCGGCTGCTCGCCGACGACCTGGTCGGCCAGCGCACCACCCTCGCCCGCGAAGAGGCCGACGAGCGCACCGCCCGCCAGCGCCGCGCCGAGGTCGAACAGCACCTCGAGCTCGTCTCGGCCGAAGAAACCGAGCTGGAGGCGTCGCTCGCCGAGGACGCGCCGCTGCTGCAGACCGCCCAGGAGACCTGGTACAAGCTTTCGGCGCTGGCCGAGCGGCTGCGCGGCACCGTCCGCCTCGCGGTCGAGCGGCAGCGGCACCTGTCCGCCGACGTGGCGACGAGCACCGGTGGCCGCGATCCCGAGGAACTGCTCGAAGAGGCCGAGCGCGTCGCCGAGCAGGAAGAAGAGCTCAACGAGGCCGTCATGGAGGCCCGGGAGCTGCTCGCCGAGACGGTGCTGCGGCGCGAAGACCTCGAACAGCGCGTCCAGGCCGCCGAACGCGCGCACTGGGCCGCCGTCCGCGCCATCGCCGACCGGCGTGAGGGCATGGCCAAGCTGACCGGCCAGGTCGAGGCGCTGCGCAGCAAGAACGGCGCCACCTCCGACGAGATCGACCGCCTCAGCGTCTCGATCGAGGAGTCCGCCGAGCGGGCCGAGATCGCCGTCGAGGAACTCGAGATCGCCAAGGCCGAAGGCGGTGTCGAGGAGTCCGACGACTCCGGGCTGATGGACCGCCACGACCGCGCGGTCGAGGCCAACAACGCCGCCAAGGCGCGCGTCGAAGAGCTGGTCAAGGCCGAGCGGGCCGCCGAGCGCGAGATCGCGTCGGAGAAGGCGCGCGTCGAGGCGCTGTCGATGGGCCTGCGGCGCAAGGACGGCGCGGGCGCGCTGCTCGGCGCGGCCCACGAGCTGCCGGGCCTGCTCGGCTCGGTCGCCGCGCTGCTGACCGTCGAGCCGGGGTACGAGGTCGCGCTGGCCGCGGCGCTCGGGCCGGTGGCCGACGCGGTCGCCGTCACCGGCGGCGAAGACGCCCTGCGCGCGCTGAAGTACCTGAAGGACACCGACTCCGGCCGGGCGGGCATCCTGCTCGGTGGTCCCGAGTCCACTGTGGACACCCACTCGTGGCCGTCGCTGCCCGAAGGCGCGCGCTGGGCCCGCGAAGTCGTCACCGCGCCGGCCCAGCTGCGGCCCGCCGTCGAGCAGGCCCTCGACAAGCTGGCCCTGGTCCGCGACCTCGAAGCGGCGCGGCACCTGGTGGCGGTGCACCCGGACGTCCGGGCGGTCACCGCCGAGGGTGACGTCTTCGGCACCCGCTGGGCGATCGGCGGTTCCGGCAAGCGCGAGAGCGTGATCGAGGTCCAGGCCGCCGTCGACGAGGCCGGGGCGCGGTTGCGCACGGCCGAACGCCAGCTGGAGCAGTACGCGGCCGAGCTGGAAGGCGCCCGCGCGGAGCAGCAAGCGCGGCGCGAAGAGGTCTCCCAGGCCAAGGACGCCCTCGGCGAGGCGAAGGTCCGCAAGGCCCGGTCGTCGGAGCGGCTCAGCCGGCTGCAGCAGGCGGCCCGCCAGGCGCAGGCCGAGGTCGAGCGGCTCACCGGGCAGCGCGCGAAGGTCGAACAGAGCCGCGTGCAGGCCCTCGCCCAGCTCGCCGAGCTCGAGGAACGGCTCGCCGCCGTCGCCGAGCAGCCCGTCGAGGACGACCCGGACACCGCCGAGCGCGACCAGGCCGTCGAAGAGCTGGCCGTCGTCCGGCAGGCGGAGATGGAAGCGCGGCTCGCGCAGCGCACCGCCGAAGAACGCGCGCGCAGCATCGTCGGCAAGGCCGAAGGTCTCCGCCGCGCCGCGCACGCCGAGCAGCAGGCCCGGGAACGCGCCGAGCGCGCCGCCGCGGCCCGCAAGCGCGGCGCCGGGATCGCCAACGCCGTCGTCGACGCCGGCGAGCTCGCGCTGGAACGCATCGAACACTCGGTGCAGCGCGCCGCCACCGAACGCGACCAGGTCCAGTCCCGCCGCCAGAGCCGCGAACAGGCGCTGACCGGCGTCCGCGCCAAGGTCCGCGAGCTCACCGGCGAGCTGGAGAAGCTGACCGACGCCGTGCACCGCGACGAGGTGCTGCGCGCCGAACAGCGGCTGCGGCTGGAGACCCTGGAAGCCAAGATCGCCGAGGACTTCGGCATGGGCCTCGAAGACCTCGTCCGCGAGTACGGCCCGGACGTCCCGGTGCCGCCGAGCGCGGGCGAGATGGCCGAGTACGAAGCGGCCAAGGATCGCGGCGAGGACGTCACCCCGCCGCCGCCGATGCCGTACGACCGCGACACCCAGGCCCGCCGCGCCAAGCGCGCCGAGAAGGACCTTTCCCTGCTGGGCAAGGTCAACCCCCTCGCGCTGGAGGAGTTCGCGGCGCTGGAGGAGCGGTACAAGTTCCTCTCCACGCAGCTGGAGGACCTCAAGGACACCCGCAAGGACCTCGAGTCCGTGATCAAGCAGGTCGACGAGAAGATCCTCGAGGTCTTCGCCGGCGCCTACGCGGACGTGGCCCGCGAGTTCGAGACGGTGTTCAGCGTGCTGTTCCCCGGCGGAGAGGGCCGGATGGTCCTCACCGAGCCGGACAACCTGCTGAACACCGGCGTCGACGTCGAAGCGCGCCCGCCGGGCAAGAAGGTCAAGCGGCTTTCGCTGCTCTCCGGTGGCGAGAAGTCGCTGGTCGCGGTGGGCATGCTGGTCGCGATCTTCCGCGCCCGGCCGTCACCCTTCTACGTCATGGACGAGGTCGAGGCGGCGCTCGACGACACCAACATGCGCCGGCTGATCGGGCTGCTGGAGCAGCTGCGCGACTCGTCGCAGCTGATCATCATCACCCACCAGAAGCCGACCATGGAGATCGCCGACGCGCTCTACGGGGTGAGCATGCAGGGCGACGGCATCACGAAGGTGATTTCGCAGCGCCTGCGCACGGCCGACGACGAGCCGGTCACGGTCGGCTGACGTTCACATCTCGTCTTCGCGGGGTGCGCGCTCATCGGGTTTCGCGCGCGGGTCGAACGTGCCGAGGTCGTTGCCGACCCAGCGCCCGTCGTCGATCCGCGCCCGGCGGCCGCGCGGGGTGATGAACCCGCGCTTCACCCCCCGCTTGCGGTCCGACCGGTCCAAGACCAGCGCGATGACGAGCACCACGGCGAGAACAGCGCCGATCCCGATGAAGAACCCCATGTGATCCCCTCCCGCCCCCAGGCTACGGGAGGGGGAGGGGCGTCACATCCGCCTAGCCGGCGACCCAGAAGGCGTAGTCCGCCGCATACTTGACCGCCGTCTGCGCGCCCGCCGCGCACGCCCCGGCCGGGGCCACCCCGCCGCGGGTGTTGAGGCGCTGGATGTAGGTGACCTTCCCGAAGAGGCCGTCTCCGGTGTTGAGGTTCGCCTTGAGCAGCAGTTCCGGGATCGCGTTCTCCCGCGGCGCCGAAGCCGCCGCGGCCGCGCCGACCGTGCTGCCGTCCACAATGGACGTCCACACCGGGCCCTTGCTGTGGAGCGCCACCGGCTTCCCGTGCTTCGACAGCACGGCGGCGGGCTGGATCAGGGCCCACGCGCCGTTCGTGCAGCCGTAGATCTGCACGCCTTCGCCCGCGTAGGTGGCCAGCGGCCGGTTGCCCGCCGGGACCTTGATCGTGTCCGGCACCTTCGAGGTCGCCGGGGAGGCCGAAGCCGTCGCCGCGCCGCCGAGCACCAGGGCGCCGACCGCGAGCGCCACCGTCATCCGCTTCATGTGGTCCACCTTCGAAATCCTCCCGCCGCTTCTCGGCGGGCTCCCGCAATTCGACACGGGCGCCCGCCGGAAACGGTTCAGAAGGATCAGGCGGCGAGTTCCTTTTCCGTCTCGCCGACGGCTTCGGCCTCGGCCGCCTTCGGGTCCGGCGTCCGGTGGCGCAGGGCCAGCAACCCGCCGACGACCAGTGTGATCACCACGCCCAGCAGGGTGTACCAGGGGTAGGCCAGCGCGACCTTGTCCCCGGCCGCCTTGCCGAAGTCGATGCCGATCAGCCCCCCGGTCTTCGCGCTGAACTTCACTCCGAGGATGACGAACGCCATCACCACGACCGTGACCACGAACGCGACGATCGCGTCCACCTGCCGCGCCTTCTTGATCAGCAGACCGAGCAGGAACGAGCCGAGCAGCGCGCCGTAGGTGTAGCCGGTGATGGCGAGGCCGAGTTCGATCACCGAGTTCTTCGTGGTGGAGAACAGCGAAGCGAACACCGCGAACACGACCGCCCAGATCAGTGTCCACATGCGACCGTGCCGCAGCAGCTTCGAGTCTTCGGCCGAGCGCTTGGTGAACCGCTGGTAGAGGTCGGCCACGGTGGACGTCGAGAGCGCGTTGAGCGCCGAGGCGAGCGCGCCCATCGTCGAAGCGAGCACCCCGGCGATGAGCAGGCCCGACACGCCGGCCGGCAGGTCGTCGATGATGAACCGCGAGAACACGTCGTCCGGGCTCTGCAGGCCGAGCTGCGCGACCGTCTTGCGGCCGTTGAACACCCACAGCATCGCCCCGACCAGCAGGAACAGCGCGAACTGGATCGTGACGATGATGCCGCTGCCGATCAGCGCCTTCTGGCCGTCGCGCAGGCTGCGGGTGGCCATCAGCCGCTGCGCGATCAGCTGGTCGGCGCCGTGCGAAGCCATCGACAGCGCCGCGCCGCCGAGCACCGCCGTGACGAAGGCGTACGGGCTGGTCAGCAGGTGCTTCGTGAAGTCGACGAGCACGAACTTGCCGTCCGCGGACGCCTGGGAGGCCCAGTCGGACGGCAGCTTGTTCAGCAGCACGATCGCGGCCACCGCGGCGCCGCCCAGGTACAGCGACAGCTGGATGACGTCGACCCAGACGACCGCCTTGATCCCGCCGATGTAGGCGTAGATCAGCGTCAGCGCCGTCAGGATGACGACGATCACCCAGTAGTCCAGGTGGACGTTGTAGTGCCCGAGGATCACCTTGATCGGGATGGCGCCGGCGAACAGGCGCACGCCCTCGGCGAGCAGCCGCGTGACCACGAACGTCACCGACGCGGTGCCCTGCAGCCCGGAGCCGAACCGCTTCCCGAGGAACGCGTACGCGCTGACGAGGTTGCCGCGGAAGTACCGCGGCAGCAGCACGAACGCGGCGATCGTCCGGCCGATGATGTAGCCGAAGGCCAGCTGCAGGAACAGGAACGCGTTGCCGAAGACCAGCCCGGGCGTGCTGATCACGGTGAGCGTCGAGGTCTCCGTGGCCACCACGGACAGCATCACCGCGCCCCACGGGAGGTTGCGCTCGCCGACGAAGTAGTCGGCCGCCGACCGTTGCTTCCGGCCGACGAGCACGCCTATCAGCGGCATCGCCGCCAGGTAGATCACGATGATGGCGAGGTCAACACCGCGCATGGATCTCTCCTACCCTCATCCGGTCTTCTCCGCGACTCGCAACCGCGTCACGGTGCCCCCCAGCGGGGCGGGAAGGATCAGTGGGCCGGTGCCCGGGACCAGCGCGCCGAGCAGGCGTGGCCCGCGGGCGCCGGTCGCCGACGGCACCGTACCGGGTATGCCGCACCAGGTGAGCCAGCCGAGCAACGCGGTCAGGTACGCCTCCTTGCCGGCACCGGGCAGCCCGAAGTCGTCACTGGTCTTGAGCACCGTGTGGGGCACCGCCGCCAGGTTCCGCGCGAGCGCCGTCATCAGTGCCGGGTTCGCCACCCCGCCGCCGGAGGCGATGACGGTCGTGACGCCGTGGCGGCGGCACTGCTCGGCCACGGTGACGGCGGTCAGTTCGGTCAGCGTCGCGAGCAGGTCACCGGGGTCGATCGGGCCGAGCCCGGCCAGCGCGGCGTCGAGGTAGCCGCCGTTGAAGTGCTCCTTGCCGGTGGACTTCGGCGGCGCGGCGGCGAAGTAGGGGTCGCCGAGCAGCCGCACGAGCAGACCGGAGTGCACCGAGCCGGCCAGCGCGAGCCGGCCGTCGACGTCGCTGCGCCGTCCGGTGACGCGATGGGCCGCGACGTCGAGCAGGGCGTTGGCCGGCCCGGTGTCGTAGGCGATCACCGGCTCGTCCGCGGTGACGACGGTGATGTTCGCGATGCCGCCGAGGTTCAGCGCGGCGACCGGGTGGCCGGTGTCCTCCGCGAGGCCGGGCAGCCACAGCCGGTCGAGGGTGCTCGCCAGTGGCGCCCCGTGGCCGCCCGCGGCGACGTCGCGGGCCCGCAGGTCGGCGCACACCGGCAGGCCGGTGCGTTCGGCGATCCAGGCGGGCTGGCCGAGCTGGAGCGTGCCGCGGACCGTGCCGTCCTCGACCCAGTGGAACACCGTCTGGCCCAGCGACGCGATCAGGTCCGCCGAGCCGCCGGCGAGGTCCGCGGCCGCGCGCCGGGCGGCATCGCCGAACGCCCGGCCGACGCCGGTGTCCAGCCGCGTGAGCTCCCCGGCGGTGCACGGGTTCGGCGGCAGCGCGGCCAGCAGGCCTTCCCGGAGGGGTTCGGGGTAGGGGACGTCGAGCTCGCCGAGCGGCGTCAGCACGACCGTGCCGTCTTCGGCGTGGAGGTCGGCGGCGGCCACGTCGATCCCGTCGATCGACGTGCCCGAAATCAGGCCGATCACCCGGAAGCCGTGGCTGCCGCGACTCCTCTTCCGGGGGGCCGGGTGGCGGAGCCCCCGGCTGACACTGCGCATCCCCATCCGGAGGGGTTTAGTGGAGCCCGGCGTGTGACGCAACCCACGTGGTGAAGTCTTACCCCAATCGGGACTCAGGTTGTTACGAATTGCCTGTGCGGACGGGGTGTCCGGTGCGCGGGAGCGCGGATGAAAGGATGGACCCGTGTCGAGCACCTGGTTCCTGTTCGTAGTCATCGCCGTCGTCGTCCTGGTCGCCCTGCTGGTGACCGGCCTGCTGATCGCGCGCAGGCGGCGGATCAGCCTGGACGCCCAGCGCGAGGTCGAGGCGAAACCGAAGGGCGGCTCCTACGCGGCCAGCGGGGGCATCGCCCTCGCGCCCGGCGGGACGGCGCCGGAAGCCGGGCACCCGGTCGAGGACCGGCCCGAGACCGATGGCCAGCCCGCGGTCGGCGACGACGCGGCGGTGCCGCGCGACTCGCCGCAGCGCACGGTCCGCGACGTCAAGCTGCCCGAAGAGTCGGCGGTCGTCGAGCCCGTCGCCGAGCCGGCCGTGGTCGCCGAGGAGATCGACCCGGCGACGGGCCGCATGGAGCGGCTGCGCGGCCGGCTGGCGAAGTCGCGGTCGGTGTTCGGCACGAGTCTGCTCGGCCTGCTCGGGGCCGGCGACCTCGACGAGGACTCCTGGCAGGACGTCGAGGACACGCTGCTGATGGCCGACCTGGGCGCGGCCACCACGACCCAGATCGTCGAGCGGCTGCGCGACGAGCTTTCCCGGCGCGCGGTGCGGTCCTCGGCCGAGGCGCGCGAAGTGCTGCACGAGGTCCTCACGGCGCAGCTGTCCACCGACGGCCACCGCGCGGTGCGGGCGCTGCCGCACATCGTCGACGGCAAGAAGCAGCCAGCAGTGGTGCTGGTGGCGGGGGTCAACGGCACGGGCAAGACGACGACCACGGGCAAGCTCGCCCGCGTTCTGGTCGCGCAGGGCGGCACGGTGCTGCTGGGCGCGGCGGACACGTTCCGCGCGGCGGCGGCCGACCAGCTCCAGACGTGGGGCGAGCGCGTCGGCGCGGAGGTCGTCCGCGGCAAGGAAGGCGCGGACCCGGCGGCGGTGGCGTTCGACGCGGTCAAGCGCGGCGTGGACACGGGAGTGGACGCGGTGCTGGTCGACACGGCGGGCCGCCTGCACACCAAGACCGGCCTGATGGACGAGCTGGGCAAGGTCAAGCGCGTCGTCGAGAAGCAGGCGAAGGTCGACGAGGTGCTGCTGGTCCTCGACGCGACGACGGGCCAGAACGGGCTGATGCAGGCCAGGGTGTTCGCCGAGGTCATCGACGTGACGGGCATCGTCCTGACGAAGCTGGACGGAACCGCCAAGGGCGGCATCGTGTTCCAGGTCCAGAAGGAGCTGGGTGTCCCGGTGAAGCTGGTCGGCCTCGGGGAGGGCCCGGACGACCTGGCCCCGTTCGAGCCGGGTGCCTTCGTGGACGCGCTGCTGGGCTAGCGGATCTGCTGCCGGGTGCCGAATTCGTACACCGGTTCGCCCCGATCGAGCGCGCCGGCGTGGGTCGGGCAGAGTCCGTTGCGGCTGAACGCGCTGGTGCGTGAAACGCAGCGCGAGCCGAAGCGGGACACCATCGTGGCGCGGCACCGCGGGCGGCTCGAGGCTTCCGGAGGAGGTGCTCCGTCGGCGTCTCGGTCGCGATGGTGAGCCGGTCCGTTCCGCTGCTCGCGACCCAGTGGCGGACCCAGCCGACGCCGTGCAGCACCGGCTTGCCGCCCAGCTCCGCGGGTGGATCGAGGACCAGGGCACTGATCAGGTAGTCGTCGCGGGGCAGGGTGAGGTGGGCGGTCTCGCCGAGCACCATCGGCACGGTGACCCCCAGCGGTGTCCCGGCCGGATCCGAGCCCGGCGCGGTCTGGAACGCGAGCAGCACGGGCCGCCGCCCGGCGGCCGCGTACCGCACGGTGATGTCGAGGTCGCTGGTCACGTCGCCGAGCCGGTGGCGGCGCGGATCGGCCTTCGGCGAGGCCGGGACCAGGACGGTCTGCCGCGGCCCGCCGAGGGCGCGGTCCACCGCCCGTTCGGCCAGCCGCCCGATGACGGCTGCGGCCGCGGCCTGGCCCAGCCAGATGAGCGACCCGGTGACGGGTTCGACCACGGCGTGCTCCCTCCGGAAATCGTGCTTCGCCAAGACAGACGCCGCAACGCCGCGCTCTGATACCCGGAAGCGGAAACTAGAGCCGGAAGAGCGGCGTCCCGTCCGCCTTCCGCAACCCCAGCTGCAGCATCACCGGCGCCGACGCGCGGCCGGCCGGGATGAGGCACGGGGACGTGCGGTGGGCCGCGACCGTCAGGCGGGACCAGCCGATGCCCTGCAGGGTGCGGTGGGCCGGGTCGACCACCATCGCCGCGCCGAAGTAGCGGCCGCCCGGCAGGGTGAGGCGGGCGGTGTGGCCCAGGACCACCGAAAACGCCGTGCCCGCACGGCTGCCTTCCTCCTGCAGCGTGAGGATCACCGGCGTCCGGCCCTTCGCGGCCAGGTGGTACCGCACGCTGATCTCGACCGTCCCCGTCGGGCTCTTCGCCGGGCGCGGCCACGCGGGTGGTGCGGTCTGCCCGTCGAGCGCGCGGTCGACGAGGCGGTCCAGCAGGTTCGAAGCGGCACCCTGTGCGAGCCAGGCCAAGGCGCCGTTGTTCGGGTCCATGCGGTCCTCCGCGATATTCGGATGACGGCGGCCGTGCGCCGGCGCAGAATCCGGGCATGCCCGGTTGACGCCCGTCCGCTCGTGCCCCTCCTCGTAACAGACGCCCCGAAGCCGTCGTTCGCTACGAGAGAGGACTCATCATGACCGTGATTCACGGCGATCGGGTGCGGCTGCGCCCGATCGGCCCAGCGGATCGCGCCCGTGCGCGCGAAATCCTGGCCACTCCCGAGGTCGCCCGCTGGTGGGGCGAACCCGATCGGGAGGCCGAAGGCCTGTACGAGGTCGAAGAGGGCTACTCCGTCTACGTCATCGAGGACGGCGGTGTGGTCGTCGGGCTGATCCAAAGCTCCGAGGAGCTGGACCCGCAGTACCGCCACGCGGGCATCGACATCGCGGTGCACCCGGATTTCCACGGCCGCGGCATCGGCACGGACGCGATCCGCGCGCTGGCCCGGCACCTGTTCGCCCGCGGCCACCACCGCTTGACGATCGACCCCGCGGCGGCCAACGAGACCGCGATCCGGGTGTACACGAAGGTGGGGTTCCGGCCGGTCGGAGTGCTGCGCCGCTCCGAACGCGGCCCGGACGGCACCTGGCACGACGGCCTGCTGCTGGACCTGCTGAAAGGTGAACTGACCTGAGGTCAGCCCTTGTCGACGACCTGCTGAAGCAGCCGGCTGATCTGCTCCATACCGATGGTCACCTTGGTGAACCCGCTGTCGACCTTGCCTTCGAGGTCGGCGAGTCGCTTGTGGTCTTCGACCTGGGTCTCGCGCAGCGCGCCCGTCGTCCTGATCAAAGCGTTGAGGAGCTGCTTGAACTCGGAGACGTCCCGATCCGCCGCGCCGGCGAGTACGCGAGCCGCGGTGGCGTCCTGCCGGGACTGACGCACCTGTTCCTCCAACGCGGTCACGCGGGCTTCGAGCTCTTCGAGGCTGGCCATGCCGCTTACCTTAGCGGCGGGGCCGGAGCCACTTCGCGGCAAGTCACCGAACGTAATGAATTATCACTCACAGTTAAACTGATAGCGGCGTCTGGGACAGGCTCGCCCCGAGGGCGTCCGCCACCCGCTGCACCGCCGGGGCGATGTGTGCCACCGCCTCGGCGGTCAGCCGGCCCGACGGGCCCGACACCGAAACCGCCGCCGGCACCGGCGCGCCCGGTACCGCCACCGCGACGCACCGCACCCCGAGCTCCTGCTCCGCCTCGTCGAGCGCGTACCCCTGCGAAGCGATCCGCGAGAGCTCCACCGCCAGCGCCTCCGGGTCGGTGAACGTGTGCGCGGTGTACGCGGGCATCCCCGTCCGGCCGAGCAGCTCACGCACCTCGGCCTCGGGCAGGTGCGCCAGCATCGCCTTGCCGACTCCGGTCCCGTGCGGCAACAGCCGCCGCCCGACCTCGGTGAACATGCGCATCGAATGCTTCGAAGGCACCTGCGCCACGTACACGACCTCGTCGCGCTCCAGGACCGCCAGGTTCGCTGTCTCGCCGACCTCTTCGACCAGCTCCGCCAGCAGCGGGCGCGCCCAGGCGCCGAACTGCATGCTCGCGTTCTCGCCGAGCCGGATCAGCCGGGCGCCGAGCGCGTAGCGGCGGTTCGTGTTCTGCCGGACGTACCCCAGGTCGACCAGGGTGCGGATGAGCCGGTGGATCGTCGGCATCGGCAGCCCGGACAACGTCGCCAGCTCGGACAGGCTGGCCTCGCCGCCGGTGTCCGCGAGGTGTTCCAGCAGCTCGAAGGCACGCTGCAGGGACTGGACGCCGCCGTCGCGACCGTTCTTCTCCGCCGGCACGGTGGCCCTCCTTACGTCGGCGTTGAGCTTCCGCTATGCAGAAACTATAGTCCGGCTGGTAGAAAACCGTAGGGCCGTTATCCAAAGATCCGAACCCTCGAGGTGTTTCCCCATGTCTTCTGAAGTCCAGGTGCTGGGCGACCCGGTCGAGCGCGGCGACGAGATCCTCACGCCGGAGGCGCTCGCCTTCCTCGCCGGCCTCCACGACGCCTTCGCCGGCCGCCGCGACGAGCTGCTCCAGGCACGGAGCAAGCGCCGCGAAGAAGCCCGGACCACCGGCAAGCTCGACTTCCTGCCGGAGACCAAGGAGATCCGCGAAGGCGACTGGCAGGTCACCGGCGCGCCGCCCGCGCTGCGGGACCGCCGCGTCGAGATCACCGGGCCGACCGATCGCAAGATGACCATCAACGCCCTCAACTCCGGCGCGAAGGTGTGGCTCGCCGACCTCGAAGACGCCAACACCCCGCACTGGGCGAACGTGGTGTCCGGCCAGGTCAACCTCCACGACGCCGTCCGCGAGACGATCACGCTGGAGAGTGGCGGCAAGAGCTACGCGCTGAAGGACGACGTCGAGCACGCGACGATCGTGGTCCGTCCGCGCGGCTGGCACCTGCCCGAGAGCCACCTGAAGTTCGGCGACCGCGAGGGCGTCGGCGCGCTCGTCGACTTCGGCCTGCACTTCTTCCACAACGCGGCCGAGCTGCTGAAGCGCGGCAAGGGCCCGTACTACTACCTGCCGAAGATGGAGAGCCACCTCGAAGCGCGGCTCTGGAACGACGTCTTCACCCACGCCGAGCAGACCCTCGGCATCGAGCACGGCACCGTCCGCGCCACCGTGCTGATCGAGACGATCCCGGCCGCGTTCGAGATGGAAGAGATCCTCTACGAGCTGCGCGAGCACGCCTCGGGCCTGAACGCGGGCCGCTGGGACTACCTGTTCAGCGTCATCAAGTACTTCCGCGACGCGGGCGAGAAGTTCGTGCTGCCGGACCGCAACTCCGTCACCATGACCGCGCCGTTCATGCGCGCCTACACCGAACTGCTGGTGCGCACCTGCCACAAGCGCGGCGCCTTCGCGATCGGCGGCATGGCCGCGTTCATCCCGAGCAAGGATCCCGAGACCAACAAGGGCGCCTTCGAAAAGGTCCACGCGGACAAGTCGCGCGAGGCCGGCGACGGCTTCGACGGCTCCTGGGTCGCGCACCCGGGCATGGTCGAGCTGTGCAAGGAGGAGTTCGACAAGGTCCTCGGCGACCGGCCGAACCAGCTCGACCGCACCCGCGACGAGGTGAGCGTCACCGCCGACCAGCTGCTCGACGTCGCTTCGACGCCGGGCGGGGCGACGGCGGCGGGCCTGCGCGCCGCGGTGGACGTCGGCCTCCGCTACATCGCGTCCTGGCTGGGCGGCAACGGCGCGGCGGCCATCCACAACCTGATGGAGGACGCCGCCACCGCCGAGATCTCGCGCTCGCAGATCTGGCAGTGGGTCAAGAACGGGACCACTTTGGACAGTGGCGACGCCGTCACGGCGGAGCTGGTGCGCGGCGTGCTGGCCGACGTCCGCGGCGAGCTGGCCGGCGAGCTCAAGCCGGAGCTGCTGGAGCCCGCGGTGGAGCTGTTCGAGCAGGTCGCGCTGGCCGACGAGTTCCCGGACTTCCTGACGCTGCCCGCGTACGAGCGGATCAAGTAGTGCGGCTTTCCGAGGACGTCTACGACGCCGCCGACGCGCGCCTGGCTGCGGCCGACGCGCGCGTCGCGGCGTCGTATCCGGGGGAGCGGCCGGGACGCCAGCCCGTGCACACGGTCTACGTGCCGGCGTCGCGGTACAAGACACGCCTGGTCGCCGACTGGGGCAAGCAGGCGATGCGGGTCTTCATCGAGCACGCGGACCTGCTCGGCCTCGACGCCGACGGGTACGAACGCGTCCGCGCGAAGCTGCTCACCGAGCCGATCGAGGACCTGCGGATCGACTTCGAGGACGGCTACGGCCGGGTGCCGGACGACGTCGAGGACACCGCCGCCCTGGCGGCCGGGCAGACCCTGGCGACGACCGGCGGGACACCGTTCTGCGGCATCCGCTTCAAGAGCTTCGAAGCGGCGACGCGCCGGCGGGGCATCCGCACCCTGGACCTCTTCCTCACGGGCTTGCTGGACAACGGGCCGCTGCCGCCCGGCTTCGTCGTCACGCTGCCGAAGGTGACGGCGGTCGACCAGGTCTCGGCGGCCGCGGAAGTGCTGGAGCGGCTGGAATCCGCGTACGACCTGCCCGGGAAGACGCTGCGGTTCGAGGTCCAGATCGAGACGTCCCAGTCCATTGTGGACGCCGACGGGACGCTGTCGGTGGCGCGGATCGTGCACGCGGCCGACGGCCGGTGCTCGGGCCTGCACTACGGGACGTACGACTACAGCGCGGGCATCGGCATCGCGGCGGCGTACCAGAGCATGGAGCACCCGGCGGCCGACCTGGCCAAGGGACTGATGCAGGTCGCGGCGGCCGGCACCGGCGTCCGCCTCTCGGACGGCTCGACCAACCGGCTCCCGGTCGGCGACGCGCTGCCCACCGCGTGGGCCGAGCACCTGCGGCTCGTCCGCCGTTCCCTGGAACGCGGCTTCTACCAGGGCTGGGACCTGCACCCCCACCAGCTGCCGACGCGCTTCGCGGCGACGTACAAGTTCTACCGCGAAGGCTTCCCGGAAGCGGTGGAGCGATTGCGCGCGTACGCGGCGAAGACGGCCGGAGGCGTGCTGGACGAGCCGGCGACGGCCCAGGCGCTGGCCGGCTACCTGCTGCGGGGCCTCGACTGCGGCGCGCTGGACGAGAGCGAGCCGGTGTTCGGGCGTCCGGAGCTGGAGAAGTACGCGCGCCGGGAGGCCTGAGCAGCGGCCGTCAGGAGTGCAGCCGGGCGCGGTCGGCGGCGGCCCGGCCCTCGCCCCAGCCGTCGTGGCTGCGCACGGTCACCGACTTGGTCACCACCTCCGGGAAGAGCGTGGCGAAGGTCGTTGCCACCCTCTTCTCGTGGGACGCCAGCACCGGCAGCAGACGGGCCGGGTCGGGGGACCCGGCGAGCGTGGTCTCCGCCGCCTTCTCGAGCCGCTCGCCGATCCGGGTGGCGTACGAGACCAGGAAGGACTGCCGGAACTCCCGGGACCGGCGCCCGCGGTCGTCCTGGCCGCCGGCGATCATGGCGCGGGTCGCCTGGACGAGCAGGGACGTCGTCAGCAGCGCGACGGCGTCCAGGTCGGCTTCGTCGCCGACGACGGTGACGAAGCCCCAGCGCGGTTCGAAGACGGCTTGGCAGCGGTTCGCCTTCGCGACCACGTGGGCCAGCAGCGACTTCGCGTCGAGGTACGGCGTGTCCAGCCAGAGCCGGCGGGAGGCCGGCGCATCGGGCACCGCCGCACCGGCCTCGACCAGCACGCGGTCGAGGGCGTGGCGGGTCATCAGCTCCTGCGCCTTCGCCGAAAGGGCCTCGGCTTCCTCCGGGAAGGAGCTCGACTCCGCCTTGGCCAGCAGCGCGCGGACCCGGCCGAGCTTCTTCTCGTCGACGGCGTGGTGTGAAGCCGGCCGCTGCCGCGTCGCGGTTCCCGGCGGCGGCAGGACGACGGTCACCGGCGGCAGGGTTGTCAGCAGGCCCAGGGCTTCGAGCACCGCCGTCACCGCCTCGGCCGGGGTGAGGAGGTGCTTCGCGGCCCACTGCGCGAGGTGCGGTCCGGTGTCCGTCCACCAGCGGACGGCGCCCGTCTCGGCGAGCTGGTCCCGCCATTCCGGGTGCACGGTCCCGGCCGCGAACTGCCCGGCGTAGGCGGCGAGCGTGTCGAGCACGTACGAGACGGCGAACTCGTCGACGCGGCGGCTCGCGGCCTGCCGGAGGTCCTCCGGCAGCCAGCCGGCCCGGCACGCCCGGCCGATCAGCTGCTGCCCGGCGAGATCCGCCCCCTGGGCCAGTTCGCCGGGGAGGTCGAAGCCCGGTGCCAGCCGGCGGGCGGAGTCCCCGGCGCGCGCGGTGTCGTGGGCGGCGGCGAGCAGCGCGTCGGCGAAACCTCCGGCCGTCGTCGGCAGCTCACCGACGTCGGTCCGGCGCCCTCCGCGCTTCTGCTTGGCCACGCCGCCGAGTCTGCCCCAGCGGTGTTTCCGGCCGTCGGATAGGTCACGAAAATGCTTAACACCGTGGGAACATCGGACGTCTAGGGTCCCGCCATGGCGGAGAACAAGAAGCGGTGGTGGACGTCCCCGTTCGGGCAGCTGCTCGTGGCCGTGGTCGCGGGGGTGCTCGTCGGGCACCTCTGGCCGGGGTTCGGCGCCCAGCTGAAGCCGGTCGGCGACGGGTTCATCCGGCTGATCAAGATGATCATCGCCCCGCTGATCTTCTGCGTCGTGGTGACCGGGATCGCGGCGGTGGGCGACCTCAAAGCGGTCGGACGAATCGGCCTCAAAGCCATCGTCTACTTCGAAGTCGTCACGACGTTCGCGTTGCTGTTCGGGCTGGTCGTGGCGAACGTCTTCCGGCCCGGCGCCGGCCTGGACATCAACCCGGCGACCCTCGACCCGAACGCCGTCGCCGCCCAGACCAAGGGCGGGCAGCTGCCGTCGATCGGGGACTTCCTCCTGCACACCATCCCCGACAGCGCGGTGAACGCGTTCGCGCAGAACCAGCTGCTGCAGGTGCTGGTGTTCGCGGTCTTCTTCGGGCTGGCGCTGGCCGCGATCGGGCGCGAGCGGGCGCCGCTCGTCCTGGACTTCGTCGACCAGGTGCAGAAGGTCATCTTCAAGGTGATGGGCTGGATCATGCGGGTCGCGCCACTGGGCGCGTTCGGCGCGATGGCGTTCATCATCGGCCAGTACGGCCTGTCCACGCTCGGCACATACGCGCGGCTGATCGCCGCGTGCTACGGCGCGGCCGCGCTCTTCACGCTGGTCCTCGCCGCGATTTCCCGCTTCTACGCCGGGGTCTCGGTCTGGAAGTTCCTCCGCTACGCGCGGGAAGAGTTCCTGCTCGCGCTCGGCACGGCGTCGACGGAGTCGGTGCTGCCGCGGATCATGGGCAAGCTGACCGACGCGGGCTGCTCGCGCGCGGCGACCGGGCTGGTCGTGCCGACCGGGTACTCGTTCAACCTCGACGGCGCGACCATCTACCTGTCGATCTGCACGGTGTTCCTGGCGCAGGCGTTCGGCGTGGAGATGTCGCTCGGGCAGCAGCTGCTGGCGGTGCTGATCCTGATGCTGACGTCGAAGGGCATGGCGGGCGTCCCGGGGTCGAGCTTCCTCGCCCTGTCGGCGACGGCCGCGGCGATCGGCGCGTTCCCGGTGGCCGGGGTGGCTCTGCTGCTGGGCGCGGACCGCCTGATGGATTCGATGCGCGTGTTCGTCAACCTGCTCGGCAACTGCGTGGCGACGTTCGTGGTGGCGAAGTCCGAAGGTCAGCTGGACCGGGCCAAGCTGGCGGAGACCCTGGACGGCGTGACGCCGGTCGCGGCCTGACCCCGGTCACCTTCCCGGTGGCGGGCCCGTCGAGAGGGTATGCACACCGCCGTCCTGCTCACGACGATCATCCTCAACGCCGGCATGGGCCTCGCCGACCTGGTCAAGGCCCGGTTCGTGCTCGCCACCTCGGCGGCCGTGGACGTCCCGCCCGGCTGGCTGCCGCTGCTCGGCACCCTGAAACTCGCCGGGGCCGCCGGCCTGCTGCTCGGCCTGCTCGGGGTCGAGCCGATCGGCGTGGCCGCGGCGATCGGGCTCGTGCTGTTCTTCGTCGGGGCGATCGTCGCCCACGTCCGCGCGCGCCGGTTCGCGACCGGCGTGGCCCCGCTGGCGTTCCTCGGGTTGGCGGTGGCGTCGCTGCTGGCGGTCTAACGCAGCCGCGGGAGCGCGTCGCGGGCGAACCGGTTCAAGGTCCGCAGGTCTTCGGTGAACCGCTCCCGGTGCTGCTCGGGCAGGGGCCGGAAGAAGAACTGCTCGACGTTCTCCACGTGCAGCCGGCTGGCCCGCACGGTCGTCTCTTCGCCGAGCGCGGTCAAGCGCACCAGCCGGCCCCGCCGGTCGCCCGGGGAAGCCGTGCGGGTCACCAGCCCGAGCGCTTCCATCCGGTCGACCAGCCGGGTCGCGCCCCCGGTCGTGAGCACCTGTTCCTGGGCGATGGAGCGCATGGTCAGCCCGTCCTCGCCCGTCCGGCCCACGGTCAGCAGCACCTCGTACATCAGCTGCGTGATCCCGCAGTCACGCTCCAGCGCCCGGCCCAGCAGGTAGCCGAGCCGGTCCGCCGCGCCCCGCAGCTGCCCGAAGGCCTGCACGCGGGCGTCGTCCGCCGCCTGCCGGGCCGACGTGATTTCGGGGTCCACGCCCTCATCCTCCCGGCTGCTCGCCCGCGCGCAAGGCGAGGTAGACGTCGAGCTGGTCGGTGAACTCGGTCAGGTCCGCCCCGAGCAGCTCGCCCGCACGGCCGATGCGGTAGCGCAGCGTGTTGACGTGGACGTGCAGGGCCTTCGCCGCCCGCGTCGGCGAGCCGGAGCACTCGAGGAACACCCGGACCGTGTGCACCAGCTCCGTGTGCTGCTCGGCGTCGTAGGCCAGCAGCGGCCCGAGCACCCGGCGGCGCAGCGCCGCGCGCAGCCCGTCCGGGACGCCGGCCAGCAGCAGCTGGTGCACGTCCACCTCGCCGGCCTGGACGACCGCCACCCGGCCCGGGCGCCGCGCCGCCACTTCCAAGGCGTACCGCGCGCTCTCCCCGGCCTCCTCCCGCGGCCCGGGATCGCTGATGCCGCACAAGATCCGCTTCGCCCGGAGCAGGGGTTCCACAGCGGACAGCCCGGCCGTGGACGGCGACGGCGCGGTCGCCGCGAACGACGTGTCCCCGGTGGACTCGAGCAGCCGCGCGCCGGGCAGCAGGTCGCCCAGGACGTCCCGGCTCTCGTCGCTGCCTTCGGTCCGCAACGCCACGACGCACACCTCGCCGGGCAACGACGGCTCGGGCCGCGGGGCCCGCGCCCGCGTGACCCCGACGAGCCCCGCCACCTCCTCGGCCAGTTCGGCCTGCCCGGTGCTCAGCGGCCCGGCGACGGCGAGCAGCCACGGCACCGCGTGCCGTCCTTCGACCGGGACCACCGTCAGCGGCCCGGGCTCGCGCGCCGCGTACCGGTGGACGACGTCGACGGCCGGCATCGGCAGCGGTGCCGTCCCGGCGACCAGCCGGCCCAGCCCCGACACCACCCAGCACGGCAGCCCCAGTTCCGCCGAAGCGCGCTCCAGCAGCGTCTCGACCGGCGCCTCCGCGGCGGCCTGCAAACGTTTGCGCGCACTGTCGGACGCCGCCGCCAGCGCCAGCACCACCTGCTCGGTGATCACCGAGAACGACAGGTCGGCGGGCACTTCCAGCAGCGGGATCCGGTGCCGGACGCAGGCGTCGACCACGTCGTCCGGTATCCCACCCGAGTCGGCGCCGGACGCGGCCAGCGCCGCCGCCCCCGACCGGGCCAGCGCGGCCACGAACGACTCGGCGTCGCCCGGTGCCCGCCACCAGAGCAGGCCGGAAAGCACCAGCTCACCGGCCGACAGGTACCGTCCGGGGTCGGACAGCTCCGTGACGTAGATGCGCGTCACCGGCCGGTCGAGCAGATCGCTCCCGGCCCGGGGGCGCAGCCGCAGGCCCGGCAGGTTCAGCAGAGTTTTCACGGTCGTCATCAGGCTTGTAGGAAAGCACAACCGCCCCGGCGTTCGCTCCTGTGCGTTTCATGCGTGCTGCCGTTGCCGCCCGGCCGTGATCCGTCGTCTACTGGTCTATCGCCCTCACGACGGAGCACCGTCTCTAAGGAGCAGCAGTGGAGTTCCTGCGTCCCGCGACGCTCGCGGAGGCACTGGCCGCCAAGGCCGAGCGGCCGGCCGCCGTGCCGATCGCCGGCGGCACCGACGTCATGGTCGAGCTGAACTTCGACCACCGGCGTCCCGAAGCCCTGCTCGACCTCACCCGGGTGGGCGAACTGGCGGAGTGGTCCACAACGGACGGAACCGTCCGGCTCGGCGCCGGCGTCCCGTACAGCCGCGTCATCACCGAACTGGGTGAATCCCTCCCCGCACTGGCCATGGCCTCGCGCACGGTCGGGTCACCGCAGATCCGCAACCGCGGCACGGTCGGCGGCAACCTCGGCGCCGCCTCGCCGGCCGGCGACACCCACCCGGTGCTGCTCGCCCTGGACGCGCGGATCGAGGTGGCCTCCGTCCGGGGGACCCGCCTGATCCGGGCGGAGGAGTTCTACGTCGGCGTGAAACGGCACGCCCTCGAGCCGGACGAGCTGATCACCGCCGTCCACCTGCCCGCCCACGCCGGGCCGCAGCAGTTCGCCAAGGTCGGCACGCGCAACGCCATGGTCATCGCGGTCTGCTCCTTCGCGCTGTCGCTGCGCGACGGCCGGGTGGGCGCGGCCATCGGGTCGGCCGCCCCGACCCCGCGCCGCGCCCGGGAAGCCGAAGACTTCCTGGCCGCCGAGCTGCCGTGGACGTCGGCCGAGCCGCTGCCGGACTCCCTGAAACGCCGGTTCGGCGACCTGGCCGCCGCGGCCGCCGCGCCGATCGACGACGTCCGGGGCAGCGCCGCGTATCGGAAGCACGCGCTGGGGGTACTCGCCCGGCGTACGTTGACCTGGGCCTGGGACGAACACCGGACGGGGGAGCGCGCATGCGCCTGAATGTGACGATCAACGGCGAGCCGCGGCAGGCGGACGACGTCTGGGAAGGCGAAAGCCTGCTCTACGTGCTCCGCGAGCGGCTCGGCCTCCCCGGCTCGAAAAACGCCTGCGAACAGGGTGAATGCGGGTCGTGCACGGTCTACCTCGACGACGTCCCGGTGTGCGCGTGCCTGGTCGCGGCCGGGCAGGCCGAGGGCCGCGGGGTGCGCACGGTCGAGGGACTGGCCGACGGCGACACCCTGCACCCCGTCCAGCAGTCCTTTGTGGACGCAGGCGCGGTCCAGTGCGGCTTCTGCACACCGGGCCTGGTCGTCGCCGCGCACGACCTGCTGAACCGCGTCCCCGACCCGGCCGACGAGGAGATCCGCGAAGCGCTGGCCGGCAACCTCTGCCGCTGCACCGGCTACGAGAAGATCCTCGACGCGGTGCGCGCGGCGGCGAAGGGGGGTGTCGCGTGAGGACGCTCATCGCGAACGCGGCGATCGCCACCGTCACCGGCGAGGAGTACGCGAGCGGGCACGTCGTGCTCGAGAACGACCGGATCGCCGAGGTCGGCGACGGCGTGTACACCGGCGAGTTCGACGAACGCATCGAGGCCGACGGCTGCCTGATCACCCCCGGCCTGATCAACACCCACCACCACCTCTACCAGTGGGCCACCCGCGGCATGGCCGCCGACCACACGCTCTTCGAGTGGCTGGTCGCGCTCTACCCGGTCTGGGGCCGCCTCGACGACGGGATCACGCACGCCGCCGGCACCGCCGGGATGGCCCGGCTCGCGCTGACCGGCTGCACCACCGTCGCCGACCACCACTACGTCTTCCCGTGCGACGGCGGCGACCAGGTCGCGGCACTCGCCGCGGCCCGCCAGCGCATCGGCGTCCGGCTGCACGTGGTCCGTGGCTCGATGGACCGCGGCGAGTCCGACGGCGGCCTCCCGCCGGACAACCTCGTCGAGACGACCGAGGACGCGCTGACCGGCACCGAAGCGGCGATCGGCCGCTTCCACGACGACTCGCCGGGCGCCCACCTGCAGATCGCCGTCGGCCCGTGCTCACCGTTCTCGGTCACCGAGCGGCTGATGTCCGGCGCGGCCGAGCTGGCGCGGCGCACCGGCGTCCGCCTGCACACCCACCTCGCCGAGACCGTCGACGAGGAGAAGCAGTGCCTCGCCGAGGTCGGCTGCACGCCCGCCGAGTACGCCGACAAGCTCGGCTGGCTCGCCGACGACGTCTGGCTGGCCCACACCATCCACCTCGCGCCCGACGCGATCCGCCGCTTCGGGGCGACCGGCACCGGCTCGGCGCACTGCCCGACGTCCAACGGCCGCCTCGGGGCGGGCATCGCCCCGGTCCGCGACCTGCTGGACGCGGGGGTGGCGGTCGGCCTCGGTGTCGACGGGGCGGCCTCCAGCGAGTCCGGCGGTCTCGCGGAGGAGCTCCACCAGGCGCTGCTGCAGGCGCGCCAGCGCGGCGGCCCGCGGGGGCTGACCACGCGGGAAGCGCTGTGGATGGGCACGATGGGCGGCGCCCGCTGCCTCGGCCGCGCGGACGACCTGGGCTCCCTGGAACCCGGGAAGCTCGCCGACCTGGCCGTCTGGGATCTGACCGGGCTGAACTACGCCGGCATCACCGATCCGGTCGCGGCGCTGGTGCTCGGCACCACGCCGCCGCTGCGCCGGCTGTTCGTGGGCGGCAAGACCGTCGTCGAGGACGGCACCCTGCGCGAAGCCGACGAGGCCGCCATCGCCCGTGAGCTGGCCGCCGCGAGCGCTCGCCTGCGGGAGGGCCGATGACCAGCACCACGTCCGTCACGACGACGACCGCGAACGGCGTCGGTACGTCGCCGCAGCGCCCCGACGGCATCGTCAAGGTCCGCGGGGAGTTCGCCTACTCCTCGGATCTCTGGCACGAGGACATGGTGTGGGGCGTGACGCTGCGCAGCCCGCACCCGTACGCCCGGATCACCGGCATCGACATCGCGGAAGCCCTGGCCGTGCCCGGCGTCCACGCGGTGCTGACGCACGAGGACGTCCCCGGAGTCAACCGCTACGGCCTCGAGCACACCGACCAGCCGGTGCTCGCGTCCGACGTCGTGCGCTACCAGGGCGAGCCGGTGGCGCTGGTCGCCGCCGACCACCCCGAGACCGCGCGCCGCGCCATGAAACGGATCGTCGTCTCCTACGAGGAACTGGAGCCGGTGACGGACTCCGAAGCGGCCGTTGCGGGCGAAGGCCCTTCGCTGCACGAAGGCGGCAACGTCGTGCGGCACGTGAAGATCCGCCGCGGCCCGCAGAACGTCACGGCCGACGTCGTCGTCTCCGGTGTCTACGAGGTCGGCATGCAGGACCAGGCCTTCCTCGGCCCGGAGTCCGGGCTCGCCGTGCCGGACACCGAAGGCGGCGTCGACCTGTACGTGGCGACGCAGTGGCTGCACGTCGACCAGCAGCAGATCGTCGCCGCGCTGGGGCTCCCGATCGAAAAGGTTCGGCTGACCCTCGGCGGCGTCGGCGGCGCGTTCGGCGGCCGCGAAGACCTGTCGATGCAGGTGCACGCGTGCCTGCTGGCGCTGCACACCGGCAAGCCGGTGAAGATGGTCTACAACCGCGAAGAATCCTTCTACGGGCACGTCCACCGCCACCCGGCGAAGATGTACTACGAGCACGGCGCTTCCCGCGACGGACGTCTCGTGTACGTGAAGACGCGGTTGTTCCTCGACGGCGGGGCGTACGCGTCCTCGACCGGGGCGGTGGTCGCGAACGCCGGGACGCTCGGCGTCGGTCCGTACACAGTGGACAGTGTGTCGGTGGACTGCTGGGGCACCTACACCAACAACCCGCCGTGCGGTGCCATGCGCGGGTTCGGCGCGGTGCAGGCGGCGTTCGGCTACGAGTCCCAGATGGACAAGCTCGCGGCGGCCTGCGGCCTCGACCCGGTGGAGATCCGCGTCCGCAACGCGATGAGCGAGGGCGACCTGATGCCGACCGGCCAGGTCGTCGACGCGGAAGCGCCGGTCGCCGAGCTCCTCGAGCGCGTGCGGGCCATGCCGATGCCGCCGGAACGGCCGTTCGACCTGCGGCACATGCCGGGCGGGGTGTCCAACACGACGCACGGCGAGGGCGTCGTCCGCGGTGTCGGGTACGCCGTCGGGATCAAGAACGTCTGCTTCTCCGAAGGCTTCGACGACTACTCGACCGCCCGCGTGCGCCTGCAGCTGGTCGGCGGGGAGCCGGCCGCGACCGTGCACACCGCGGCCTGCGAGGTCGGCCAGGGCCTGGTGACGATCATGCAGCAGATCGTGCGGACCGAGCTGGGCGTCGACCAGGTGACGGTCCTGCCGATGGACACCTCCATCGGCAACGGCGGCTCGACGTCGGCGTCTCGCCAGACCTACGTCACCGGCGGCGCCGTGCGGGCCGCGTGCGCGGCGGTGCGGGCCCGGCTGCTGTCCGGGTTCGACCAGCGGGTCCGGGTCGTCGGCGGCAAGCTCGTCGCGGCCGACGGCCAGGTGCTCGCCGACCTGGCGGACGTCCTCGGGGACGAGAGCTACGACGAAACCGTGGAGTGGCGGCACCGGCCGACCACCCCGATCGATCCGGAAACCGGGCAGGGCACCGCGCACGTGCAGTACGCGTTCGCCGCGCACCGGGCGGTCGTCGACGTCGACACCGAACTGGGCCTGGTCAAGGTGGTCGCGCTGGACTGCGCCCAGGACGTCGGCAAGGCGCTGAACCCGCAGGCCGTGCTGGGCCAGATCCAGGGCGGCTCGGCGCAGGGGCTCGGGCTCGCGGTGATGGAGGAGATCCAGACCTCCGGCGGGAAGATCCGGAACCCCTCCTTCACCGACTACCTGATCCCGACCGTGCTGGACATGCCGCCGATGACCATCGACGTCCTCGAACGCCCCGACCCGCACGCGCCGTACGGGCTGCGCGGGGTCGGCGAGCCGCCGACGATCTCGTCGACCCCGGCGATCGTGGCCGCGATCCGGGCCGCGACCGGGCTGGCGCTCCCGCGCGTCCCGGTGCGGCCGGAACACCTCACCGGCACTTGATCACCGCTTGAGGGCCCAGTTCTGGTTGGCGTCGTCGTTGCAGTTCCACAGTTCGAGCCGGGTGCCGTTGACGTTGCCGGCGGGCTTGTCGCCGCCGGTGACGTCGACGCACAGGCCGGCCTGCGTGATGGACCCGTCGGCCTCGAGCCGGAACTTCTGGTTCCCGCCGCCGTGGCAGGTCCAGGCGACGAGCTTGGTCCCGGCCGCGGAGGTGCCGCCACTGGCGTCGAGGCAGAGGCCGTTCGCCTTGAGCTCACCGGCACTGGTGAACGTCCAGGCCTGGTTGCCGCCGCCGTCGCAGTCCCAGATGTCGACCTGGGGGCCGGGCGTGGGGGCGGTGCCGTTGATGTCGATGCAGCGGGCCGAGGACGCCCCCTGAACCGGCTGGCTCGTCCCGATGCTGGTGCCGGACGCGTCCGCCTGCACGCGGTAGATCACGGTGCTGTGCGACGGGACACTGGCGCTGATCGTGCCGGTGCTGGTGGTCAGCTCCTTCGACCACAGGTTGGTCAGCCGGTAGCTCGGCGCGGCGGGCAGCCCGGCCGCGGTCGCCGTCGTCGAAACGGTCTTCGTGCTGCTGTTCTCGTTGAGCAGCACCACGGCGACGTCGCCGTCCTCGAGGGGTTTCGCCAGGACGTCCAAGCCGCCCCCGGTCGCGATGCGCTTGGCCTGCTTGCCGAGCGGGTCCTGGTCGACGGCGATGACGTCTCCGTTGAGGTACGTCGAGAAGGTGGCGACGCTCGCGGAGCGGAGGTCGGCGCCCGCGATCAGCGGTGCGGCCATCGCCGCCCACAGCGTGAAGTGCGCGCGGTCCTCCTGGAAGTCCATGCCGTCGCCGACTTCGAGCATGTCCGGGTCGTTCCAGGCGCCCGGCTTGGCGGCGGACGCGAGCCCGGCGTTCTGGTGGTAGATCGAGTCGATGCTGCCCCAGTTGTTGGTGATGTCGCCGGTGGTGCGCCACAGGTTGCCCACGTCCGGCGCCCAGGTCGACGGCGCGAAGTTCCCCCACTCGCAGATGCTGTAGGCGATCGGGCGGCCGGTGGCCTTCAGCGCGTCGCGCATCGCGGAGTAGCGGCGGATGTAGTCCTGCTGGGTGTCGCTGCCGGAGCTGCCGCAGTTGTCGTACTTGAGGTAGTCGACGCCCCAGCTCGCGAAGCGGTTCGCGTCGGCTCGCTCGTGCCCGAGGCTGCCGGGGTAGTGCTGGCAGGTTTCGGTGCCCGCGCTCTCGTAGATGCCGAACTTCATGCCGCGGGCGTGGACGTAGTCGCCGAGCGCCTTGAGGCCGCCCGGGAACTTCGCGGGATCGGCGACCAGGTTGCCGTCCGCGTCGCGGGACCGGGTCATCCAGCAGTCGTCGAGGTTGACGTAGGTGTAGCCGCGGTCGCGCATCCCGGAGCTGACCATCAGGTCGGTGGTCTGCTTGACGAGGGTCTCGTCGATGGTGCACTCGAAGGTGTTCCAGGTGTTCCACCCCATCGGCGGGGTGCGCGCCAGGCCGTTCTCGAGGGCCTGGGCGGGCGAGCCGGTGATCGAGACGGCGGCTACGACGGTGGCGAGGACGGCGAGGACACGGCGCATGGCGGCTCCAACCGGACGACGGTGTGAGGCAGGAGGACTAGACCACTGCGCAGCAGCATCCTGTCGGGTGCTGGGCGGGTCAAGCGCCATGGTGGTGATTTGTGTTCGACTACCGACTAAAGTTGTGTGTTCTCTTGGAGAAGTCGCCGGGCCACGTCGACGGTCGCGGCTCCCGCGACGGCCATGGCTTCGGTGTCGCGCAGCGAGCGGCAGAGGACGAACGCGCCTTCGAGGTTGTTGACGGCGGTGATCGTCAGCGTCCGGGCGGCCGGGTGGCCGAGCCCGAACCGGGCGAACTTCTCGGTGCCGGCGTCGATCCAGGCGGTGAAGACGTCGGCCGTGGCCTTCCGGAGCGGCTCGTTCGTGGCGGCGACCTCGAGGGCGACGGTCGCGATCGGGCAGCCCTCGACGTAATCGGTGGCTTCGAGGGTCGCGACCCCGGCGGCGAAGAAGGCCTCGATGCCGCTCACGAGGTCTTCGGCCGGTGCGATGAAGAGGTCGAACAGCGCGATGTAGGCGAGTCCCGAGGTGCGGATGACTTCTTCGCCGAGCTGCTCCTTGCCGCCGGGGAAGAAGTGGTAGAGCGAGCCGAAGGGCGCGTTGGCCTCGCTGACGATCTGCTTCAGGCCGGTCCCGGCGTAGCCGTTGCGCCGGAAGAGCTCGGCGCCGGCGGCCATGATGCGTTCCTTGGTCCCTGCCACCCCTCGATGATAGAGCGTTCTATCAAATTCAGTGGAGGTCCCAGGCCGGACCCGCGTCCTCGGCGTCGTCGCGCAGGATGGTGCCCTCGATCAGCCCGTACGGCCGGTCCGCGGCGTAGAACACCTCGTTGTCGTTCTTCAGCCCGAACGGGCTCAGGTCCACCAGGAAGTGGTGCTTGTTCGGCAGCGACAGCCGGACCTCCGCGACCTCTTCGCGGGCCTTCAGCACGGCCTCGCCCATCGCGTACAGCGTCTGCTGCAACGAAAGACTGTGCTTCGTGGCGAACGTCTCCAGCATGATCCGCCGGATCTCGCGGTGGCTCTCCGCCCAGTCGGCGTCCTCGCCCTGGTAGCGCCACTTCGCCGTGACGGCGGTGGCGAGGATCCGGTCGCCGGTTTCGGCCAGCGTCGTGTACTGGTCGCGCGGGAAGCCGTGGAACTCCGAACCGGTCGACTTGAGCAGCGTGAGGCCGTCGATGCCGGACACGACCCACGCGCGGCCGTCCTGAACCGTGACGGCGGTGGTGCGCCGCTCGTCCCCGCTGCGGCTGAACGCGTGTTCGTGCGGTTCGCCGCCGACCGGGATCCGGTCCCAGCCGTGCTCGTCGATCTTGACCCGCGCGCCGGTGATGTTGTCCTGCGTGCCGGTGAAGTGCCGGGCCAGGCGCAGGCCGAAGTCCTCGATCTCGCCGACCGGTGCCTCTTTCGCGAAGGCGTACACGGTGTTCTTCTGCGTGTCGGTCGCGAGCACCCCGGCGTTGTCGCCGGTCAGGTGCGTGGCAGCCAGCTCGCCGCGCAGCGACGTCGACACGGTGAGGTCCTTCAGGTGGTGCACCGGGCCGTCGCGGCGCACCGTCACCAAGCGGACTTCCGCCTTGCCGTACTGGTTGGGGCCCAGGGTGATGGCCACGGTCAGCTCCCTCGGTAGGTCGAATAGGCGAACGGGCTGAGCAGGAGCGGCACGTGGTGGTGCGCGGTGCCGTCGGTGATCCGGAAGGTCAGGGCGACCTCCGGGAAGAAGGCGTCCGGGCCCAGGTGGGCGCCGGTGTCGAAGACCAGGCGGTAGACGCCCGGCTCCAGGGTTTCGGGGCCGAGGTCGCGGACGCGGCCGTCGTCGTCGGTGCGGCCCTCGGCGATCGGCTTGCCGTCGGCGGTCTCGAACCGGACGGCGATCCCCGGTGCGGGGCGGCCCTTCGCCGTGTCGAGGACGTGGGTCGTCACGAGGCTCACGCGGTCACCGCCTTGGCCAGCCGCAGTTCGGCGATCTTGAGCAGCTCGCGGCCGGCGACGGCCAGCTCGGTCGCGGGGTCGTTGCCGAGCCGCTCGCGCAGGATCTTCAGCAGTTCTTCTCCGCTGCGGCCGCTGGCGCAGACCAGGTACACGTGGCCGAACCTGGCTTCGTACTCGGCGTTCGCGGCGGCGAACGCGTCCGCATTGTCCACACCGGACTGTTCCGACCGCGCCCAGCCCGCCGCGGGCTTTTCACCGATCCGCGGGTGCGCGGCCATCGCCTGCCGGATTTCGTCGCTGCTCAGCGGCAGGTCGGCGGCGGCTTTGAGGGCGTCGAGATCGGCGTACGGGCGCCCGGCGACCACGGCGTCGACCCAGCGCGGGACGGCGAGGCAGGCCGTCAGCAGCGGACGTACTACGCCGGCGTCGGTGGTGTTGAACTCGGTGAGCAGCACGAGCTGACCGTACGTCGGTGCCGGAGTTCCGTCAACATTTTGTTGAAAGCGCTGGTCAGTCGGCTTCCCGGTTGAGGTAGTTGTAGACGGTGAACCGCGTGACCCCGAGCGCGTCGGCCACCGACGAGACGGATTTCCGCAGGCCGAAGGCGCCGCGTTCGCGCAGCAGCCGCACGGCGCGCTGCTTGCCCGCGCGGTCGAGTTCGCCCAGCTTGGCGCCCAGTTCGCGCTCGACGTCGGCGATGAGCCGGGCCAGCGCGTCGTTCAGTTCGACGACGGGTGCGCTCCCGTGGTCGTCGGCGCGGCGCAGCTGCAGCGTGACCCGGGTGGCGCCGCCCTCCAGAGCCGCCTTCGCAATCGCCGGAAGGGCTTCGAGCAACTCGTTCGCCTCGCCGCGGGCGAGGGTGCCGAGCGGGCCGAAATCGGTGTCCAGCCCGGCTTCCGCGGCGGCGTCGCGGGCGGCGACGGCGTGTTCGGGGGGCGCCCCCTCGCCGTGGAACGGTTCGCTGGTGAACTCCGCTTCAAGGCGCACGAGAATGACCGTAACGCGTCACGTCCGTCGTTGACGAGCGGCGCGCGCCGTGGTTACTGTCGTTGTGCGAAACCGCCTTTCCGTACTGTGAAATCGGCGGTGCTCATTCTCCCGGCGAAGGGTTCTCGGATGGATCTTGTGGTGCGCGCCGCCCGGGCCGTGACGCCCGAGGGCGAGGTCCCGGCGACCGTCGGCGTCGAGAGCGGGCGGATCGTCGCGCTCGAACCCGGCGGCGCCCGGCTGCGCGGGGATCGCGTCCTCGACCTCGGCGACGACGTCGTGCTGCTGCCGGGACTGGTCGACACGCACGTCCACGTCAACGATCCCGGCCGCGCGGAGTGGGAGGGCTTCGAAACGGCGACCCGCGCGGCCGCGGCGGGCGGGGTGACCACGATCGTGGACATGCCGCTGAACAGCCTGCCGCCGACGGTCGACGTCGCGGCCCTCGAGGTGAAGCGCCAGGCCGCGGCCGGCCGGGTCCACGTCGACGTCGGCTTCTGGGGTGGCGCGATTCCCGGCAACGCCGCCGATCTGCGGGGCCTGCACGACGCCGGGGTGTTCGGGTTCAAGTGCTTCCTGCTGCACTCCGGCGTCGACGAGTTTCCGCCCCTGGACCCGGCCGGGCTCGACGAAGCGTTGCGGGAGCTGAGTTCCTTCGACGCGCTCATGATCGTCCACGCCGAAGACGCCCACGAGATCGACGAGGCACCCGAGCCGCACGGCGGTCGCTATGTCGACTTTCTCCATTCGCGGCCGCGGCAGGCGGAGAACCTCGCCGTTGCGCACGTGATCGAGGCCGCTCGCCGCCACTCGGCGCGGGCGCACATCCTGCACCTGTCCTCTTCGGACGCTCTGCCGCTGATCGCTTCGGCGCGTCGCGACGGCGTGGCCCTGACGGCGGAAACCTGCCCGCACTACCTCAGTTTCGTCGCCGAGGAAATCCGCGACGGCGCGACGCAGTTCAAGTGCTGCCCGCCGATCCGGGAAGCGGCCAACCGGGAGCTGCTCTGGCAGGGGCTCGCCGACGGCGTCATCGACACGATCGTCAGCGACCATTCGCCGTGCACGCCGGAGCTGAAGCGCTTCGACAGCGGCGACTTCGGCGAAGCGTGGGGCGGGATTTCCAGCCTGCAGCTGGGGCTGCCGGCGATCTGGACGCAGGCGCGGCAGCGCGGGTTCGCGCTCACCGACGTCGCCGGATGGATGGCCGAGCGCCCGGCCGCGCAGGCCGGGATGCGCCGCAAGGGCCGGCTG
Source organism: Amycolatopsis sp. NPDC026612 (assembly GCF_040638285.1). Taxonomy (NCBI): domain Bacteria; kingdom Bacillati; phylum Actinomycetota; class Actinomycetes; order Pseudonocardiales; family Pseudonocardiaceae; genus Amycolatopsis; species Amycolatopsis sp. NPDC026612. The sequence continues at coordinate 134,871 of NZ_JBEZYB010000003.1, forward strand.
GCGGTCGGTCACGACGCCGACTTCTGCGTGTTCGCGCCGGACGAGGCGTTCGTCGTCGACGTCGCGAAACTGAAGCACCGCAACCCGGTCAGCGCGTACGACCGGCGCCCGCTCGCCGGCGTCGTGCGCTCGACGTGGCTGCAGGGCACCGAAATCACCGGCGACGAGCCGCGGGGCGCGTTGCTGACCCGGGGGAACTGCTGAAATGGAGGCCGCCTTGTCCGACCGTCCGGAGTGGACAGAACTGCCCGACCTCGCGTCCCGCCGCTTCGGCGGCACGGTGATGTGGGCGACCGACGAGCTGTTCGCCGAGAAGGAGAACCTGGTCAACCCCTGGGCGCCGGCGCACCGCGCGGAGACGTTCGGGCCGAAGGGCCAGGTCTACGACGGCTGGGAGACCCGCCGCCACCGCGAACCGGGCGACGACCAGGCGATCGTGCGGCTCGGCCTGGCCGGCACGATCACCGGCGTCGTCGTCGACACGGCGTTCTTCAAGGGCAACTACCCGCCGTTCGTCTCGGTCGAGGCGACGTCGCTCCCGGGCTACCCGTCGGCTGCGGAGGTGGCAGCGGCCGACTGGGACCCGCTGGTCGACTGTGCCCCGGCGGCCGGGCACACGGAGAACTTTTACGCGGTCAACGGTTCGCGGCGGTACACGCACGTCCGGTTGACGCAGCACCCGGACGGCGGCGTGGCGCGCCTGCGCGTGTACGGCGCCCCGATCCCGGACCCCGCGCTGCTCGACCTGGACGCCCTCGACCTGGCGGCGCTGGAGAACGGCGCGATCGTGACGGGGTGCAGCAACCGGTTCTATTCGTCGCCGAACAACATCCTGTCGCCCGGGCTGGCGGCGCACCAGGCGGAGGGCTGGGAGACGGCCCGCCGCCGCGACGACGGCAACGACTGGGTGACGCTCCGCCTGGCGGGCGCGGGCATCGTCCGGTTCGTGGAGCTGGACACGAGCAACCTCAAGGGCAACGCGCCGGGCTGGGCGTCGGTGAGCGGCCGCGACACGTACGGCGAGTGGGTTTCGTTGCTGCCGAAGACCCGCCTCCAGCCGGACACGCGCCACCGCTTCGCGCTACCGGACGCCCCGGAGGTGACGGAGGCGCGCCTCGACATCTACCCGGACGGCGGACTGGCGCGGCTGAGGCTGTTCGGCCGGCTCACGGAAGCGGGCCGGGCGAACCTCGAGGCGCGGTTCGCGAAGACGCGCTAGCTCGCATCCGGCCGGTTGAGGTAGGCCGAGGCCAGCGACAGGACGCAAGCGCACCCGACGATCGCGCTCACCCACCAGGGCAGGCCGGCCACGATGCTCCAGACGAAGCCCGCCGCCGCCAGGAGGGCGACGAGGATGTTCCGGAACTGCAGCGGGGTCGGTTTGGCCATGCCGCCAGCCTCTCACGGCGCTGTGCCGGACCTGCGCTCTCCCCTGGGTCGTGAGTGGTAAGGAGGGTTAGAACCCTCCTTACCACTCACGACCGGACCCCAGGCCTCCGCGTGCTCCCCGGGGCGGGCCGAAGGTCGGGTCGGTGAGCAGCCGGCCGCCGCCGAGGTGCCGGAGGCCGTCGGGCCGCCGGAGAACGTGATCCCCCAAGTCATACTTCGCCAACAGCGGGAACGGCCGTTCTCTTCCCGTGACGCTTAGGGCGCCGACTGCCGCCGGGAGCTGATCACGCCGGTGTTGAACCCGGCCAGGTGCAGGCCGCCGGCGAAGCGGGCGTGCTCGATCTTCACGCACCGGTTCATCACGACGTCCAGCCCCGCCTCGCGGGCCCGGTCGGCCACCGGCTCGTGCCACAGCCCGAGCTGCAGCCACAGCGTCCGCGCGCCGGCGGCGATCACCTCGTCGGCGACCTGGGGCAGGTCGTCGTGCTTGCGGAACACGCTGACCAGGTCCGGTTCGCCCGGGACGTCCTCGAGCGAGGCGTACACCGGCCTCCCGAAGAGCGTGTCCAGGCGCGGGTTGACGAAGTTCACCTGGTAGCGCGTCGACGAAAGCAGGTACGTCGCGACGAAGTAGCTGGGCCGCGCCGGGTTGGCCGACGCGCCGACCAGCGTCACCGACTTCGTCCGCTTCAGGATCGCGCGCCGCTCGACGGCGCCGACGTGGTGGACGCTGTGGGTCATCCGGCCACCGCCTTGGCCAGTGCCTGGTCGAGGTCCCAGAGGATGTCGTCGACGTCCTCGAGCCCGACCGAGAGCCGGATCAGGTCCGGCCCGACGCCGGCGGCCGCGAGCTGCTCTTCCGACAGCTGCGCGTGCGTGGTCGACGCCGGGTGGATGACGAGCGTCCGCGCGTCCCCGACGTTCGCCAGGTGCGACAGCAGTTCCACCGATTCGACGAACTTCTCGCCGGCCGCCCGGCCGCCGTCGATGCCGAAGGAGAACACCGCACCCGGGCCGGCGGGGAGGTACTTCCGCGCCAGGGCGTGCTGCGGGTGCGACGGCAGCCCGGCGTAGGACACCCAGGCCACGCGCGGGTCCGCTTCGAGGTACTCGGCGACCACCTTGGTGTTGGCGACGTGCGAGTCCATCCGCTGGGGCAGCGTCTCGACCCCTTGCAGCAGCAGGAAGGCCGAGTGCGGCGACAGGACCGCGCCGATGTCCCGCAGCTGCTCGGCACGCAGCCGGGTGCAGAACGCGTACTCGCCGAAGTTCTCCCAGTACCTGAGGCCGCCGTAGCTGTCGACGGGCTCGGTCATCCGCGGGAACTTCCCGTTGCCCCAGTCGAACTTCCCGGATTCGACGACGATCCCGCCGAGCGTCGTCCCGTGACCGCCGAGGAACTTCGTCGCCGAGTGCAGCACGATGTCCGCGCCGTGCTCGATCGGGCGGCACAGGTACGGCGTCGCGAGCGTCGCGTCGACGACCAGCGGGATGTCGTGGGCGTGCGCGAGGTCCGCGAGCGCGGCGAGGTCGGCGATGCCGCCGCCGGGGTTGCCGATCACCTCGGTGTAGAGCAGCCGGGTCCGGTCGGTGATGGCGGCGGCGTAGTCGTCGATGCACCCGCTGACGAAGCTCGTCTCGACGCCGAAGCGCCGGAGCGTGCCGGTGAGCTGGGTGACGGTGCCGCCGTAGAGGCCGCTCGCCGACACGATGTGGTCGCCCGCTTCGGTGAGCGCGCTGAAGGTGAGGAACTCCGCGGCCTGCCCGCTGGCGGTGGCGACGCCGCCGATGGCCCCTTCGAGGCTGGCGATCCGCTCCTCGAACGCGGCGACGGTCGGATTCCCGATCCGGCTGTAGACGTTCCCGTACTTCTGCAGCGCGAACAGGTTCGCGGCGTCGGCGGCGTCCTCGAAGACGAAGCTCGTGGTCTGGTAGATCGGCACGGCCCGCGCCCCGGTCGCCGGGTCGGGTGTGCCGCCCGCGTGCAGGGCGCGGGTGCGGAAGCCCCAGCTGCGTTCACTCATCGGGGCTCACGGTAGCCGCATCATCCCCCGGATGACACGCCATCCCGGGGCGTGGGCGCGGTTACGCTCCAGTCCGTGACGGTGCGCTGGAGCGTGACGATCGACTGCGCGGAACCCCGCGTGCTGGCGAGGTTCTGGGCGGTGGCCCTCGGCTACATCGAGCGCCCGCCCCCGGCGGGGTTCGCGAGCTGGGAAACGTGGTTCGCCGAGCACGGCGTGCCCGAGGCGGAATGGGACGACGGCGCGTACCTGACCGATCCGGAAGGCGTGCTGCCGGGATTGAGCTTCCTCAAGGTGCCCGAAGGCAAGATCGCGAAGAACCGCCTCCACCTGGACGTCCAGGCCGGTGGCGGCCGCGAGGTGCCGTGGGAGACGCGCTGGGAGCGGGTCGTCGAGGCGGTCGCCCGGCTCACCGCCGCGGGCGCGACGGTCCTGCGCCAGGACGAGCTGGACGGCCGTCCGGACCACCTCGTGATGGCCGATCCGGAGGGCAACGAGTTCTGCGTGCTCTGACGGTCAGCCGATCAGACCCGCGTGACGAGCCGGGCTGCCACCCCGCCACGGCAGCACCTGTCCGAACCGGACCAGCTCGCCGTAGGTCGCCGGGTCGACGTCGGCGAACACCAGGTCCAGTACCGCCCGCGCCGCCTCGTCCGGCGTCTGCGCCTGGCTGAAGTCGCTGAACCACGGCCGTGACGCCCGGGTGTCCACCAGTCCCGGGCAGACCGCCGCCACCAAAGTCCCGTCGGCGAGGTCGCGGTCTCGGCGTTCGGCCGCCACCGCGCGGACCGCCGCGACCTGGGCGACCTTCGACGGCACGTTGATCCAGTCCGGCCAGCCCGGCTCGGCGGCCGTGCCGCCGTGGATCGCCGCGCGCCAGTCTTCGACCGCTTTCTCCACTTCGTCCAGGGAGACGCCGTCGAACCGCGGGCGCAGCGGCTCGGGCAGGTGGCCGAGGGTGCCCAGCGAGCTGGCCACGACCAGCAGCCGCCCGCCCGGCCGCAGGGCCGGCCCGAACGACCGCAGCACCGCGTGGGTGCCGCCGTTCGCGACGTCGAGGAAGACGTCGGCCTGCTCGGCCTGCGGACGGCCGGGATCGAGCGGGCCGACGGCGTTCGAGAGCACGATGTCGACCGGCTCGGCGAAGCGGGCGACAGCGGCGGCGTCGGAGACGTCGAGGACGCGGCCCTCGACCCGGCTGCGCGTCGCCGGATCCGCGGCGACGGCGGAGGCAGCCGAGGCCACCCGACCGGCGTCGCGGCCGGTGAGCAGGACGAGGTCTTCCGGAGCGAGCCGGGCGGCGAGCCCGCGGGCGAGGGCGAAGCCGAGGCCCTGGTTGGCTCCGGTCACCAGGGCGATGCGTGTCATACCCGCACGCTAAGCCCGCCGACACCATGCGAAAAGCGAGAATTTGGCAACCATGGTATGCGTAAACGTCATGGACTTCGGTGACGTTTCCCTGGTCGCCCTGCGCGTGTTCCGCGAGGTCGCCGAGCGCGGCACGCTCACCGCGGCCGCGGCGGCACTGGGCTACACGCAGTCCGCGGTGTCGCGGCAGATCGCGTCCCTCGAACGGGTGGCCCGGACACCCGTGCTGGAGCGACGGCCCGGTGGCGTCCGCCTCACCGCCGCCGGGACCATCGTGCTGCGGCGGGCCATCGCGGTGCTCGACGAGATCGACGCGGCCGGGCGCGAGCTGGCCGGGCTGCCCGCCGACGCCGGGACGGTGCGGCTGGGCTGGTTCCCCAGCGCGGGTGCGGTGCTGGTGCCGCGCGCCGTCGCCGAACTGCGGCGTACGCACCCCGCGGTCACCGTCGTCACCCGGGAGGGCACGACCCCCGTCCTCGTCCGGGCGCTGCGCGCGGGCACGGTCGACCTGGCCGTGCTCGGCTCGGTCCCGCCGTTCCGGCCGCCGGACGCCGAGACACCGGCATTGCGCCTGGAGACGCTCGCCGAGCGCAGCCTCTGCCTCGCGGTACCGGCGGGCCACCCGCTGGCCGGCGCCGGCCCGGTCGACGTCGCGGACCTGCGCGGGCAGCGCTGGATCGCCGGGCCGCCGTCGGGGGAGGAGACGCTGATGGGAGTGTGGCCGGGGCTGGACGAGCGGCCCGAGATCGCCCACACCGCCCGCGACTGGCTGGCCAAGCTGAACCTGGTCGCCGCCGGCTGCGGGCTGACGACGTTGCCCGCTTCGCTGGCCGAGGCCGTGCCGCCCGGGGTCCGGGTGGTGACGGTGCGCGGCGGCCCGTCGGAGCGGCGGCGCGTGGTCCTCGCGCGGCGGCCGGGAGCGGTGCCGGAACCGGCGGCGCTGCTGGCCGCGGCCCTGCGCCGGGCGGCCGCCGCCGTGCCGGATCCGCCGGGATGACCGAGGTCACTCCCGGTCCGGTCACATCGCCGGCCGCCGCGGGGTCTACTGCTACGACCGGCGAGCGGAAGGAACGGGACACGGTGGACGCGCTGACGGAGCGGTTCGAGCGGGAGCGGCCGCGGCTGCGGGCGGTCGCCTACCGGATGCTGGGTTCGGCGGCCGAGGCCGACGACGCCGTCCAGGAGGCGTGGCTGCGGTTGCACCGCACCGACGCCGGCGAGATCGAGAACCTCCCCGCCTGGCTGACGACCGTGGTCGCCCGCGTCTGCCTGTCCCTGCTGCGCACCCGCCGCAACCACCGCGAGGAGCCCTTGGACGGGCAGCCGGAGCCGGACGACGACCGCCGCGACCCGGGGCAGGAGGCGGAGCTGGCCGACTCGGTCGGGCTGGCGCTGCTGGTGGTCCTCGACGCGCTGGGGCCGGCCGAGCGGGTGGCGTTCGTGCTGCACGACATGTTCGCGGTGCCGTTCGACGAGATCGCGCCGGTGATCGGCAAGACCCCGGCCGCCACCCGGCAGCTCGCGAGCCGCGCCCGCCGCCGGGTCAAGGGCGGGACTACGCCGGACGCGGACCTGCCCCGGCGGCGCAAGGTCGTCGAAGCGTTCCTGGCGGCCTCCCGCGGTGGCGACTTCGAAGCCCTGCTCGCGCTGCTCGACCCGGACGTGGTGCTGCACGCCGACCGGTTCGCGGGTCCCACCCCGGCGCCGATCGTGCTGCGCGGGGTCGAGAGCGTGCGCCGGGGCGCGGTGCTGGCGTCCGAACGGGCCCGCGCGAGCGAACTCGCCCTGGTCGACGGCGTGCCCGGCCTGCTCATGGTGCGCGACGGGCGCCTGGTCGTCGTCCTGGCGTTCCGCGTCGAGGGCGACCGCATCACGGGCATCGACGTCATCGCGGACCCGGACCGGCTGGCCGCGTTGGAGCTGGCGGTGCTCTAACCCAGGGCAGCGCGAAGGCGGGCTTCGCGCTCTTCGGGCGTCTGACGCGGGCAGCTCACGCACTTGGGGTTGCCGGCTTCGTAGATCAGGCAGCACGAAGCCCGGCGTACGGCGGGGGTGCGGCCGACGCGGACGAACCGCGGCTTCGGCAGGCCCAGGTCGATCGCGGCCACCAGCGGCTCGGCGAGGGTCATCGCGCGCTCCGGATCCGGCGTCCACAGCAGCCGGTTGGCGATGGAGTCGGTGGCGATCGCCCCGAGTGCGCGCCCGCGGGCCCCGCTGACGGCGGCGATGGTCGTGATCGCGGTGCCGAGGGCGCCGGTGAGTGCGGCGCCCAGCTCGGGCAGCCCGCCGTCGAGGGAACGGGTGGACCGGGCGCCGAGGAACCGCCCGTCCGCGACGAGGTCGAGTTCGACGGCGTCCAGGGAGGGGTCCACCGGAGTCCCGGCCACCAGGCCCTCGACCGCCGGCCCGACCAGCACCGACGACAGCGAGTACCACCAGATCGTGCCGAGCACCTCCGGCCGCGCGCAGCCGTACAGCTTCGCCGCGCCGCCGATGCGGGCCCGCACCCACTCGGCGTCCGCGAGCCGGGTCGCGGACGCGGTCCAGTCGGGCTTCACCCGCCCCAGCCTTCCAGACTCAGCGCCGCCGGTAGGTGGAGACCGTGAACGACACCGTGACGAGCTGCGGCTCGTGCAGCGCGTCGAGGCGCTCCCGGCGGCCCCCGCGGTCCAGGTGGAACGCGGCGGGGCCCATCTCGACCGCCTGGCGCACCTGCCGCGGCGTCAGCTCCACCTCGCGCCGGATCTCCGTGCGGTCCGCGCGCGTGAAGTACGCGCCGAGGGTGGTGTCCAGGCGCTCGTCCTTGCGGTCGTCGACGGCCAGGACCAGGTCGCCCAGCTCGCGGAGGTGGTCCGGGGCCGGGGCCGCGACGACCAGCAGGCCGCCGGGCCGCAGCACGCGCTGGAACTCCGGCCCGTTGCGCGGCGCGAAGACGTTCAGCACGACCGACGCCACCTCGTCGCCCACCGGCCACGGCTCCCACAGGTTCCACACCGCCGCGCCCAGCCGCGGGTGCGCCCGGGCCGCGCGGCGCAGGGCGACCGCCGAGACGTCCAGCGCGAGGCCGAACGCCCCCGACGCCTCCAGGACCCGCGCCAGGTAGTACCCCGTGCCCGCGCCGGCGTCGATCACGAGCCCGCCGGCCTCCGCGCACACGCGGGCCAGCTCGTCCGCCAGCGGCTCGTAGGCGCCCGAAGCGAGGAAGTCCGCACGCGCCGCGACCATCGGCGCGGTGTCCGCCGTCCCGGCCGGGATTCGCGCGTGCAACAGGTTCACGTAACCCTGGCGCGCTAGATCGAATGAGTGGCGGTTCTCGCAACTCAGTGTGCGTCCCGTTACCCCGATCGGGTCACCGCACACCGAACATCGCAGTGCTGCGACGACCCGGGGTGGCAGTGGGTCATTCCCGTGGTCGGCCGGTGTCATGGGGGTATTCGACCACGACGTTTCACAACCGGACACCCGAGGAGGGGTACTGGGAAACCTGGCCGTAACAACCGGGCGCGGACAGTTCACGCGGGCGAAACCTCGCGAGCCGCCTCGTGAAACACCGCGCGCCAAAACTGCCATCGCACCAACCCAGGGCACGGGAGGACGATGTGCTGAACGCAGGAGACACCGCATGGGTACTGGCCAGCGCCGCGCTGGTCATGCTCATGACCCCAGGACTGGCGTTCTTCTATGGCGGCATGGTCCGCGCGAAGAGCGTCCTCAACATGCTGATGATGAACTTCATCGCGCTGGCCGTCGTGGGGGTGCTGTGGGCCCTGTACGGCTTCTCGATGTCCTTCGGCGACGACGCCTTCGGAGGTTTCCTCGGTAACTTCCACTTCGCCGGCCTCGAGAACACCTTCGGGAAGCTCGCCGGCTTCGCGGTCGCCGCGACCGACACGACGCCGGCCGTCGCCTGGCCCGGCTCGGACGGGCTGCCCGTCCTCGCCTTCGTGATGTTCCAGCTGATGTTCGCGATCATCACGCCCGCGCTGATCTCCGGCGCCATCGCCGACCGCGCGAAGTTCTGGGGCTGGACGCTGTTCGTCGTCATCTGGGTGACGGTCGTGTACTTCCCGGTCGCGCACTGGGTGTTCTCGTTCAACGGCTTCATCGGCGAGAACGCCGTCGGCGGCTGGATCGCCAACAACCTCAAGGCACTCGACTTCGCCGGTGGCACCGCGGTCCACATCAACGCCGGTGCCGCGGGCCTGGCGCTGGCGATCGTGCTCGGCAAGCGCAAGGGCTGGCCGAAGGACACCGGCCGCCCGCACAACGTGCCGTTCGTGCTCCTCGGCGCTTCGCTGCTGTGGTTCGGCTGGTACGGCTTCAACGCGGGTTCGGCGCTGGCCGCCAACGACCTCGCCGCCGTCGCGTTCACCAACACCACCGTCGCCACCGCCGCCGCCGTGCTCGGCTGGCTGATCGTGGAGCAGCTCAAGTTCGGCAAGCCGACCACCCTCGGCGCGGCTTCCGGTGCGGTCGCCGGCCTGGTCGCCATCACCCCGGCGTGTGGTTTCGTGAGCCCGCTCGGGGCCATCGCGATCGGCCTCATCGCCGGCGTGCTCTGTGCGCTCGCCATCTCGCTCAAGTTCAAGTTCGGCTTCGACGACTCGCTCGACGTCGTCGGCGTCCACCTGGTCGGCGGCATCGTCGGCACCCTGCTGATCGGCTTCTTCGGCACCACCAGCGTCAACGCGCTCGGTGCGGACGGCCTCTTCTACGGCGGTGGGTTCACCCAGCTGGGTCGCCAGGCCGCGGCCGCCGGTGCGGTGCTCGCGTACTCCTTCGTGCTTTCCTTCATCATCGGCTTCGCCATCAAGAAGGCCGGCGGCTTCCGCGTCAGCACCGAGGACGAGATCACCGGCATCGACGAGGCCCAGCACGCGGAGAGCGCGTACGACTTCACCGGGTCCAGCGGCGGCATCGGCCAGCCGACGACCTTCCCGGTCAAGTCCGCCACCGGCAACGCGAAACTGGAGGAGAGCAAGGCATGAAGCTCATCACGGCGATTGTGAAGCCGTTCACGCTCGACGACGTCCGCTCCGCGCTGGAGCAGCTGGGCGTGCTGGGTATGACGGTCAGCGAGGTCCAGGGATATGGCCGGCAGAAGGGCCACACCGAGGTCTACCGCGGTGCCGAGTACTCGGTCGACTTCGTGGCCAAGCTGAAGGTCGAGGTCGTCACCGACGACACCAACGTGGAGAAGGTCCTGGAGGCCATCACCACGGCCGCGCACACCGGCAAGATCGGTGACGGCAAGCTGTGGGTGACGCCCGTGGAGACCGTCATCCGGGTACGGACCGGCGAGCGCGGCACGGACGCTCTATAAGGCGTCTGGGATGGCCGACGGGGGCGAACTGGTCAAGGCCACCGAGCGTTTGCTCGAGGGCAGGCACGGGAGGCTGGGGGCGTCCGCACTGCGGGCGGCCCTGGTCGACCTCTACGAGTTCTGGCTGGGCAGGGGAGCCTCGGCGGCCGGCGTCGACACCGCGGAACCGGGTGTCGCGCTGGTCGCCGTGGGCGGGCTCGGCCGACGGGAGCTGGTGCCGTTCTCCGATCTGGACCTGCTGCTGGTGCACAACGGCAACAGCGGCGTCGGGGAGATCGCGGACGCGCTCTGGTATCCGTTGTGGGACGCCAAAATCGGGCTGGACCACTCGGTCCGCACGCCCGGCGAGGCGCTGAAGGTCGCTTCGGAGGACCTTCGGGTGGCGATGGGCCTGCTCGACGCCCGGCACCTCGCCGGGGACGCCGAGCTGGCCGGCCGCCTGGTTTCCGCGGCGCGGGACCAGTGGCGCCGCACCGCGCGCAAGCAGATCCCGGACATGACGGCGTCGGTCCGGCAGCGCTGGGCCCGCAGCGGCGAGATCGCGCAGTCCGCCGAACCGGACCTCAAGCACGGCCGGGGCGGGCTGCGGGACTTCGCCGTCCTGGAAGCGCTCGCCGCGGCGCAGCTCACCGCGCGGCCGGGGGAGGAGCTCCTGGAAGCGAAGGGGCTCCTGCTCGACGTGCGCACCGAGCTGCGGCGGGAGATCCGCCGCGAACGGGACGTCCTGTCCGCGCCGGAGGCCGAGCTGGTCGCCGCCGAGCTCGGCTTCGGCGACCGGTTCACCTTGGCCCGCAAGCTTTCCGGCGCGGGCCGCACGATCGCGTACGCACTGGACGTCGCGCTCCGGTCCACTGTGGATCCACCGAAGACGCGCTTCGGACGGCGGCCGGCCCGGACCCCGCTGGCCGAAAACGTGGTGCTGCACGGCAACGAGGTCGCGCTGGCCCGCGACGCCGTCCCGGCGAAGGACCCGGCGCTGCTGCTGCGGGTCGCCGCCGCGTCGGCGCGCACCGGCAAGCCGATCGCGCTCGGCACGCTCAAGGCGCTGGCCGAGTCGGCACCCGAGCTGCGGGCGCCGTGGCCTGCGGAGGCGCTGAACGCGCTGGTGGAACTGCTGGGCGCGGGCGAAGGCCTGGTCGACGCGGTCGAGTCGCTCGACCGGACCGGCCTCTGGTCCCGGTTGTTCCCGGAGTGGGGCGCGGTCCGCGACCTGCCGCCGCGCTCGCCGGTGCACCAGTGGACGGTCGACCGGCACCTGATCCGCACCTGCGTCGAGGCGGCCAAGCTGACGACCACGGTGTCGCGCCCGGACCTGCTGCTGATCGGCGCGCTGCTGCACGACATCGGCAAGGGCCGCGACGCGGACCATTCGGAGCTGGGCGCCAAGATCTCCGCCCAGGTCGCGACCCGGCTGGGGCTCGGCCCGGCGGACGCGGCGACGGTGTCGGCGATGGTCCGCCACCACCTGCTGCTGCCGCACACGGCGACGCGGCGCGACATCAGCGAACCGGCCACGGTGACGCGGGTGGTGAAGACCCTGGACGGCGACCTCGTCCTGGTCGAGCTGCTGCACGCGCTCACCCAGGCCGATTCGCTGGCCACCGGCCCCGGCGTCTGGACGGACTGGAAGGCGCGGCTGCTGGCCGAGCTCGTGTCCGGTTGCGAGGAAGTGCTGCGGGGCAAGGGGTTCACCGCACCGGAACCGATGGACGCCGAACAGCGCGAGCTCGTCGCCCAGGCTGTGGCGTCGGGGACCGGGGAGATCCGGATCAGCTCCCACGGCAAGGTGGTGACCGTGCTGCTGGCGGTGCCGGCCCGCGCGGAACTGCTGGCCCCGGCGGCGGGCGTGCTGGCGCTGAACTCCCTGGAGGTGCACTCGGCGGTCCTGCGCGGCCACGACGGCGGCCGCGCGGGGGTGTTCACGGCCTCCCCGAAGTTCGGTTCACTGCCGGACGCGACGCTGCTGCGCGAGCAGTTCGCCCGCGCGGTGGCGGGAACGCTGCCGCTGACGCAGCGCCTGGCGGCGAAGGAACGCGACTACGCCGCCCCGGCCCCGGTCGCCCCGAAGGTGGTCTGGTTCGACGACGAGACGACCGGCCCCGACACGGTGGTCCTCGAGCTGCGCGCGACCGACCGGATCGGCCTGCTGTTCCGGGTGGCGGGCGCATTGCGCCGCTGCGACGCGGAGGTCCGCTGGGCCAAGGCATCGACCCTCGGCGGCGCGGTGGTGGACTCGTTCGCGGTGACACCCCGCAGCGGCCGCATCGAGCCGGGCTGGCGCCGAGAGGTGGAGCAGGCCGTCCTGACGGCGGCCTCCTGACCGCACTGTTCGAAGCTGCGGGCGCTCCGCAGCTTCGAACAATGCGGTAACTCCTGTAACAAGCGGTCCGCCGGCTCCGAGTTCATTCACGTGGCCGGGACCAAGATCCAAGCAGCTGAGCACACCGTCGGAGAGATCTTCGACGACCCCTACCAATTCACCATTCCCCGCTACCAGCGTCCCTACGCTTGGACGACGGAGCAGGCCGGGGAGATGTTCGACGACCTCCTGGCCGCTTCTCAGGCGAAGGACTCGCTGGCCGAGTCCGATCCGTATTTCCTGGGCAGCATCGTCCTCGTCAAGGCGGAGAAGCAGCCGCCTGCCGACGTGGTCGACGGGCAGCAACGCCTGACGACCTTGACGGTGCTCCTCAGCGTCCTCCGCGAATACGTCTCGCCGGAATTCGCTGCTTCGCTCGACAAGCGCATCTTCCAGAAAGGTGACCCGATCAAGGGCACCGCCGACCAACCCCGTCTCCGCCTGCGAGATCAGGACCAGGGATTCTTCGAGAAGTACATCCAGCAGCGATCGGGCAACCACCTGGTGCCGGCTCTGCGGAACGTGAGTCCCGACAGCCGACTCCGGCTGGTCGAGAACGCGCTCCTGCTCAAGTCCCGGTTGAGCGCCTTGGAGATCGCGGAACGCGAGCGGCTGGTCTCCTTCATCGACGGGTACACCTACCTCGTCGTCGTGGCGACGGTCGACTTCGAATCCGCCTACCGCATCTTCTCGGTTCTCAACGAGCGCGGCCTGGATCTCACGCACACCGACATCCTGAAGTCGGAGATCATCGGGGCGATCCCCGACGCGGATCAAGACGCGTACACGAACAAGTGGGTACAGGAGGAGAGTGACCTCGGGCGCGACGGCTTCGCCGACCTCTTTTCCCACATCCGGATGGTGTACGCGAAGACCAAGGCGCGCGAGTCGATCCTGAAGGAGTTCCGCGCGTCCGTGCTGCAGAAGGTGCCGGACGGCAAGGAGTTCATCGACGACGTGCTCGTCCCCTTCTCCGACGCCTTCGAAGTGGTCACCCGGGCGAGTTACACCGGGGGACAGGACGCCGAGGCGATCAACCGGCTGCTGGGCTGGCTGAACCAGCTCGGCAACACGGACTGGATCCCGCCGGCCATCAGCTGCTTCAGCCGGCCGACCGCCGATTCGGCGTCGCTGCTCCGCTTCCTGACCGACCTCGAACGGCTCGCCGGCAGCATGCTCGTCCGCCGCGTGGACATCACCCGCCGGGTCGAGCGCTACGGTCGCGTTCTCGACTGGATGGAGAACGGTCGCGACCTCTGGTCGGCCGAGTCGCCGCTCCAGCTGTCCGCCGCCGAACAGACCGAAACCCTCGCCAGGCTGGACGCCGAGATCTACACCGTTCTGCGGGTTCGCCTCTACGTCTTGCAGCGCCTGGATTCTGCCCTGTCGGACGGCGGGGCGAGCTACGACCACTACCCGTTGATCAGCGTGGAACACGTCCTGCCGCAGAATCCGGCGCACGGCAGTGAGTGGACCACGGCCTTCACCGCGCAGGAGCGGGCGTACTGGGTGCACCGCCTCGCCAACCTGGTCCTTCTCTCCAGGAGGAAGAACTCCGCGGCGGGCAACCTCGAGTTCGCGGCGAAGAAGACCAAGTACTTCGAGAAGACGAGCTGGGCGCCGTTCGTGCTCACGTCCCAGGTGCTGGCGAGCGACGCGTGGACCCCGGCCGTGCTCGAGGAGCGTCAGGAGATCCTGCTGAAGGTGCTCGGTGACCTCTGGCGGCTGGAGGCGGCGGCCTCCTAAGCCGTCGCCGTGCCGTCGGCCACCTGGTTGCGGCCCGCGTCCTTGGCGCGGTACAGGGCGCGGTCCGCGGCCTGCAGCAGGCGGTCGACGGCCGTTCCGCCGTCGGGGTAGGTCGCCACGCCGATCGAAGCCGAGAGGCTGCCGATGACGCGGGCGTGGTTGTCGTCGGCGTATTCCACCTTCAGCACTTCGATCGCCGACCGGATGCGCTCGGCCACCGCCAGCACCGCCGCCGGGCCGATGTCCGGGAGCAGGACCACGAATTCCTCGCCGCCGAACCGGCCGACCGAGTCGTAGTCGCGGACCGCGCTCTTGATCGTCGCCGCCACCGCGCGCAGCACCTGGTCGCCCGCCAGGTGGCCGTGCTCGTCGTTGATCAGCTTGAAGTGGTCCAGGTCGATCATCAGCACGCCGAACGTGCTCCGCGTGGTGCGCTGCGCCCGCGCCAGTTCGCGCGAAGCGAGCAAGTGCCATCCGGTCGTGTTGAACACGCCCGTTTTCTCGTCGGTCGTAGCGGCGATCTCGAGCTGCTTGACCAGCACCGCCCGGTGCAGGACCAGCAGCGGCGGCACGATCGCGACGGCCAGCGCGGGCAGCGTCGCCAGCGTCAGCGCCGTCAGCATGCCCAGGCACAGCGTCGCGACTTCGAGGAGGTTGTCGCCGACGCTGCCGAAAAGCGCTTTCACCGAGCGCGTCGTGATCGTCAGCGCCGGGATGATCGTGAACGCCGCCACGGCGAAGTACGTCACCGCGGCGAGCGCGACGGCCGTGATGCCGTGCCAGCCCGACGTCAGCGCGGCGGACATGTCGCCGACGCCGGTGGCGGCGAGCACGGAGGCCGCCGAATAGCAGGTGAGCACGACCAAGGTCGCGTTCAGGATCGTGCGGAAGGGCGGGACCTGACGCAGCCGGTACCAGCTCCGGGTGGCCAGGTGCGCGTAGAGGACGGCGACGAGCACGGCGACGAGCGCCGGGGGCAGCAGCAACACCCCGGCGAACGTCCACACCGACGTCATGTTGATGTACGGCGGCCCGTGCACGCGCCGCCGCATCCGCTCGACCTTGCGACCCAGTTCCGCCTGCACGACACCCAGCGCGACCAGCAAGCCGAGGAACAACAGGTGGCGGCGCGCCGGTGGGCTCGCGATCGAGGTCGCCACGGTGGCGGCGGCCGCGACGCTTTCGACGAAGAAGCAGTAGGCGATCAGGGAGCGGCGCTGGCGCCAAAGCGCCCACGCGCGCAGCCTGAACGGAGCAGGCTGCAGCCGGCGGGTTTGGCCGGCCGCGGAACCGTTGCCCATACTCACCGCACTGCGCCCCCACGTGGCTGCCCGGACGGATCCCGAAGGTCGACCAGAAGAATAGTCGACATCCGGGCCTCCGGTCAGCCGAACGGCGCCGGATGAGAAAGGGGGACGCCATGCGCAACCGCGATTCCTGAAAACAGGGCCGATCGGCCGTCCATCCCCCCGGAAACCGGATCGGGTGGGAGCCGCTCAGGCGGTCGCGCCGCCGTCGACCACCAGGTCGTGCCCCACGGTGAACGCGGCTTCGTCCGAAGCCAGCCACAGCACCGCGGCGGCCACTTCGGCGGTGGCGCCCACCCGGCCCAGGGGGATCGCGTTCTTCAGCCGCGCGGCGCGGCCGGCGTCCGTCTCGCCGGGGCGCCGGGACATGTCCGTGTCGGTCGCACCCGGGCTGACGGCGTTGATGCGGACGCCGTCGGCGATGTGGTCGCGCGCCGCCGTCCTGGTCAGCGCGCTCACCGCGGCCTTCGACGCAGCGTAGGCCCCCATGTTCGGCAGCCTGCCGTGCGCGCCGATGTTCGACGCCATGTTGACGATCGCGCCGCCGCCGTGCGCCCGCATGTGCGAGACCTCGTGCTTCAGGCACAGCCACGTCCCGGTGACGTTCGTGCCGATCACCGCGGCGAAGTCGTCCTCGCCGAGATCCGCGGCCGGTGCCGGCGACCCGAGGACGCCCGCGTTGTTGAACGCGACGTCGAGCCCGCCGTGCCGCGCGACGACCGTCTCCACCATCCGGGCCACGTCCACGGAGTCGGTCACGTCGACGGTCACCGCGCTCGCGTCGCCGCCGATCTCCCGCACCGCCGCCGCGAGCCGCTGCTCGTCGCGCCCGGCGACGACCACCGTCGCGCCTTCGGCGGCGAACGCCCGTGCCGTCGCCCGTCCGATGCCCGAGCCGCCGCCCGTCACGAGGACGGCCTTGCCCGTGAATCGGGCCCCCCTTGTGTGCATCGTGGGCATCGTGCGCCTTCTTTCTAGTCCGATCATTCTTGAATGAGGAGACGCATGGCCTGTGAGACGGCCGCGTGCACCCGGCTCGCCGCGTCCGTGCCCTTGCCGAGGACGCGCAATCCCTGAAGCACGGTGAGCAGGAATCGCGCCAGTGTCGCCGGGTCGCTTCCGCCGGGGAGTTCGTCCTGGGCCCTGGCGCGTTCCAGCGCCATGGTGAGGGCGACCTCGAGGATGTCCCAGCTGCGTTCGACCAGCCGGGCGACTTCGGGGTCGCGGGGGAGCAGCTCGATCGCCGCGTTGACGACGAAGCAGCCCATTCTCGTTTCGTCGCCGAGGATTTCCGCTGCGTAGCCGTCGAAGAGCCGGCGCACCGCGGCCACGCCGGAGCCCGGTTCCGACAGCTGGGTCACGACCTGTGCGTCGGTTCGTTCCGCGTAGCGCTTCAACGCGGTGACGTAGAGGTCGTGCTTCGTGCCGAAGGTGGCGTACAGGCTGGCCTTGGCGACGCCGAGGTGGGTGACGAGCTCGCTGACCGACGTCGCCTCGTAGCCCTGGCGCCGGAAGAGCGTGAGCGCGCTGTCGCAGGCTTCGCCGACGTCGAACTCCTTGACGCGGGACATGATCGAAACCCTAGCCGTATCGAGAACGATCGGTCAAATATGCGGGCGGCGGTGTGTCGCGTCCGGTGACGGCGCGTGCGGTGGCACTATGGCTGCTCTGACCGGCCCGAGGGGATGAGCGATGCAAGATCGGCTGATGCTGCCGCCGACCGTCGTCGCCACCCACCTGCGCTCCTGCGCCGAGGAACTCGCCGCCGGCCTGCGCTGCGGCGGCCCGGGTGCCACGACGGCCGAGCTCACCGACGTCGTCGCCCAGCTGGTCGCCGGCCAGGAAGCCATCTCCCACGCGCTCGCCGGCCTCGCCGCGCGCGTCGAAGGCGGTTCGGACGCCCTCGCCGCGGCCCCGCCGCTGGACGTCGAGGTGGTCACCGAGGTGCTCCGCGCGGCCGCCATCGCCTCCCGTTGTTCGGCCGAAGCGCTCGACGAGGTCACGCCCTCGTTCGAATGTGTGAGCGAATCCGTCTCGCCTGACACCCGTTTGTAGCTGTCGATCCGCCTGGGCCGCTGGCTAGCCTGGGAGCTGCGGAGGTGGCACGGATGCGCGCAGTTTGGACGGGCACGATCGGGTTCGGGAGTTACGCCATTCCGGTGAAGGCGTACAGCGCCACCGAGGAGCGGGAGATCCCGCTGCACCAGGTGCACGAGCCCGACGGCGGCCGCGTCCGGGTCAAGCGCGTGTGCGAGATCGACGGCGCCGAGGTGCCGCCCGAGGAGATGATCCGCGGTTACCCCGTTCCGGGTGGCGACGTCGTCCTGCTGTCCGACCACGAGCTGGCGTCGCTGCCGATGCCGGGCCGCACGATCGCCATCCGCGGGTTCGCACCGCCGGCCGACGTCGACCCGATCTGGTTCGCGAAGAGCTACTACCTCGAACCCGAACCGGCGGGCACGAAGCCGTACGTGCTGTTCAGCGAGGCGCTGCAGCAGTCCGGCCGGCTCGCGCTGGTTTCGGTGGCGCTGCGCCGCCGCGAGACGCTCGGCGCGCTGCGCGTGCGCGACCAGGTGATCCTGCTCGAAACGATGCGGTGGCCGGACGAGGTGCGCACCCCCGACTTCCCGTTCCAGCACGCCGACGTCGACATCCGGCCCGGCGAGCTGCGGCGCGCGGTGCACCTGATCGAGGAGCTGACCGGCGAATTCGACCCCGGTCGCTACCCCGACCGTTACCGCGAAGCCTTCCAAGCGTTGGTCCAGGCGAAGCTCGACGGCGCCGAGGTCGTCCAGCCGACGGCCGCCGAACAGGCCGAGGGCGTCACCCGGCTGCTGGCGGCACTGCAGGAGAGCGCCGCCGAAGCGGAAGACGCGCGCAACGCCGCCGTCGCGAAGGCCAAAGCGGCCGCGTCGAGGGCCGCGAAGGCGCGTACAACGGCGAAGCGGGCCGCAACACGCGGCCGCGGACGCACGAAGACGTCCGGCTGAGTATTACTACCCACGGGTAATTGAGGGTTCTCACACTGAACCCGCCGGTCGCGGCGCGGCAGACTTCCTTCTGCCAGCGGATACCGGATCGCTGGTGAGGGGGGAAGTCCGGACGGCCCCTGGGGAGGTGAGCCGTCCTGGCGCCAGGGTTCCGGGGCGGGCCGGAGGAGGAGCGGCCCGTTCCCGGAACCCGTCCCGCACCGCGGGGAGGCGGCGCGGGCAAGGGGGTGTCCGAAGGCTGCCGTGGGGGGATCGAGGGGTCTCCACGGCAGCTTTCCTGATCCGGCCAAAAGCAGGCCGGCCTTCGAGCGGTACGTGCCGTTGCCACGAAAGTCATCCGGCCGTGACTGTGGTCGGATCAGGAAAGAACGGCACAGTCAGGCCTCCGCCACCCGGATCAGCAGGTCGGCGGCCAGCCTGAGCAGCTGACGCTCGGTCGGCGACAGCGTCGACTCGATCGCGTCGGCCAGCCACCGTTCCCGCTGGCTGCTGTACTCGCGCAGCACGGCCAGGCCCTCCGGGGTGATGCTGACCCGGGAGCGGCGCCCGTCGTCGGGATCCGGCGTCCGCGTGATCAGCCCGCGGAGGATGAGCGACGCCAGGATCCGGGTCAGCGACTGCGGCTGCAGCCGTTCCGCCTCGGCCAGCTCGGTCGGCGTCTGCGTGCCTGCCCGGTAGAGCCGGCTCAGCACCGCGAGCACCGCCGGGCCCGGGCTGCTCCCGTCCACCTCGGCACGCATCCGCCAGTTCAGCCGCCCGACGCCTTCGCGCACCCGCCGGGACAGCTCGGCGAGCTCGGCGCCGGTCCGGGCGGCGGTGTCGTCGAGGGTCCGGGCCGGTTCGGGGTGCATGGCCCCACATTAGGTGGTTCCGCGCACCAGCCGGGCATAACGCCCGTCGCGTGTCAGCAGCTCTTCGTGCGTCCCGCGTTCCACGATCCGGCCCTCGTCCAGCACCACGATCTGGTCGGCGTGCTCCACTGTGGACAGCCGGTGCGCGATCGT
Organism: Amycolatopsis sp. NPDC026612; assembly: GCF_040638285.1. NCBI lineage: Bacteria > Bacillati > Actinomycetota > Actinomycetes > Pseudonocardiales > Pseudonocardiaceae > Amycolatopsis > Amycolatopsis sp. NPDC026612. Next base: position 154,381 of record NZ_JBEZYB010000003.1, read on the forward strand.
CAGCGTCGTGCGGCCCGCGGCGAGCCGGTCGAGCTCGGCCTGCACCGAGCGCTCCGTGCGGGTGTCGAGCGCGCTGGTCGCCTCGTCGAGGATGAGCACCGGCGGGTTGCGCAGCAGGATCCGCGCGATCGCCATCCGCTGCTTCTCGCCCCCGGAAAACCGGTAGCCGCGCTGGCCGACGACCGTGTCGTAGCCCTCGGGCAAGCCGGCCAGGGTGTCGTGGATGTGCGCGGCCTTCGCCGCCTGCTCGATCTCCTCGTCGGTCGCGTCCGGCCGGGCGAAGCGCAGGTTCTCCCGCACGGTGTCGTGGAAGAGGTAGGTCTCCTGCGACACCATCCCGACCCCGGCGGCCAGCGAGGCCAGCGTGACGTCCCGGACGTCGACGCCGTCGATCTTCACCGTCCCTTCGCTCACCTCGTACAGCCGCGCCACCAGGTACGCGAGCGTCGTCTTGCCCGAGCCGGTCGAGCCGACCAGCGCCGTCGTGGTCCCGGCCGGGACGTCGAGGTCGATGTCCTTCAGCGTCAGCGGGCCGGCTGTGTCCGATTCGTCGTAGCGGAAGGAGACGCCGCGCATCGAGACGTCACCGCGGCGCACGGCCAGCTCGCCCGCCCCCGGCTTGTCCGCGATCTCCACCGGCAGGTCCAGCACCTCGAAGATGCGGCCGAACAGCGCTTTCGACGTCGCCACGTTCTGGCCGATCGTCTGCATCGCGCTCGCCGGGGCGACCAGCCGGTTGAGCATGCTGGTGAACGCCACGACGGTGCCGAGCGAGATCGGCGACGCGCCGCCCGCCAGCGCCAGCCCGGCGATCCAGTAGACCAGCGCCGGGATCACCGTCAGGCTCATCGCCCGCGACGCCGTCTGCCAGCGGCCGGCCAGCGCGGCGGCCCGTTCCAGCGCCGCGATTTCCCGCGACTCCGCCCCGAAGCGCTCCCGCATCGCCCGTTCGTTGCCCATCGTCTTGGCGAGCAGGACCCCGGTGACCGACAGGGACTCCTCGACCATGGTCGTCAGCCGGGCCATCCGCCGCGTGCGGCCGCGGGCCAGGTTCCGCCGCTTCTTGCCCAGCCGCAGCGTGAACAGCAGGAACAGCGGCACGACGACCAGGGACAGCGCCGCGAGCTGCCAGTCGAGCGCGACCAGGGCCACCGTGATGGCGATCGTCGTGGTCGCGTTCTGCACCATCGACCCGGCGGTCGTGGTGATCACGTTGTCGACCCCGCCGATGTCGTTGAACACCCGCGAGAGCACTTCGCCGCTCTTCGTCCGCGTGAAGAAGCCGAGCGACATCCGCTGCAGGTGGCCGTACACCGAGACGCGCAGCTCGTTCATGACCCGTTGCCCGATGGTGTTGGACAGCCCGGTGGTGGCGACGCCGAGGGAGCCGCTGCCGACCGCGCAGACGATCATCCCGGCCGCCAGCAGGCTGATCAGCAGCGTGTCCCGGTGCGGCAGGGCGTCGTCGAGGATCTCCCGCAGGAGGAACGGCGAGACGACGCCGAGGCCGGCCTGCACGACGATCAGCGCGAACAGCGCGCCGAGCGGCCCCCGGTGGGGGCGGAACAGCCCGGCGATCCGCCGCAGCGGCACGGGTTCGTCGGCGTCGGTGGCCGGTTCGCGGAGGACGGGCACGGATGTCATACACGTATGTTTACCAAAAACGGGCGGTGACGCCAGTCATTTTGGCGCAGTTGACCGGAAGTGGGACGCAAACTTGGTAAACTTAGGCTTACTACTGACTGCGTACCCGCGAAGCGGGCAAGCCGGAGCGACTACCCTCGACGGAGCCGGCCCGGTCCGGCGCGCCACTCTCGACCCAGCTGGAGCGTGCACACCCGTGTTCGACACCCTGTCCGATCGGCTCACCGCCGCCCTGCAGACGCTCACGCGCAAGGGCAAGCTGTCCGACGCCGACATCGACGCCACCGCGCGCGAGATCCGTATCGCGCTGCTGGAGGCCGACGTCGCCCTCGGCGTGGTCAAGACCTTCATCGCGAAGATCAAGGAACGGGCGAAGGGCGCCGAGGTCTCCCAGGCCCTCAACCCCGCGCAGCAGGTCATCAAGATCGTCAACGAGGAGCTCGTCGGGATCCTCGGCGGCGAGACACGCCGGCTCAACCTGGCCAAGACCCCGCCGACGGTGATCATGCTCGCCGGCCTCCAGGGCGCCGGTAAGACGACCCTCGCCGGCAAGCTCGCGCTCTGGCTGAAGAAGCAGGGCCACGCGCCGCTGCTGGTCGCCTGCGACCTCCAGCGGCCCAACGCCGTCACGCAGCTGCAGGTGGTCGGCGAGCGCGCCGGCGTCACGACGTTCGCCCCCGAGCCGGGCAACGGCGTCGGCGACCCGGTCGACGTCGCCCGCCGCGCCATCGCCGAGGCCAGGCACGCGCAGTACGACGTCGTCGTGGTCGACACCGCGGGCCGCCTCGGCGTCGACGAAGAGCTGATGAAGCAGGCCGCCGACATCCGCGACGCGGTCCAGCCCGACGAGACGCTGTTCGTCGTCGACGCGATGATCGGCCAGGACGCCGTGACCACGGCCGAGGCGTTCCGCGACGGCGTCGGCTTCAGCGGTGTCGTGCTCACCAAGCTCGACGGTGACGCCCGCGGTGGTGCCGCGCTGAGCGTCCGCGAGGTCACCGGCCAGCCGATCCTCTTCGCCTCCAACGGCGAGAAGCTCGAGGACTTCGACACCTTCCACCCGGACCGGATGGCGTCGCGGATCCTCGGCATGGGTGACGTGCTCACCCTGATCGAGCACGCCGAGCAGGCCTTCGACCAGAAGCAGGCCGAGAAGGCCGCGGAAAAGCTGTCGAGCGGCCAGCTCACCCTGGAGGACTTCCTCGAGCAGATGCTCGCGGTCCGCAAGATGGGCCCGATCGGCAACCTCCTCGGCATGCTGCCCGGCGCCGGCCAGATGAAGGACCAGCTGGCCCAGGTCGACGACAAGCACCTGGACAAGCTGCAGGCGATCATCCGCGGCATGACCCCGGCCGAGCGCGAAGACCCGAAGATGATCAACGGGTCGCGGCGGCTGCGCATCGCCAACGGCTCCGGCGTCACCGTCCGCGAAGTCAACGACCTGGTCAACCGGTTCTTCGAGGCCCGCAAGATGATGGCCCAGATGGCGGGCCGGTTCGGCTTCGGCGGCGGGGGCGGCTCCAAGAACCGCAAGGGCAAGAAGGGCAAGAAGGGCCGCGGCCCGACGCAGCCCAGGGTCCGCGGCGGCTTCCCCGGCGGCATGCCGATGCTGCCTCCCGGTGGGCAGCTGCCCGGCGGGATGCCGGACCTCTCACAGCTCGGCGGCATGAACGACGTCCCGGGCTTCGACCCGACGAAGTTCAAGCTGCCGAAGAACCCCAAGGACAATTGAGCAGCGCTTTGAGGAAGTCGCTGCACGCCGCCGGGGTGATCCTGCCCGGCGGCGAGCCGGGGGAGCTGTGGATCACCGGCGGCCGGATCTCGTTCGAGCCGTCGCCGGGCGCCGAGACCCTCGGCCGGGACGTCTTCCTCGTGCCCGGCTTGGCCGACGCACACTGCCACCCGGGGATCGGCGTCGGCGGTCCGGTCTCGCTCGACGAGGCAGCCGCCCAAGCGGTCACCGACCGGAACGCCGGGACGCTGCTCATCCGCGACTGCGGCCTGCCGATCGACGTCCGGCCGTTGCAACGGCGGGCGGACCTGCCGTCGATCATCCGCGCCGGGCAGCACCTCGCGCTGGCCAAGCGGTACATCCCCGGCCTCGGCATCGAACTGGACGACCCGGCGCAGCTGCCGGCTGCGGTCGCCCAGCAGGCCCGGGACGGCGACGGCTGGGTCAAGCTCGTCGGCGACTGGATCGACCGCGGCGCCGGCGACCTCGCGCCGCTGTGGCCGGACGACGTCCTGGCCGAAGCCGTCAAGGTCGCGCACGACCACGGTGCCCGCGTCACCGCGCACGTGTTCGGCGAAGCGGCGCTGCCCGGGCTGATCGCGTCCGGCATCGACTGCCTGGAACACGGCACCGGCCTCAGCGCGGACCAGCTGGCCGAGCTGGCGCGCAACGACGTCGCGCTGGTGCCGACGCTGATCAACATCGAGAACTTCCCCCAGATCGCCGACAAGGCGGGCAAGTACCCGGCGTACGCGGCCCACATGCGCGCGTTGCGCGCCGGCGTGGGGGAGATGGTCGCTTCCGCCGTCGAAGCCGGTGTACGCGTCTACGCGGGCAGCGACGCCGGTGGCATGGTCGAGCACGGCAGGCTCGTCGACGAGATCGAGGCGCTGCACCGCGCGGGCATGACCCGCGAGCAGGCCCTCGCGAGCGCGTCCTGGGCCGCCCGCGACTGGCTCGGCCACCCCGGGATCGCCGACGGCGCACCCGCCGACCTGCTCGTCTACCCGAGCGACCCGCGGGAGGCCCTGGGCGTCCTCCGGCATCCTTCGCACATCGTGCTCGGCGGCGTCGTGTACGCGTAGACCCCCGCCGATTTCCTTGCGGGGACGGCACTTTAGCGTGGGGCGCGTGACGGACGACGACGGCGCACGGCGCGTGCTGGGTGCGCACTGGTGTTTCGTGGCGTTCTTCGCGGGGATCGCCGGCTACTACCTGGCCAACCTGATCATCGCCGCGGCGGTCAACCGCAACGTCGGCGAGTTCGACCCCCTCGAACTGCACGACATCGGCCCGCTCCTGCTCCTGGCGTTCGTGCCCAACCTCCTGCTCGGCCTCGGCCCGGCGGCGGGCTCGTGGCTCTGGGGCCACGGGCTGCGCACCGACTTCGGCCTCAAACCGACCTGGCGCGACGTCCGGATCGGCCTCGCGTGCGGCGTGCTCGCGCTGGTCGTCGGCTACCTGCTCAACCTGATGCTGATCGCCGTCTACGGCGCCGACGACGTCTCCGACAGCCCGCTGACCGACCTCGCCGACACCTTCGGCGGCGACACCGTGTGGCTGGTGCTCGCCGCGGTGATCGTCATCGCCGGCGCCCCGATCACCGAGGAACTCCTGGTCCGCGGCACGCTGTGGAACGCGTTGTCGTTCCACCGGGTTCCGCCGTGGGTGGTGCTCGTGCTCACCTCGCTCGTGTTCGCCCAGCTGCACGGCGAACCGACCCGCACCATCGCCCTGTTCGGCCAGGGCATCGCGCTCGGACTGGCCCGGCACCTGTCCGGCCGGGTCAGCGCGGGGGTGATCGCCCACGCGGCCAACAACCTCCCGCCCGCGGTGCTCCTGTTCGTCGCGCACTGAGCGTTTCGTCGCGCACTGGACGTTGCGAAGATCGATGGACAGTAGCTGGACGGATACTGTGAGATCACATCCCGGCGGCTAGGCTCGACTCAGGAGCCGAGCGACGCGGAGGGCAAGGCGTGACCACTTCCCAGCCCCGGGACCCGGCTCCCGACGCCACACCGTTCCCCGACCCCGGGGAACCCGCCGCGACCGCCTTCCTGCCGCCCCCGCGGCACCGGTGGGGCTTCGGTGCCTTCCTGCTCGTCGAGGCGGTGCTGCTGGCGTCCGCGGCCTTCGTGTCCGTCCTGGTCGGCGACACCGGCCCCGGCCCGCTGCCGATGCGGATCGTGCTGCTGGGCACCATGCTGCCGACGATGATCGCGGCCGGCGTGGCCGTGCTGATCACCGTCGTGCGCGGCAACGGACCCGTGGCCGACCTGCGGCTCGAGTGGCGCTGGGCCGACGTGAAGACCGGGTTCCGGTACGGCTGCGTCGGGCTCGTCTTCACCACCCTCGGCGCCTACCTCTGGACCCGGCTGGTCGGCAACGCCAACGCGACCTCGGCGATCAGCGCGCTGGTCGAGGACCGCCGGATGTCGATTCCGGCGGCCTTGGTGATGTTCGTCTACCTCTGGCTGCTCGGCCCGATCTGCGAGGAGATCATTTACCGGGGCCTGCTCTGGGGCGCCGCCGAACAGCTGCAGTGGCGCAGCGAGCGCTGGGGGCGCGTCGCGGCTTTCCTGCTCTCCACGGCGGTGTTCGCGGCCAGCCACCTCGAGCCGCTGCGGACGACGTTGCTGCTGGTCATCGCGGTGCCGATCGGCCTGGCCCGGCTGGTCACCGGCCGCCTGCCGGGCAGTATCGTCGCGCACCAGGTCAACAACTTCCTCCCGGCGCTCACCATCCTGCTCGGAGCGCTCGGCGTGGCCTCTTTCTGAGCCTGTTTCCCGGTGCGCCGACGCCGTCTGGCAGAATGGTGCACTGCCTGCTTCCGCCGGACCCTCTCACCGTGCGAAAGCTCCTGACCTTCGGGTGCCCGCGACCGTGTCCCCACTCGGACCGCGTGCGCCCAGCCCAGCACCAGAGAGATTCGAGGAGAACCCACACCCGTGGCCGTCAAGATCAAGCTGCAGCGCCTCGGCAAGATCCGTGCGCCGTACTACCGCATCATCGTTGCCGACGCGCGCACCCGCCGGGACGGCAAGGCCATCGAGACGATCGGCAAGTACCACCCGAAGGAAGAGCCGAGCCTGATCGAGGTCGTCTCCGAGCGCGCCCAGTACTGGCTGGGTGTCGGCGCGCAGCCGACCGAGCCGGTCCAGCGCCTGCTGGAGATCACCGGTGACTGGCAGAAGTTCAAGGGTCTGCCCGGTACCGAGGGCACCCTGAGGGTGGCCGAGCCGAAGCCGTCCAAGCAGGACCTGTTCAACGCGGCGCTGGCCGCGGCCGGCGATGAGCCCTCCACCGAGGCCACCACGCCGAAGAAGAAGTCCGCCCCGAAGAAGGCCGAGGCCGAGAAGGCGGAGGCCGCTGAGGGCGAGAAGTCCGAGTGAGTTTCCTCGCGGACTCCCTCGAGCACCTGGTGCGTGGGATCGTCGACAACCCGGACGAGGTCCGGGTCGAGCTGCTGACCACGCGCCGTGGCCGCACGCTCGAGGTGCACGTGCACCCCGACGACCTCGGCAAGGTGATCGGCCGGGGTGGTCGCACAGCGACCGCTCTGCGCACCGTCATGGGCGGCATCGGTGGCCGCGGCGTCCGCGTGGACGTCGTCGACACCGATCGCTGATCCTCGCTGAACAGATTCGAACGGTCAGGATGGACGTCGTAGTCGGCCGCATCGCGAAGGCGCACGGCATCCGCGGTGAACTCGCCGTGGACGTGCGCACGGACTCGCCGGAAGAGCGGTTCAAGATCGGTGTGGCCGTCACGACGAAGCTGCGTGACGGCAGCAAAAGGGAACTCACCATCGCAGCCGCCCGCGAACACAGCGGGCGGCTGCTGGTGCGTTTCGAGGAGGTCCTGACCCGCGACGTCGCCGAGACGCTGCGGGGCGCGCTCCTGCTCGCCGACACGGACACGCTGCCCCCGACCGAGGACCCAGACGAGTTCTACGACCACGAGCTGGCCGGCCTGCGGGCCGAGCTCGCCGACGGCACGCTCGTCGGCACGGTCGTCGAAGTCGTCCACTCGCCCGCCGGCGAGCTCCTGGAGCTCGACGTCGACGGCCGCGAGGTGCTGGTGCCGTTCGTCCGCGCGATCGTCCCGACGGTGGACGTCGACGGCGGCCGGGTCGTGCTCGACCCGCCGGAAGGGCTCCTGGACGCCTGAGAACCTTATTCAGCCGTCGGTCGGCGCGAGAGTCACGCAGGCAGGCGCGCTTCGGTTCGTAGCGCCGACCTAACCAGAATAAGGTTCTGAGATGCGGATCGACGTCGTCACGATCTTCCCCGAATACCTCGACCCGCTGCGCGCCGCGCTGCTGGGCCGGGCGATCGACCGCGGCCTGATCGAAGTCGGCGTGCACGACCTGCGCGACTGGACCCAGGACGTGCACCGCGCGGTCGACGACGCGCCGTACGGCGGCGGCCCCGGCATGGTCATGAAGCCGCAGATCTGGGGTCCGGCCCTGGACGACGTCTGCGGTCCCGCGACGCGCCTCGTCGTGCCGACCCCGGCCGGCCGGCCGTTCACCCAGGAACTGGCGCACGCCTACGCGTCGGAGAAGCACCTGGTGTTCGCGTGCGGCCGCTACGAGGGCATCGACCAGCGGGTCGTCGACGACGCGGCCCGGCGGATGCCGGTCGACGAGGTGTCGATCGGCGACTACGTCCTGGTCGGTGGCGAAGCGGCGGTGCTGGTCATGGTCGAGGCCGTCGTCCGGCTGCTGCCGGGGGTGCTCGGCAACGCGCGCTCGGCCGCCGAGGACTCGTTCTCCGACGGCCTGCTCGAAGGGCCCAGCTACACGCGCCCGGAGGTGTGGCGGGACCTCGCCGTGCCGGACGTGCTGCGGTCCGGGAACCACGCCCTGATCGACCGCTGGCGGCGTGACCAGGCCCTCGAGCGCACGGCCCGCCGGCGCCCCGATCTCCTGGCACAGCTGCCCGAAGGTAGTCTCGACAAGCACGACCGAGGGGTCCTGGAGGGCTTGGGCCCCGAGCGGGCCGAGGGCCGGTTCCAGCGGCCCGATCCCGGTCTGTAAACTTGACCGGTGCCGTGGGCGCGAGTAAAGCCCACCAACAGCCCCCTGGTCGCCCGCAGCGGCACCGTTGCGCGCCGGGATCTGTACGCAAGCCATACGAAGACGAGGACGGACCACCGATGAACACCCTGGACGCGCTGGACAAGCAGTCGCTGCGTTCCGACATCCCGGACTTCCGCCCGGGCGACACGCTCAAGGTGCACGTCCGCGTCATCGAGGGCAACCGCGAGCGCAACCAGGTCTTCCAGGGCGTCGTGATCCGCCGTCAGGGCGGTGGCATCCGGGAGACCTTCACCGTGCGCAAGGTGTCCTTCGGCGTCGGCGTGGAGCGCACCTTCCCGGTGCACTCGCCGAACATCGCTCAGGTCGAGGTCCACAAGCGCGGCGACGTGCGGCGCGCGAAGCTGTACTACCTGCGTGACCTGCGCGGCAAGAAGGCCAAGATCAAGGAGCGCCGCGAGAACCGCGAGACGGCCTCGGCTAACTGAGTCACAACCCGGTTACCGGTAGCCTGACGACGTGGCCGAACCCGTGTCCCAGAACGCTCCTGAGGATGACCCCGATCGCTCCGAAGAGGACAAGCCCCGGCTGTCCCGCTCCGAGGAGCGCGGGGGTTCCCGTCGGCGAGCCAAGCCCGCCAAGAAACGGTCGTTCTGGAAGGAACTGCCGATCCTGCTCGTGATCGCCTTGGTGCTCACGATCCTGATCCAGACATTCCTCGCGAAGGTCTTCATGATCCCTTCGGGGTCCATGGAGGCCACTCTGCACGGGTGTCCGGGCTGCACCGGTGACCGGATCCTGGTCGACCGGGTCACCTACGACTTCACCGAGCCCTCCCCGGGCGACGTGGTCGTGTTCAAGGGCCCGCCGGCGTGGGTCAACAACGAGATCGCGCCGCAGGAGTCGAGCAACATCGTCGTCCGCGGCCTGCAGGGGCTCGGTTCGCTGGTCGGGTTCGCCCCGCCGGACGAGCGTGACTTCGTCAAGCGGGTGATCGCGGTCGGCGGCCAGACCGTCCAGTGCTGCGACCCGCAGGGCCGCATGATCGTGGACGGCAAGGCACTCGACGAGCCGTACATCTACTGGGACAACCCGTCGAACCAGGAGCAGAAGACCTTCGAGCCGGTCAAGGTTCCGGCCGGGATGGTCTGGGTGCAGGGCGACAACCGCAACAACTCCGACGACTCCCGGTACCAGGGCGGCGGCGGCGTGAACGGCGCGGTGCCCGTGGACAACATCATCGGCAAGGCGCGGATCATCGTCCTCCCGCCGGGCCGGTGGGGCGGGATCACCGACCACAACCCGCAGGAGTCGGCCCAGCCGGTGGCGCTCGGCGCGCCGGCCTGGCAGAGCGGGCTTCCGCTCGGTGCCGGGATCGCGGCGGCTTGGCCGGCGTTGTTCGTCGGGCGCAAGCTGAAGTCCGGCCTGCGCCGGGCGGCGGCCGGGCGGAAACCCTAGCCACCGATCCTTGTCGGCAGACGGGTGATCCAGCCTTGACACTTCCCGTTCCCCTGACGGCGGCCGAGCCGATCCGGCCACCGCGAGCCGTGGTGCGCGGCGACCTCTTCTGGGGGCTGCAGGGCGCGCTCGATCGCCGTGGCCTCGGCCCGGTCGCCGGCGTGGACGAAGCCGGAGCCGGCGCCTGCGCGGGGCCGCTGGTGGTCGCGGCCTGCGTGCTCAAACAGGGCGACGCGGCGAAGCTGGCCGAGCTGACGGACTCCAAGCTGATGACGGCCAAGGCGCGCGACCGGGTCTACGACCTGGTCCTCGCCCGGGCCGTCGACTACTCGGTGATCGTCGTCCCGACGGAAGAGGTCGACCTCTACGGCATCCGGGTGATGAATCTGGAGGGTATGCGCCGTGCCGCGGCGGCGCTCCGCGTGGCCCCGGGCTACATCCTCACCGACGGATTCCGGGTCCCCGGCCTGACGGCCCCGAACGCGGCGGTCATCAAGGGCGACCGGTCGGTGGCGTGCATCGCGGCCGCATCGGTGCTGGCGAAGGTGACGCGGGACCGCATCATGGCGGGCTACCACGACGACCTCCCGCACTACGGTTTCAACGTGCACAAGGGTTACAGCACGGCCGACCACCTGGCGGCGCTGCGCGAACACGGGCCCAGCGACGTCCACCGCTGGTCGTACACGAACGTGGCCACGGTGGCCGTCAAGCACGGCGTGCGGCCCGCGCGGCCGGTCCTGCTGACCTACGCGGCGCTGGAAAATGCCATGGAGACGCCCGGCGCGGCCGGCCTGGCCGCGGTCCTCGACGAGGCATTAGAGCCACAACTCAGCCTGCCGTTGCATGCCCCGGCGGCGGGTGTGGGTCACAATGAACGCTCCGCCGGCGGAGCAGCAGCACGATCCCGAGGAGGGGCGCGGATTTCATGAGCGCAGAGGATCTCGAGAAGTACGAGACCGAGATGGAGCTCTCGCTGTACCGCGAGTACCGCGACATCGTCGGCCAGTTCTCGTACGTGGTGGAGACCGAGCGGCGGTTCTACCTGGCGAATGCGGTGGACGTCCAGGTCCGCGACGGCGGCGGCGAGGTGTACTTCGAGGTCCGCATGTCCGACGCGTGGGTCTGGGACATGTACCGCCCCGCCCGCTTCGTCAAGCACGTCCGGGTCATCACGTTCAAGGACGTCAACGTGGAGGAGCTGGACAAGCCGGACCTCCGGCTCCCCGAGGACGGTCCGTTCTCGGGCTGAGAATCAGGTAGGTGTACCGGCGAAACCGCGCCCTCCGTGGCGCGGTTTCGCCGGTTTCTGCGGTCGTTCCGGACCCCGGTCGCCATAGCAGAGGGGGCCGACGAGTTCGGGGCGATCGCGGCCCCGTGTGGGCAAGTTGTCCACATCCCCCCGGTTGTCCACAGCTGAGCGATCCTGGGCTGGTCTCTTCGGGTCGCGCCCTGGCACCGTGGATCGCACACGCACCGTGATCGCCGGGACCGCCCTGGTGACCGGCGCAGGTCAGCGAGGGGGCGAACACGATGACGGGCACCGATCAGCTCGCGAGACACCGGCGGGACTTCGGCACCTGGGGCGAGGATCTGGCCGCCCGGTACCTGCAGGACCGCGGCCTGGTCCTGCTCGGCCGGAACTGGCGGTGCCGCGAGGGTGAGATCGACCTGATCCTCACCGACCGGGCCCGGGTCATCTTCTGCGAGGTCAAAACCCGGTCCGGGACCGAATTCGGGCTGCCGTCCGAGACGGTCGGCGAGGAGAAGGCCGGGCGGGTGCGCCGAGCCGCGCAACGCTGGCTGCGCCAGCTCCGCATCGGGTGGTGCCCCGTCCGCTACGACGTCGTCACCGTCCTCGCCGAACCAGGCACCCGCCCGCGGCTGGAGCACATCGAGGCGGCGTTCTGATGCCGATCGCGAAGTCATGGTCCGCGGCACTCCTGGGCATCGACGGCCGGGTGATCGAGATCGAGGCCGACCTCGGTGGCGGGTTGAGCCGTGTCACGCTCGTCGGGCTGCCCGACGCCGGGTTGCGCGAGGCGAAAGACCGGGTCCGGTCGGCCGTCCGCAACTCCGGGCAGCCCTGGCCCGACGGCAAGGTCACGCTCGGCCTGTCTCCCGCGAACCTGCCGAAGGTCGGCTCCGCCTACGACCTGGGTATCGCGGCGGCTGTCCTCGCGGCGTCGGGCGCTGTCCCGGCGACCCGGCTGCTCGGCACCGTGCTGCTGGGCGAGCTCGCCTTGGACGGCCGGATCCGCGGGGTCCGCGGCATCCTGCCGGGCCTGCTGGCGGCGCGCACGGCCGGTTACGGACGCGCCGTCGTGCCGGTGGACTCCCTCGCCGAGGCGGGACTGGTGGACGGCATCGAGGTCGTGGGCGGCGCCCACCTGCGCGATCTGGTGGCCTGGCTGAAGGGCGAAATCGACTTGGCGCACCCGGAACCGGCCGGCGCCACGACACCGCCGGAGGTGCCGGACCTGGCCGACGTCGTCGGTCAGCCGGAGGCGCGGTGGGCCCTGGAGGTCGCGGCGGCGGGCGGGCACCACCTTCTGCTGACCGGACCGCCCGGGGTGGGCAAGACGATGCTGGCGAAGCGGTTGCCCGGCCTCCTGCCGCGGCTGTCGCCGGAGGAGTCCCTGGAAGTGACAGCGGTGCATTCGGTCGACGGCTCGTTGTCGAAGTCGTCGCCGCTGGTCACGGTCCCGCCGTTCGTCGCCCCGCACTATTCGATCTCCATCGCGGCGCTGATCGGCGGCGGCAGCGGCATCGCCTCGCCCGGCGCGATCAGCCGGGCCCACCGCGGCGTGCTGTTCCTCGACGAGGTCTGCGAGTTCGGCGCGCAGTGCCTCGAGTCGCTGCGGACGGTGCTCGAAGAGGGCGAGGTGCGCATCGCCCGCGTCAAGGGCTCGATCACCTACCCGGCGCGGTTCCAGCTCGTGCTGGCCACGAATCCGTGTGCGTGCGCGCCACCGAAGGACACGGACTGCGTGTGCACCCCGAGCGCCCGCCGTCGCTACCTCGCCCGGCTTTCCGGCCCGCTCCTCGACCGCGTCGACCTGCGCGTCCGGCTGCGTCCGCTGAGCACGCTCACCGCGCACGACTCGGGCGCGGCGGAGCCGACGGAAGCCGTCCGCGCCAGGGTGCTCAGGGCTCGTGAACGTGCCACGCACCGATGGCGGGAGCACGGCTGGTCGTCCAACTCGGAGGTGCCCGGCCCGGTGCTGCGCCGCGAGTTCACGCTGCCGGCAGACGCCACGAGCCTGCTCGACCGAGCCATGAACCGCGGCGCCTTGACCGGCCGCGGCGCCGACCGTTGCCTGCGCATCGCCTGGACCCTGGCCGACCTGGACGGCGAGCCCCGCCCGGGCACCGAACAGATCGGCTCGGCGCTGGCCTTCCGGGAGCGGGTGGCGGCATGAGCGTCGATGAGCTGCGGCACGCTCGTGCCTACCTGGTGCGCGTGGCCGAACCGCCGGCGGCCGCCCTCGTCGGCTTCGTCGCCGAGTGCGGGCCGATCGAGGCGGCCGCGCGGGTTCGGCGGGGCGATTGCCCCGCCGAAGTTCTCAAGGTGACCGAGGCTCGACGGGGCTACGACCTCGTCGCCCAGGACTTCGCCCGAGCCGCCGCGGCAGGTGCTCGGCTGGTCGTGCCCGAGGACGACGAGTGGCCCGCCTGGCCGCTGCTCGCCCTGGACCTCGCCGCCCGGCGGGGGGTGGCCGAAGCCGTGCCGCCGTTGGCCTTGTGGGTGGCCGGCGATGTCGCGCTCGGCACCGCCGCCGATCGGGCCGTGGCCGTCGTCGGGGCCCGGGCCGCGACCGACTACGGCGAACACCACGCCGCCGAGTTCGCGTACGGGCTGGCCGGGCGAGGCGTGCCGGTGTTCTCGGGCGCGGCGTACGGCATCGACGGGGCGGCGCACCGGGGCACGCTCGCCGCCGAAGGGGTGACCGTCGCCGTGCTGGGATGCGCCGTCGATGCCGGCTATCCGGCGGGCCACGTCGGCCTGCTGAACCGGATCGTCCGCGGCGGCGGCGCGGTCGTCAGCGAGTACCCGCCCGGCACCCCGCCGGCGCGGCACCGCTTCCTCGTCCGAAACCGGCTCATCGCCGCCCTCACCGAAGGGACCTTGGTGGTCGAGGCGGGACGGCGCAGCGGCGCCCGCAACACCGCCAGTACCGCCGGCGCGCTCGGCAAGGTCGTGATGGCGCTGCCGGGACCGGTCTCTTCCGGGATGTCCGTCGGCTGTCACGAACTGATCCGCGACGCACGGGCGACGCTGGTCTCGACCGTCGACGAGGTTCTCGAGACCGTCGGCCGCTTCGGCGCCGCCGAAGACACCGTCCCGGGCCGGCCGAAACGACGCACCGACCGGTTGGGAGCCGAGGCCTTGCGTGCTTTCGAGGCACTGGCTGTGCGCGCCGACCGGTCCGACGCCCAGATCGCGGCCGAATCCGGGCTCCCGCTGCGACGGGTGCGGGCTTTGCTGCCGGAACTGGAAATCGACGGATTCGCCGTCCGCGGGGAAGCCGGCTGGCGACGACGGAAGGAAAGCGCGTGACCACCACGAAATCCGGGCGAAATCGTCGACCGTGTTCGGCCGGTTCGGTGCGGACGCGTGGCGATCCTTGACCGAGGGCGGTTGTTCGCGCAGCGTGACATCCATGCCGCCACCACGCTCCGGCCGGGCCCGCCGTCCCGACCTGCGCGCGCTCCGGGCCGCGCTGCCCGAGCCCGTGCGGGCCGTCGTCACCGCCTACGAACGGCACCTCGGGCTCGAACGCGGCCTGTCCGCGCACACCGTCCGGGCGTACGTCGGCGATGCGGTGTCGTTGCTGGGCTTCGTCGTGGACGGCGGAGGTGGGCTCCCCGAGCTGGACCTCGCCCGGCTGCGGGCGTGGCTCGCCGCGCAGCAGTCCGGCGGGGCGAGCCGGACGACGCTCGCCCGGCGTGCCGCGTCGGCACGGACGTTCACCGCTTGGGCGCACCGCACCGGCGTCCTGGCCACGGACCCGGGCGGCAGGCTCGCCGCCCCGCGGGCGCACCGCACCCTGCCCGGGGTGCTGCGCGCCGCACAGGCGGGGGAGGTGATGCAGGCGTCGGCGGCCGGCGCGGCGCAACGCGATCCGATCGCCCTCCGTGATCGCGCGATCGTCGAACTGCTCTACGCCACCGGCATCCGCGTGTCGGAGTTGTGCGGGCTGGACGTCGGCGAAGCCGATTTCTCCCGTCGTGTCGTGACGGTGCTGGGCAAGGGCGGCAAAGAACGCGTCGTCCCCTTCGGCATCCCGGCGGCGGGGGCGCTCGCGGACTGGATCGACGATGGGCGGCCGAAGATCGTCGCCGAAACCGGTGGTGAGAGCGCCGAAGCCGCGCTTTTCCTCGGTGTCCGGGGCAAACGCGTCGACCCGCGAGCGGTGCGGCGTGTCGTGCACGACGCCGTCACGGCGGTGCCCGGAACGGTCGACATGGGGCCTCATGGCCTGCGGCATTCCGCCGCGACGCATCTGCTGGAAGGGGGTGCCGATCTCAGGAGCGTTCAGGAACTGCTTGGTCACGCTACGCTTGCCACGACGCAGCTCTACACTCATGTGACCGTCGACCGGTTGAAAGCGATCCATGACCGAGCGCACCCCAGGGCCTGAGGCGGCCGGGGGACGCTCGCCGGGGTCGTCACCAGCAGGCCCGGCGGCGCACGCGCATCCGCACGAGCACGGAGATGACACTGAGCCGCACGCCGAGAATGACCGTGCAATGACCGCAGGTCCGCACGTCACCGAAGCCGCCGGAGCGACCACTCACGGTGAGACTGCTGCGCCCGCGGAAACCCGCGCCGGCTACGACGTCGACGCCGGGATCGCGGCTCTGTGGCAGCAGTTCGCCGACAGCCCGGACCAGGCGTCGCGCGATCGGCTCGTGCTGCACTACGCCCCGCTGGTCAAGTACGTCGCCGGCCGGGTCGGCACTGGGCTGCCCACGCACATCGACGTGGGCGACCTCGTGCAGTCGGGCATCTTCGGGCTCGTCGACGCGATCGAGAAGTTCGACCCCGAGCGCGGCCTGCGTTTCGAGACCTACGCGATGCAGCGCATCCGCGGCGCGATCCTCGACGACCTCCGTTCGCAGGACTGGGTGCCCCGCGCGGTCCGCAGCAAGGCGAAGGAGGCGGAGCGCGCGATGGAGCGTCTCGGCGCCCGCCTGCACCGCACCCCGACCGACGCCGAACTCGCCGCCGAACTCGGCATCGGCCTCGACGACCTGCGCGACTTCTACGGCCAGCTGCAGCTCACCAGCGTCGTCGCGCTCGAAGACCTGGTGGCCGCGGGCAAGGACAGCGGCTCGCTGGTCGACACGCTGCCCGACGACGACGCCGTCGACCCGGTCGCCGTGCTCGTCGACCAGGACAACCGCCGCCAGCTCGCGCAGGCGATCTCGCAGCTCACCGAGCGCGACAAGATCGTCGTCAGCCTCTACTACTTCGAGAGCCTGACCCTCGCCGAGATCGGCAAGGTCCTCGGCGTCACCGAGTCGCGGGTCAGCCAGCTGCACACCCGCGCGGTCATGCGGCTGCGCGCCAAGCTCGTCGAGCAGACCGCCACCTGATCACCGACCACCTCCCCACGGCTTGAGCCGGTATTCGCCCACCTCGCCGGTCAGCGCGAGGGGATCGACGTACTCCTCACCCCGCCGCACGCCCCAGTGCAGGCACGCTGTCACCAGGCAGCCGGGATGCCCGGCGACGACGGTGCCGAGCACCTGGCCCCGGTAGACCTGCTCGCCCACGGCCACTTTCGGCGCGACGGGTTCGTAGGTGGTCCGCAGCCCGCCGTCGTGGTCGACGGACAGCACCGGCCGCCCGCCCACGGACCCGGCGAAGACGACGACGCCCGCATCCGCGGCCAGCACGTCCTGCCCGGGCACGGCGGCCAGATCGACCCCGCGATGCCCGGCGCCGTAGGGCGTCTCGGGAGCGTCGAAATACTTCATGACCACCGGAACGGGTGACAGAGGCCAGCCGAGCCGTGCTTGCCGCACGGCGAGAGGACGGCTTGGCGGCGGTCCGGCCGCAGGGAAAGCCGCGCGCTCGGCCGGCAGCAGCTCTGCGGTGGGTGCCGGCTCCGGTTCGGCCCGTCGGGAATCGGGCGCCGGCTCGGCCCGTCGGGAACCGGGTGGCGGTGGGGCCGGCCCGCCCGGCCACGGCTCCGCTCGGGGTGGTCCGAAACTGCCCGTCCGGGCGGCAGCTGTCCCCAGCGTGGCCGGTGCCGGAGCGCCACCACCCCAGGCCGTCACGTCGGCCCCCACAGCCCCGTCGGCGAACAGCGCTTCGAGAGTTCCCAAAAGCGCCATGACCAGGGCGAACGCGCCCAATAGCCTCTTCGGCGCGCACCGCCGGAAACGCATGATCGACTCCATGGCTCCAGCCTGCGGCACCCGGGGGCTCGGTGGGGGCCCGGAGCCGAATCTGTGGATAACCGACCCGGATGTGGACAACTCCGCCGCGGACCGGCCGCCGGTGGGGGAGGGGCTGGTGGCAGGGGGTAGAATCTTTTGCGCGGTCCGTGTAAGCGGGCTGACTTCGCGTGCACGTGCGCGTTCCCCGGTCTGGAAGCAGCCGGGCGAGTCGCACGGGGTCCGGCGGTCCCTGGGAATCCTCACTCCCGGGGTCCGGGCGCCGGCACGGGCACCAGGGCGAGCGGCCACCCGGCCGCGAGCGACAAAACCGAGCAGCGCGTCCGTGGGAGCACCGCGAGCGCGCACGACACAGAAGAGGTTGATTCCGGCAATGGCCGTCGTCACCATGAAGCAGCTGCTCGACAGCGGCGTCCACTTCGGGCACCAGACCCGTCGGTGGAACCCGAAGATGAAGCGCTACATCTTCACCGAGCGCAACGGCATCTACATCATCGACCTGCAGCAGACGCTGACCTACATCGACCGTGCCTTCGAGTTCATCAAGGAAACCGTCGCGCACGGTGGCACGATCATGTTCGTCGGCACGAAGAAGCAGGCTCAGGAAGCCATCGCGGCCGAAGCCTCCCGCGTGGGCATGCCCTACGTGAACCAGCGCTGGCTCGGCGGCATGCTGACCAACTTCCAGACCGTGCACAAGCGTCTCCTCCGCCTCAAGGAGCTCGAGTCCCGCGAGCAGACCGGCGGCTTCGAGGGCCTCACCAAGCGCGAGATCCTGACGCTGACCCGCGAGAAGGACAAGCTCGAGAAGACCCTCGGCGGTATCCGCGACATGGCCAAGGTGCCGAGCATCGTGTGGATCGTCGACACGAAGAAGGAGCACATCGCCGTCGGCGAGGCTCGCAAGCTGAACATCCCGGTCGTCGCGATCCTCGACACCAACTGCGACCCGGACGAGGTCGACTACCCGATTCCGGGCAACGACGACGCCATCCGGTCCGCCGCGCTGCTGACCAAGGTCGTCGCCGAGGCCGCGGCCGCCGGTCTCATGCAGCGTTCCAGCCGCAACGGTGCTTCGGCCGACTCCAAGCCGGAGCCGGGTGTCGCTGCCGACGAGCCGCTGGCCGAGTGGGAGAAGGAGCTGCTCGCCGGCTCCGAGACCGCCGCCGCCGACGCGACCGAAGCCGCCGCTGCCGTCGAGGCTCCGGTCGAGGCCCCGGCCGAGCCCGCCGCCGAGCAGGCGACTGCCTCTTCCTGATGCTCCACCGCCCGTGCGGCCGCGCCCTCGGGCCCGGCCGCACGGGCGTAGCTTCCCCCTCAAGTTTTCACGTACCTGAAAAGGACGGATCCACCACAATGGCGAACTACACCGCCGCTGACGTGAAGCGCCTGCGCGAGATGACCGGCGCGGGCATGATGGACTGCAAGAAGGCGCTGGAGCAGAACGACGGCGACTTCGACAAGGCCGTCGAGTTCCTGCGTATCAAGGGCGCCAAGGACGTGGGCAAGCGCGCCGAGCGCGCCACCGCCGAGGGCCTGGTCACCGGCGAAGGCGGCGTCCTGATCGAGCTCGACTCCGAGACCGACTTCGTCGCGAAGAACGCCGACTTCCAGGCGCTCGCCGCGAAGGTCGTCGAGGTCGCGAAGACCGTCAAGACCTCCGACGTCGAGGCGCTCAAGGCCGCCGAGCTCGACGGCAAGACCGTCAACGAGGTCGTCCAGGAGCTGTCGGCCCGCATCGGCGAGAAGCTCGAGCTGCGCCGCGTCGTGGCTTTCGAGGGCCAGACCGCGACCTACCTGCACCGCCGCGGCTCCGACCTGCCGCCGGCCGTCGGCGTGCTCGTCGAGTTCACCGGTGACGACGCCGAAGCCGCCCGTGGTGCCGCCATGCAGGTCGCCGCGCTGCGCGCGAAGTACCTGACCCGCGACGAGGTGCCGGCCGAGATCGTCGAGAACGAGCGCCGCATCGCCGAGCAGACCGCCCGCGAAGAAGGCAAGCCCGAGCAGGCCATGTCGAAGATCATCGAGGGCAAGGTCAACGCCTACTACAAGGACAACGTCCTGCTCGAGCAGCCGTCGGTCAAGGACAACAAGAAGACCGTCAAGGCCCTGCTGGACGAGGCCGGCGTGACGCTGACCAAGTTCGCGCGCTTCGAGGTCGGCCAGGCCTGACCTCAGGCCAGGGCGTAAGTTTCACACCACAGTGCCCCGTCTCCGTCCATCGGGGATGGGGCACTGGCGGGTCCAGAGAAGAAACACGGTCGAGGGGCGTAGGAGGCGACATAGATGGGTGACCGGGTCGAAGGTGGCTACCGGCGGGTGCTGCTGAAACTGGGCGGCGAAATGTTCGGCGGTGGTTCGATCGGCGTCGATCCGGACGTCGTCCACTCGGTCGCGCAGCAGATCGCCGACGTCGCCCGCACCGGCGTCCAGGTCGCGGTCGTGATCGGCGGCGGCAACTACTTCCGCGGCGCCGAGCTGTCGGTGCGTGGCATGGACCGCGACCGCGCCGACTACATGGCGATGCTGGGCACCGTGATGAACTGCCTGGCGCTGCAGGACTTCCTGGAGAAGGAGGGCCTGCCCACCCGCGTGCAGACCGCCATCACGATGGGGCAGGTCGCCGAGCCCTACATCCCGCGCCGCGCCGAGCGGCACCTGGAGAAGGGGCGCGTCGTGATCTTCGGCGCCGGGGTCGGCATGCCGTACTTCTCCACGGACACCGCGGCCGCGCAGCGGGCACTCGAACTGGGCTGCGAAGCCGTGCTGATGGCGAAGGCCGTCGACGGCGTCTACACCGCGGACCCGAAGAGCGATCCGACCGCCGAGATGTTCCGCGAGATCACCCACCGCGAGGTGCTGGAGCGGGACCTCAAGGTCGCCGACGCGACGGCGTTCAGCCTCTGCATGGACAACAACATGCCGATCATCGTGTTCAACCTGCTCACCGAGGGGAACATCGCCCGTGCGGTAAGTGGTGAAAGAATCGGCACGTTGGTCAGCACCCCCGCCGACGGGGTGCCGGCCTAGACCTGCTGGGATCAGCAAGCGCCACCCATCACAACTACGGGAGTGACCGTGATCGACGAGACCCTCCTCGATGCCGAGGAGAAGATGGAAAAAGCGGTGTCCGTCGCCAAGGACGAGCTGCAGTCGGTTCGCACCGGCCGGGCTTCGTCGGCGATGTTCTCGCGGATCGTCGTCGAGTACTACGGCTCGCCGACCCCGCTGAACCAGCTGGCCGGCGTGAACGTGCCGGAAGCCCGGATGGCGCTCATCAAGCCGTACGACCAGTCGCAGCTCGGCGCGATCGAGAAGGCGATCCGGGAGTCGGACCTCGGGGTCAACCCGAGCAACGACGGCCAGGTCATCCGCATCGTCATCCCGCAGCTCACCGAGGAGCGGCGCAAGGAGATGGTGAAGGTCGCCAAGGGCAAGGGCGAGGACGCCCGGGTGTCGATCCGCAGCATCCGCCGCAAGGCCAAGGACGAACTCGACCGCATCGCCAAGGACGGCGAAGCCGGCGAGGACGAGGTCGCGCGCGCGGAGAAGGAACTGCAGAACCTGACCGACACCTACGTGCACAAGGTCGACGAGCTGGTCAAGCACAAGGAAGCCGAGCTGCTCGAGGTCTGATGGCACAGGTGAGCGAGGAACGCGAGGACCGGGTGGACGCCACCGGAGAACCACCGGCGGCCCGGCCCGGAACGCCGGAACCGGCCGGCGCCGGTGCTCCGGCCGCGCCGGAGATCCCGGGAACCGGTCGAACGGCGGAAACGCCGGCCGCGCCGGAGAACCCGGCCCGCGGCGAGGCTTCGGCGACCTCGGAAGCCGGCAAGGCAGCGGAGACGCCTGCCGGGCCGGCGTCCTCGGCGGCGGCCTCGGCAGGGGGCGCGGTGGCGGAAACGCCCGCGGCCTCGGCAAACGGTGTGTCGGCGGTCTCGGCAAACGGCGCAGCAGCCGAAGCATCGGCGGCCTCGGAGAGTGGTGCGGCGGCGGCCTCGGCAGGGGATGCAGCGGCGGAAGCGCAGGCGCCCTCGGCAAACGGCGCAACAGCCGGAGCATCGGCAGCCGCCGAAGGAGCCGCGGAAACCGGAACGCCGGAGGCCAAGAAGGCTTCCAAGGCGGGCCGGAACCTGCCCGCCGCCATCGGGGTTGCCTTGCTGCTCGGCGCCGCGGTCATCGTTTCGCTGGTCACCGTGCGGTACCTGTTCATCGGGATCATCGCGATCGCGATGGCGGTCGGCACCTTCGAGTTCGCCGGGGTGCTGCGCCGGGTGGCCGGCACCCGGGTCGCGATGATCCCGGTGCTCGTCGGCGGGCAGGCGATGATCTGGCTGGCGTGGCCGTTCGGCCGGGAAGGCGCGCTCACCGCGTTCGTCCTCACCGTGCTCGCCTGCCTGCTGTGGCGCTTGCCCGGCGGGGCCAAGGGCTACCTGCGTGACATCAGCGCGTCGGTGTTCGCCGCTGCCTACCTGCCGTTGTTCGGCGCGTTCGCGGCGATGCTCGTGCCGCCGTCGGACGGTGTCGGGCGCGTCCTGACCTTCCTGATCGGGGTCGTCGCGTCGGACACCGGCGGCTACATCGCCGGAGTGCTCGGCGGCAAGCACCCGATGGCGCCCACCATCAGCCCGAAGAAGACCTGGGAAGGCTTCGCGGGTTCGGTGATCGGCGGCGTCGTGGCCGGGGCCCTGACGCTCAGCCTCCTGCTGGACGGCCACGTCTGGCAGGGCGCGATCTTCGGTGTCGCGATCGTGCTGACCGCGACCCTCGGCGACCTCGTCGAGTCGCTGATCAAGCGCGACCTCGGCGTCAAGGACATGGGCACGCTGCTGCCCGGGCACGGCGGGCTCATGGACCGCCTCGACTCGCTGCTGCCCTCGGCCGTCGTGTCCTGGCTGCTGCTTTCGGCGTTCGTGCCGGTCGGCTGACCGGCCGCGTCAGTCGTCGTACGGGTCGTCGACCTCGGCGCGGCCCCAGCCCTCGGTGATGCGCGAGTGGTCGATCACCGCGAAGACCGCCCCTTCGGGGTCGGCGAGGATCGACATCCGGCCGAACGGGGTGTCGTAGGGCTGGATCACCACCGTGCCGCCGTGCATGAGCGCCTCGCCCGCGACCGCGTCGACTCCGCGGGCCGGGTCGATGTCGAAGTACACGAGCCAGTGCGGCGGGGTGTCGAGGCTGTACTCCGACCCCATCACGTACCGGTACAGCACCGGCTCGTGCTCGATGAGCCATTCGACGTAGTCGAGGGTCTCGCCGTCGCCGATCTGGTGACTGCCGTACGTGAACAGCTTGGTGTAGAAGTGATCCGCCGCCACGCCGTCGTGGGTGTTGAGGTCCGCGCCGCTGAAGGTGTTCGGGATCCCGGTGACGAACTCCCAGTTCGGCGGCACCTCCCAGAACACCACCGGCGCGCCGCACGCGTCGAGGGCATGCATGATCAGGCCGCGGTCCGGGATCGCCACCGGCCCGAGGGTGATCCGCCCGCCGAGGTGCTCCACCCACTCGGCCGCGCTCGCGGTGTGGGGCACGGAGATGTGCGGCACCCACCCCAGCGGCGCACCCTGAGCCGCCCGGTAGAGGCCGCCGACCGGGAGGCTGTTGAGCGCCGCGATGGCGTACCGGCCGTCGGACGTCGCCGGATCCCGCTGAGTGGTGTACTCCCAGCCGAAGAGGGCACCGTAGAATCTCTCCGCCACGGCCTGCTCGCGGCAAGCGAGCTCGATCCAGCACGGAATTCCGGCCGGGACCGGGGACGGGGTACTGGACGGGCCGAATGCCATGGGGTGCTCCTCCCGATACCCACCGGATTCTAGGGGTGCTCCGTGAGTTTTCCGCCAAGAATTCGCCACCGGGAGAGAACGGGACGGCGACGAGGACCCGGAAGGAGCAGCGGGGGTGCGGTGGTCGTCGCGGCACACGGAGGTCGTGCCGAGCCCCAACATCTGGTACTACCAGGCCGATTACGAGCTCGAGAACCACGCGCAGGACGCCGGTGGCGAGATCTGGCGCGTGCTGCGCGAGGAGCACGACTGGACCGGCCTGGACGTGCTGGACGTCGGCTGTGGTGACGGCTTTCACTTGCCGCGCTTCGCCCGTGACGCCCGTTCGGTGCTCGGGGTGGAGCCGCACGAGCCGCTCGTGCGAAGCGCGCTGAAGCGCGTCGAGGGGCTGTCGAACGTGGACGTCCGGATGGGCCGGGCCCAGCGGCTGCCGGTCCGCAGCGCGAGCGTCGACGTCGTGCACGCGCGCACGGCGTACTTCTTCGGGCCCGGCTGCGAGCCCGGACTGGCAGAGGCCGAGCGGGTGCTGCGCCCGGGCGGGGCGATCCTGATCGTCGACCTCGACGTGACCAGCGAGCCCTACGGCCACTGGATGCGCGCCGACCTACCCCAGTACGACCCGGGCGCCGTGGAACGGTTCTTCGCCCGGGCCGGGTTCGGTTGCCGCCGCGTCGCCACCGAGTGGCGCTTCGCGACCGCCGCGGACCTGGAAGCGGTGCTGAAGATCGAGTTCAGCAAGCCCGTCGCCGAACAGGCGATCGCGGAGTCCTTGCAGCGTAACGGGAATCGCGCCCAGGACCTGGCGCTGCCGGTGGGCTACCGCGTCCACGCGCGGGTCAAGCCCACCGGCCTCGTCCTGCCAGGTCACTCGGCTGCTTCTTCCGAGGAAGCCGAGGACTCGTCCTCGTCTTCGCCGAGGATGCCGTAGAGCGAGCGCCGGGCGTCGTTGAGCACCTCGGCCGCGCGGGCCTGCTGGCTCTCGGTGCCCGCGCGCATGATCTGCACGACGGCGGCGGCCAGGTTCTTGCCCGCCTTGGCCAGTCCGACCTCGGACGGGTCGACGTCCTGCGCGATGTGCTCCCACGGCGGGGTGCTGTCCTGCTCTTCCGCGGCGGCGCGGCCGGCGTCGGTCAGCTCGAAGAGCTTCTTGCCGTGCTCGTCCTTGCTGGTGACCAGGCCTTCGTCGGCCAGCAGCTGCAGCGTCGGGTAGACCGAGCCCGGGCTCGGCCGCCAGAAGCCGCCGGACCGCTCGCCGATCTCGCGGATGATCTCGTAGCCGTGCCGGGGCTGCTCGGCGAGCAGCGCCAGGATCGCGGCGCGGACGTCACCGCGGCGGCTGCGCCGTCCGCCGTGACCCCGCCGGCCCGGACCGTGGCCGCGACCGCGTCCACCGGGGCCGAAACCCGGGGGGAACTCGCCGAAACCACCGAAGGGCCCGAAAGGGGTGCGCCCACGTTCGTGAGCGAAGGGGTGTTGGTGCCTACGCATGTCGTGTTCCTTTCTCGAACTGTTGCGACACGTTCACGATATATCGGAAACGGTCGGTCGGCAACCCCTCTTCGGTGACCTCGCTCACGCGGGAGGTGTCCGGGCTGAGAAGATCGGCGCGTGCCGGAAGCCATCGACGAGATCGACGCACGCCTGCTCCAGGCGCTGGGGGAGGACGCCCGGTCCACGGCGGTCGCGCTGGCCGAGCGGCTGGGGCTGTCCCGCAACACGGTGCAGGCCCGGCTCGCGCGGCTGGAGCAGCGCGGTGTGCTCGGCGCGTTCGAACGCCGCATCGACCCGGCTCGCCTGGGCTACCCGCTGCGGGCCTTCGTCAACGCGCAGGTCGACCAGCGGCGCCTCGCCGAGATCGGCGAGGCCCTCGCGGTGATCCCCGAGGTGACCGAGGTGTGCGGGCTGACCGGGGCGAGCGACCTGGTGGTGCAGGTGGTCGCCGTCGACGCCGACGACCTGTACCGCGTCGCCGGGCACATCCTCGCCTCGCCAGGGGTGGAGCGGACGACCATTTCGCTCGTCATGCGGGAGCTCGTCCCGTACCGCCTGGCGCCGCTGCTGGAGCGCGTGCATTCTGCGCAGCCGGAGGCCTGAGCCCACCGGATCGGCTGCGCATTCTGCGCACTTTCGGCGGCCTCGGTTGTGCGATGCGTCCACTGGTGCTGTCCTGGTGGGCGCTTCCTGCACGAAAGGTGTCGACGATGACTCAGGCCCCCGCGACCCCCCCGGCGACGAGCACTCTCGCCGCGATCGAGCAGCGGGTGCTGTGGCTCGCCACCGCGATCGTGCACCAGGCCAACCGCGTCCGGCCGAACCCGTCCGGGATCAAGGTCGGCGGGCACCAGGCGTCGTGCGCGTCGCTGGTCTCGATCATGACGTCGCTGTGGTTCCGGCACCTGCGCCCCGAGGACCGCGTCTCGGTGAAGCCGCACGCGTCCCCCGTGCTCCACGCGATCAACTACCTGCTCGGCGAGCTGGACGAGGCCTACCTGCCGACGCTGCGCGCATTCGGCGGTCTGCAGAGCTACCCGAGCCGCGCGAAGGACCCCGACCCGGTGGACTACTCGACCGGCTCGGTCGGCATCGGCGCCACCGCCCCGATCTGGGGCGCGCTGGCGCGGCGCTACCTGACCACGCGCGGCTCGTCCGCCGGGACCGGCAGGCAGTACTCGCTGGTCGGTGACGCCGAGCTGGACGAGGGCGCGATCTGGGAGGCCATCCTCGACCCCGCCGTCGCGGAGCTGGGCGAGATCGTCTGGATCGTCGACCTCAACCGCCAGTCCCTGGATCGCGTGGTGCCGAACATCGCGGCGGGACGGCTGCAGGGCATGTTCGACGCCGCCGGCTGGCAGGTCCTGACACTGAAGTACGGGCGGCTCCTGGAGGAGCTGTTCACCCGGCCCGGCGGCGCCGAGCTGCGCGCCCGCATCGACGCCATGCCGAACCCCGAGTACCAGCGGCTGCTGCGCTGCGACGCCGCCCAAGTGCGCGACCGGCTGCCCGCGGGCAACCCGGCCCTGGCTTCGTTGGTGGCGTCGTTGGGCGACGAGACGCTGCTGGCCGCCATCCGGAACCTCGGCGGCCACGACCTCGGCTCGCTCGACGAGGTCTTCGCGTCCATTGCGGACGATCGGCCGACGGTCATCTTCTGCTACACCGTCAAGGGGCGCGGTCTGCCCACGCAGGGGCACCCGCAGAACCACTCTTCGCTGCTGACCGTGGCGCAGATGGAAGAGCTGGCTTCGGCTTCGGGCACGGACCTCGCTTCGCCGTGGGAGCGCTTCTCCGACGGGTCGTCCGAAGCCGCGTTGTGCGCTGAAGTGGCGTCGCGCCTTCGCCGTCCGGTCGTTCCCTCGGCCCCTTCGCTGGAACTGCCCGTCGACATCGGACGTACGCCTTCCGGAACCGCTACGACGCAGGCGGCGCTGGGCCGCGTGTTGCTCGACCTGACGCGCGAAGCGCCCGAAGCGGCGAAGCGCGTTGTGACGGTCAGCCCCGACGTCAGCTCCACGACCAACCTCGGCGGCTGGGTCAACAAGGTCGGCGTCTGGTCGGCGACCGAGCGTCGCGACTGGTTCGAGGACGATCCCGAGACGATCATGCACTGGCGGGAGAAGCCGACCGGCCAGCACGTCGAGCTGGGCATCGCCGAGACCAACCTGGTCGGGTTGCTGGGCGAACTCGGAGCCACCTGGAGCCGCTGGGGCGAGCCGCTGCTGCCGATCGGCGTCATGTACGACCCGTTCGTCGAGCGGGCACTGGAGCCGTGGTCGTTCGGCATCTACGCGGGCGGCCAGTCGATCCTGATCGGCACGCCCTCGGGCGTCACGCTCGCTCCCGAAGGCGGCGCGCACCAGTCGATCACCACGCCGTCCATCGGCATCGAACAGCCCGGCTGCGTCAGCTACGAACCGGCGTTCGCGATCGACACCGAGTGGACGCTGCTGGCCGCGCTCGGCAGGCTCGGCAAGCCGGGCGGGACGTCGTCGTACTTCCGGCTCTCGACCCGCCCGATCGACCAGACGCTGGCCGCGGTGCCCACCGACCCGGCGGCGCGCGAACGCCGTCGACGTCAGGTCGTGGCGGGCGCGTACCTGCTGCGGCGTGCGCCGGAACCGGTGGTGACGCTGGCGGCGATGGGCGCGCTGGTCCCGGACACCCTCGCGGCGGCCGAGCGGCTGGCCCAGGTCGGCGTCGAAGCCGACGTCGTGTGCGTGACCAGCCCGGGCCTGCTGTTCGAGGCGATCCAGGCCCGGTCGGGCCGGGGGAGCGCCGAGTCGTGGATCCTCGACCAGGTGTTCCCGGCTTCGCGGGCCCGGCCGCTGGTCACGGTGCTCGACGGCCACCCGCACACGCTCGCGTTCCTCGCCGGGATCAACCGGGTCCCGGCGGCCGCGCTGGGTGTCACGGGCTTCGGCCAGTCGGGCTCGCTGGAGGACGTCTACCGCCACCACGGCATCGACACGGACGCGATCATCCGCGCCGCGCTGGACGTGGTGGGCTAGCCGAAGGTGGCGCCGGCGAGCATCGTGTCCATCTTGGCGTCCCAGCCGGGGAAGGACCCGTACTGGACGACGAGGATCCGGCTCGTCGGCAGCCACCACATCCGGACCTGGTTGTTCTGCGCCGAGTTCTCGCAGGTGACCTTCCAGCGGCCGTACTCGGCCCGCTTGGACCCGATCGGGGCGAACCCGGAATCGAGGAGGGTGCTGCCGGTGGCCCCCGTGGCCTTCCCCGGCGGCGAAGCGGGGGTGATGCAGGTCGGCAGGTCCGTGCCGGTGTACCAGCCGAAGGCACGCTTGGTGCTCGGGAGGTTGATCGGCGCGTCGGAGTTCGGCGCCGTGCGCAGGTCCAGGAGCCGCGCTTCGCAGACTACGGTGCCTTCGGCGACGCAGCCGTCCAGCAGGCCGTCCTGGCTGTGTTCGGTGTAGGTCGCGCCCGAGGGCAGGGGCAGGCGCAGGGACCCCACGGTGGCCCGCGGGCCGTTCATCGCGCTCGGACCGGGCGCCGGCCCCTCGGCCGGTGTGCTGCTGCAGGCGGTGACGCTCAGGACCACCGCGACGGCCAGGAGACTGTGCCGGAAGGACACGGACTCACCTCTTTCGTCGGACGCCCGGACCTCCCGCCCGGTGCCACGGGTGGATCATCCCTCCGACGGACCCGGCCCCCGAGACCGGGGGCGGACGTCACGGCGGCCGGTGACCTGGGGTACATCCGGCGAGGGTGGTCCGGGCACCGGGGGAAGCGCGTGGGAGACTGAACGGGTTATGACTGCCCTCCCGCTCGTCTTCGATGCCCCCAAGCGCGGCCTGCCGCCGCGCCACCTCGCCGACCTTTCGGTGGCCGAGCGCGCCGAAGCCGTGGCCGAGCTGGGGGAAAAGCCGTTCCGTGCGAAGCAGCTGTCGAACCACTACTTCTCCCGCCTGACGGTGGACCCGGCGGAGATGACCGACATCCCGGCGGCGTCCCGCTCGCGGCTGGTCGAGTCGCTGATGCCGACGTTGCTGACCGAGGTCAGGGCCCTGGAGGCCGACAACGGCGCGACCCGCAAGACGCTGTGGCGCGCGCACGACGGCACGTTGCTGGAGAGCGTCCTGATGCGCTACCCGGACCGCGCGACGCTGTGCATCTCGAGCCAGGCGGGCTGCGGCATGGCGTGCCCGTTCTGCGCGACGGGTCAGGGCGGCTTGGACCGGAACCTCTCGACGGCGGAGATCGTGGACCAGGTCCGCTCGGCGGCGGCGGTCATGCGCGACGGCGCGATGCCCGGCGGCCCCGGCCGGCTGTCGAACATCGTGTTCATGGGGATGGGCGAGCCGCTGGCGAACTACAAGCGCGTGGTGGCGGCGGTGCGCCGGATCACGGATCCCGCTCCCGGTGGTCTGGGGATCGGCCAGCGTTCGGTGACGGTGTCGACGGTGGGGCTGGCGCCGGCGATCCGGAAGCTGGCGGACGAGAAGATGCAGGTGCGGCTGGCGGTGTCGCTGCACACGCCGGACGACGAGCTGCGGGACACGCTGGTGCCGGTCAACGAGCGTTGGTCGGTGGACGAGGTGCTGTCCGCTGCCCGGTACTACGCCGACACTTCCGGGCGGCGGGTGTCGATCGAGTACGCGTTGATCCGGGACATCAACGACCAGCCGTGGCGGGCGGAGCTGCTCGCGAAGCGGCTGCGGAAGCACCT
Organism: Amycolatopsis sp. NPDC026612; assembly: GCF_040638285.1. Classification (NCBI taxonomy): domain Bacteria; kingdom Bacillati; phylum Actinomycetota; class Actinomycetes; order Pseudonocardiales; family Pseudonocardiaceae; genus Amycolatopsis; species Amycolatopsis sp. NPDC026612. The sequence goes on from NZ_JBEZYB010000003.1 coordinate 183,636, forward strand.
GGGTCAGCTGGTGCACGTGAACGTGATCCCGCTGAACCCGACGCCGGGGTCGAAGTGGGACGCGTCGCCGAAGCCGGTGGAGCGGGAGTTCGTGCGGCTGGTCAACGCGGGCGGAGTAGCGTGCACGGTGCGCGACACGCGTGGTCAGGAGATCGCGGCGGCCTGCGGTCAGCTCGCCGCCGAAGGCTGAGTTTCGTTTCTGCTTCTGTGATGGAGAAATCGTCGTGATGTATGCCCCCAGCCTGCTGGACCCGGCTGCGGAATCGTTGAGGCTCGCGGACTTTCGCGGCGCGACGCAGGTGGCCCGTGAGGCCCGGACGCTGCTGGGTGAGCGGTTCAGTTCGGGCACGTTCATGTACGTGCTGATGCGGGCGTTCGAGGTGGAGTACACGGCGGCGTGCGACGCGGCGCGGTGGCACGAGTTCCACGGCGGACCGCGGGCGCTGTCGGACGCCGACCTCGAGGTATTGCTGGCTCCGTGGCTTGATCGCTGACCCGGTTCAGCTGATCCGCTCCCGCCGGGCAAACGCGCGAATGGCCGTCGCCGATGGCGTGCGTGGTCAGGACAGTGCGACGACCGCCACGACGAGGTAGCGCTGTGACCATCGTGGACGGTTCCGGGTGGTCAGGGTGAGAACGGGGACGCTCGTCTTGGTCCGGCCGAAGTGACTTCGTGACATCCGGGGGCCGGCTCCTCGAGTTCCTCGGCGAGCTTCGGGTGACCACCGGCTGGACGGTGGTGGTCATCGACGAGATCGGCGCCCTGTCGAGGTGGCGGCTGAGCGGATCGACGTGGCGGGCCACCGTGACCGTGGAGCCGCGGCGCTGGCGGGACGGTCAGCGTGAATTCGCGGAAGAAATCGAAAGCGACATAATCGAATTTCTTGACAACCTGAGAAAGGGAGTCATGCTGCGCGGGAATGACGGGTCGAAGTTCGTGCTCGTCTTTTCGTTGAGCGGCGCCCATGAGGGGCCGGCGACCTCCGGTGGTTGGCCATTTGTCGACTGCCCGGTGAGTGCGTGGTCCGCTGGCTACTCCGGACAGCTCCGCTGCGGACTCCCGCAATAGCCGGTCAATAGGGCACGAAAAGCGTTGCCCGACACGCTGGGAGCTGCGCCACCGAAGCGCGCCCACTCCGGCCATGGCTCGGCCGGCGGGTGCGGGCCCTGGGGAGGTCCCGATGCTTCGGCAACCCGGCACGAGCCGGCGGATTGCGGGGGATCAACGACGATCCGAGGGGTCGGCGCGAACGTTCGTCCTCTCGTACGCGTCGACACGGTGCGTGCGGGCGTGACGTGAAGATGGGGGAAATCCGTTGTCTGCACGACCTGAACTGCACGTCATAACCGAAGCCGAAACCGAAATCGAAACCCCGCCGGCCGTTGCGCTGGCGGTCGTCGTCGCTCCGGAAACCGGTGAAGCCGAGCCGGTGGCGCTCGATCGGTTGCTGGGGGCCGACTCGCCGCGGCTGTCCGGGGAAAGCCGGGAACACACCCTCGCGCTCGCCGAGCAGCTGCGGCTGTGCCCGCCGATCCTCGTCAACCGGCGCACCATGCAGGTGGTCGACGGAGTGCACCGGGTGCACGCCGCGCGTGCCCGGGGTGAGGCCACCATCGACGCCGTTTTCGTCGACGTCGATCCGGACGAGGCGTTCCTGCTGGCCGTCCGGGCGAACACCACGCACGGCCTGCCGCTTTCCCTGGCCGACCGCCGGGCCGCCGCCGTGCGGATCCTCGCCGGGAACCCGGCGATGTCCGACCGGGCCGTTGCGCGGGCCACCGGACTCGCGCCGAACACCGTCGGCGCCATCCGCCTGCGTTCGACCGTGCAGTGCGCGCAGTCGAACACCGCGCGGACCGGGTCCGACGGGCGGGCCCGGCCGGAAAGCACCGTCGAAGCGCGGCGGCGCGCCGGGGCCATTCTCAGCGAGCGGCCGGACACCCCGTTGCGGCAGGTCGCCCGGGAGACCGGGCTCTCGCTCGGCACCGCGCACGACGTCCGGGAACGCCTGCGGCATGGCCGGGATCCCGTGCCCGACGGGCAGCGCGTGCGGCGGGCACCTCGCCGCCGTGACCGGGTGCCGCGCGAACCGGTCGCTTGGTCGGCGATCCGGGCGCAGTTCGTCAAGGATCCCGTGGTGCGCTACGCCGATTCCGGACGGGCCGTCGTCCGGTGGCTCGACGCACGGGCGACCGACCGCGAAGAATGGCGGGACATGGTGGACGACGTGCCCGACTACTGGGTCGACGCGATGATCGACGTCGCCGCGTCGTGTGCTCGCGAATGGCAGCAGTTCGCGCGGGAGCTCGGCCGCCGCAGCAATTCTTGATCCGAACGCGCCGCGGTGGGGGCGGTGCGTCCTATGCTGGAAACAGCTCAATCGTATTCCTCCGGCGGCAGCGCATTGCGTGCCGTTTCTTTCCGGTCCTCATCGAATGGGAGAAACCATGACTTCACAGGTCGTCGCCGACGAGATCTACGGCGCCGTGCACCCCGCCGTGGCCGAGGCGCTCGGTCTCGACGACGCGGAGGTGACCCCGGAGGCGACGCTGATGGACCAGCTCGGCGCGGAGTCGATCGATCTGCTCGACATCCTCTTCCGGATCGAGCGGGCCACCGGGATCAAGATCGAGGCCGGTGACCTGGCCGAGTACGTGCAGGGCGGGATCCCGGACGAGGAGTTCGGCGACGAGCACGATGTCATCACCGCGAAAGGCCTGGCACAGCTCAAGAAGGTCATGCCGCAGCTCGACGACGGCGCGCTGGCGGGCAAGCTGCCCGCGACGCAGGTGATGAGCCACTTCACCGTGGCGAACCTGGCCGCGATGGTGGCCGGCCGCGCGGGTACGGGCCGCTGACGTGCCGGGCGGGGGCACGGGCGACCTGCGGGAGCGGGTCGCCCTGGTGACCGGCGGTTCGCGGGGCATCGGCCGGGCAGTCGCGGTGGCACTCGCCGCCGCGGGCGCCGCGGTCGGCGTCAACTACCGCGAAGGGGAAAGCGCCGCCCGTGCGGTCGTGGCGGAGATCGCCGAAAACGGCGGGACCGCGGCGGCGATCCAGGGTGACGTTTCCGATTTCGACCAGGCGCAGGCCGTCGTGGCCAAGACGGTCGCCGAATTCGGCGGCCTGCACGTCCTCGTGAACAACGCGGGCATAGCACGCGACGCGCTGCTCTTCGAAATGAACCCACAGGATTGGCTTGACGTCATGAACGTCAATTTCGGCGGCGTGTTCAACTGCACGAAGGCCGCTCTTCCGCAGTTCGCCGGTCAACGCGACGGCGTGATCGTCAACATGTCGTCGATGATGGGCGAACGCGGGTGGACCGGCGAGGCCAACTACGCCGCGTCCAAGGGCGCGATCAACGCCTTCACCCGCTGCGCGGCCGTCGAACTGGCCCGCTTCGGCGTCCGCGTCAACGCCGTGCTGCCCGGGTTCTCCCCGACCGACCTGGTGGCCGGCCTGCTGGCGAAGGACGACGGCCGCACCATCAAGCGGCAGGTGCCGCAGCGCCGGTTCGCGGCGGTGGAAGACGTTGCCGAAGCGACGGTGTTCCTGGCCGGCCCGCGGTCGGGGCACATCACCGGCACGCTGCTGCCGGTCGACGGCGGCGTCGGCGCGCAGCTCGGTCTCGGACGGACGAACTGGTGAGCCCGGCGACGAGCGTGCGGGTGGGGGTCGACCTGGCCGAGGTCGACCGCGTCGCCCGGCTGCTGGCCGAGCACCCCGGCCGGGAGGCGGAACTGTTCTCGCCCGCCGAAATCGCCTACTGCCGCCGCAAGCGCCACAGCGCCGTGCACTTCGCGGGCCGGTTCGCGGCCAAGGAGGCGGTGCTCAAGGCGGTCGGCACCGGGCTCGGGCCGCGGATGCGGTGGACCGACGTCGAAATCGTCAACGAGCCGTGGGGCAAACCGTCGGTGCGGCTGCACGGCGAGGTCGCCGCGCACGCCGGGCGGCGCGGGCTGACCGCGATCGACGTGTCGCTGACGCACTCGCCGTCGCTGGCCGTGGCCGGTGTGGTGACGACCTGGAGCCTGCCGGAGGAGAAAACGTGCGCTTCCACCTGATCGACCGCATCGACGCCTACGAGCCCTTCCGCTCGGTGCGCGGCCGCAAGCTGACGTCGGTGGGGGAAGACCTCTGGGACGGCCCGGACCCGGTGCTGCCGCCGCCGCTGGTGCTGGAGGCGCTGTGCCAGGCCGCGAGCTGGCTGATCGTGGCCAGCACCGAAGGCCGCCGCCGGGCCGCGCTGCTGCAGCTCGGTTCGGTGGCGTTCCACGGCGACGTCCGCCCGGGCGACGTCATCGAACTGGCCGGGGAGGTCGACGCGATGACCGACGAGATGGCCGTGCTCTCCGGCACCGCCACCGTCGACGGGGTGGTGGTGCTGGAGGCCGCCGAGATCATGTGCGTGCTCATCCCCGCCGACGAGCTGCAGGAACCCGCCGAAACCGGCCGCATGCGGCGGTTGCTGACCCGGGCGGCCGCGTGATGGGCCCGCGGGTCGCGGTCACCGGGCTCGGCGCGGTCACCCCGCTCGGCACCGACGTCGCCACGACGTGGGCCGGGCTCGTCGCCGGCCGCAGCGGAGTCGGCCCGATCACCACGTTCGACGCGGAGACGTTCCCGATTCGCATCGCCGGGCAGGTGCGGGACTTTTCGGTGGCGTCGTCGCTGCCCGGACCCGGCTACGGCAGGCACCTGAGCCGGGCGGCCGGATTCGGGTTCGCCGCCGCGGCGGAGGCGATGCGCCAGGCCGGGGCCGAGGGCTGCTACGCACCGCACGAGGCTGGGATCGCCATGGGCGCGAGCGCCGGGCGGCCGGAGGAGCAGGAGCTCACCGAGGTCATGACGGCCTACCGCCGCTCGGACGGGCACGACATCCGCGCCCAGCGACCCACCGGCATGCTGCTGCGGCAGCAGAACGTCGGCGTCGAAGCGATCGCGCGCCGCTGGCGGCTGGAAGGGCCGATGATCGGCGTGAGCACCGCGTGCTCGGCGTCGACGCACGCGATCGGCGAAGCGTTCCGGCACATTCAGGAAGGCGACGCGAAACTGGTCGTGGCCGGCGGCTACGACTCGCTGACCACGTGGCTCGACGTACTGGGGTTCACGCTGCTGGGCGCGCTCGCGGCCGGGTTCGAACACGATCCCGCCGCCGCGTCGATGCCCTTCGACCGCGAGCGGCGCGGGTTCGTCCTCGGCGAAGGCGCGGTGGCGCTGGTGCTGGAGGACCTCGCGGCCGCACGGGCCCGCGGAGCGGAGGTGCTCGCCGAGATCACCGGCTACGGCACGAGCCTGAACGCCTACCGGATCACCGACGCCCCGCCGGACGGGACGGGGCCCGCCGAATCGATGGCCCGTGCGCTGGCCGACGCGGGCGCCCGTCCGTCCGAAGTGGACTGCGTGGTCGCGCACGGCACCAGTACGCCGGGCAACGACCTCTGCGAGACCGCGGCGCTCAAGACCGTGCTCGGCGAGTTCGCCCGGGGCGTGCCGGTGACCGCGCCGAAGTCCATGACCGGCCACCTGACCGCGGCATCGGGCGCCCTCAACGCGCTCGTGGCGATCCAGGCGATCCGGACTTCGGTGATCCCGCCGACGATCAACCTGCGCACGCCGGACCCGAAGCTCGACCTCGACTACGTGCCGAACCGGGCGCGGCGGGCGCCGGTGCGCACCGCGCTGGCCAACGCGTTCGCCTTCGGCGGCACCAACGGGACGCTCGTGCTGGGCGCCGGAGGTGGCTCGTGAGCCCGAAGCTGCTGGCCCTGGACCGCGTGCTGGCCATCGAACCCGGGGAATGTGCGCGGGCGCTGCGGAACGTCCCGAACACACTGTCCCTTTTCGACAGTCACTTCCCCCTGCGGCCGGTGCTGCCGGGCGTGCTGGTGCTCGGCAGCATGGGCGAGCTCGCCCGGGCGCTGCTGGCCCACTCGCCGGGCGGCGCGTGGCGGCTCGCCGGGGCCGAACGGGTGCGCTACCGGCAGTTCGTGCAGCCGGGCGACCAGATGGAGATCGAGGTCCGGATGCGGGAACAGACTTCCGGCGAGGCCGTGCTGGGTGCGACGGTGCGCGTGGAGGACAAGGTCGTCACGACGGCCCGGGCGCTGCGGATGGTCCGCACCGGCGACGGGGACCGGTCGTGAGGCGCGTGGTGGTGACCGGGATCGGCCCGGTCACCGCGGTGGGCACGGGCGTGGACGCCGCCTGGAAGGCGTTGCTGGCCGGGCATTCCGGGATCGGGCCGATCCGGCGGTTCGACGCGTCCTCGCTGCGCACCCGGCTGGCAGCGGAGATCGACGGCTTCACCGCCGGCGACTTCCTGGACCGCCGCAGCGAGCGCAAGACGACCCGCGTCGAGCACCTCGCCGTCGGCGGGGCGGCGCTCGCGGTCGCCGACGCCGGCCTCGACGCGCTCGACCCCGCCCGCACGGCGCTGTTCACCGCGGGGAGCAAGGAAGTCTCCGACCTCACGAAGCTGGTGGACGCCGTCACCGGCGCCATCGGCGAGCACGGCCGGTTCGACGTCCGCCGGGTGGGGGAGCGCAGCGGCACCTTCCCCCCGCTGTTCTACGTCGAGGGCCTGCAGGGTGCGTCCCTGTTCTACATCTCCGCCAAGTGGGGGCTGACCGGCCCGAACACCTACTTCGCCGGCACCGCGGAAGCGGGCGCCAACGCGATCGGCCGGGCGTTCCGGGTGATCCGCCGCGGCGAGGCGGACCGCGCGATCGCCGGCGCCGCCGACGACCCGGTGTGGTGGTGGCCGATGTCGTCGTTCGACTCGCTCGGCCTGCTCAGCACCGACAACGACGCCGGGGCGGCGGCCTTCCGCCCGTACGACCGCCGGGGCAGCGGTGCCGTGCTCGGCGAAGGCGCGGCCTTCGTGCTGCTGGAGGAGTACGAGACCGCGAAACGCCGTGGCGCGCCGATCTACGCCGAAGTCGTCGGCTACGGCACCGGGGCCGACGCGCACGCCGGCGTCACCCCGCACCCGGACGGGCGCGGCCTGGTGCACGCGCTGCGCCGGGCGCTGGCCGAAGCCGGGTGCGCGCCCGGAGACGTCTCGTACATCGCTTCGCACGGCAGCGCCACCCGGCTCGGCGACCGCAGCGAGGCGCGGGCCCTGCGGACGGTCTTCGGCGCCGCGGTGCCCCCGGCCAGCAGCGTCAAGCCCGCCACCGGGCACCTCGTCGGGGCGGCCGGGGCCCTCAACTTCGCCGTCGCCGCGCTGGCGGTCCGCCACGACGTGGTGCCGCCGACGCTCAACCTCGAGGACCCGCGGCCGGAGTGCGCCCTGGACTGGGTCCCGGGCACGGCCCGGGAACTGCCGGTGCGGTACGCGCTCGCCGTGGCGCGCGGCCTAGAAGGACAGAACGTCGTGTGCGCCTTGCGTTCGGTAGCAGGAGGGACGAACCGTGACTAGTACACAACCCGTGGCCCGGCGGTACCCCCGGGTCGCGGTCGCCGGGCTCGGCGCCATCACCGCGCTGGGCCCCAACGCCGAGGCGCTGTGGGTGGGGGCCCGCGACGGCCGGGTGGCCATCCGCCCGGTGCGGCACCTGCCGATGGCGGGCTACCGGACCGGGCTGGGCGGCGAGGTGCCGGGCCTGCCGGAGTTCACCCCGGACGTGGGGTACCCGCTGGGCTGGCACGACCCGGCACTGGAGTTCCTGCTGCACGCCGCGCAGGAGGCGGCCGCGGCGGCACCCGAGGTGCGCCGCGCCGTGCGTCCCGAGCGCTTCGGCGTGGTCGTCGGCAGCTGCAACGCCGGGCTGGTCAGCGGCGAACACTGGTACCGCGCCCGGCTGCGTGGCGAGGACGCCGATCCGCGGCTGGTCGTGTTCGTGCCGCCGCAGGCACTGGCCGAGTCGGTCGCCGGCGCCTTCGACGCGCGCGGGCCGGTCCTTTCGCTCGACACGGCCTGTGCGGCCGGGGCCAACGCACTGGGCTACGCGGCGGACCTGATCCGCTGGGGACTGGCCGACGCCTGCCTCGCGGGCGGCACCGACGCGCTGTCCGGGGTGCTGTTCGCCGGGTTCAACTCCCTCGAATCGCTGTCCCCCGAACCGGCCGCGCCCTACTCGAAGGATCGGCTCGGGCTGTCGCTCGGCGAGGGCAGCGGGATGATGCTGCTGGTCCGCGCCGACCTCGCGGCCGAGCTCGGCCTGGCCGTGCCCGCCGAAATCGCCGGGTACGGGTTGTCCGCGGACGGCTACCACCCCACCGCGCCGCACCCGGAGGGCCGCGGCGCGGCGCGGGCGATCAAGGCGGCGATCGACGCCGCCGGCGTCACGCCCCACGACGTCGGGTACGTCAACAGCCACGGCACCGGCACGGCGAAGAACGACCCCGCCGAGACGCGCGCGACCAAGCGGGCGCTGGGCGCCGCCGCCCGGGAGACGCTGGTGAGCAGCACGAAGTCGATGATCGGGCACCTGCTCGGCGCCGCGGGCGCGGTCGAGGGGATCGTCACCGTCCGGGCGCTGCAGGAGCAGACCGCCCCGCCGACGGCCAACTTCACCGAACCGGACGGCGAATGCGACCTCGACTACGTGCCGAACGTGGCGCAGCCGATCCGGACGAGGGTCGCGCTCTCGAACAACTTCGCCTTCGGCGGGGCCAACGCGACCGTCGTGTTCACCCGCGGCCGGCAGGCGGGGCCGCCGGAGCCCGTCCTCGACGGCGTGCTCGTCACCGGCGTCGGGGCGCTCACCCCGGCCGGCACGACCCCGGACCGGCTGTGGACGGCGTTCACCGAAGGCCGGGACCTCACCGAAGACGCCGGCGGGTACCGCCTCGGCCGGGCCGGGCTCGACGCGGAGGCGTTCCTGAACGCCCGGCAGCGGCGGCGGATGGACCGGCTCGGCGTGTTCGCCGTGGTGGCCTCGCAGCTCGCGCTGGAGGACGCCGGCCTGAAGCTCACCGACGAAAACCGCGATCGCGTCGGCGTGGTGTTCGGGACCGGGGTCGGGCCGATGGAGTCGATGGAACGGTTCTCCCGGCCGCTGTTCGAGGACGGCCCGCGCGCGGCCAACCCCGCGGTGTTCCCCAACACCGTCTACAACGCCGCGGCCGGGCAGGTCGCCCAGCACCTCGGGCCGGTCGGTCCGACGTCCACGGTGACCACGGGCCACGCGGCGTCGGCGAACGCCCTGGTCTACGCGCGCGACCTGCTCACCGGCAACAAGGCCGACGCGATGATCGCCGTGGGCGCCGACACGCTGACCGACACCGTCGTCGACGCCTATCGCGGGCTGGGCGCACTGCGTCCGCACCGGGGCTTCGCGCTCGCGGAAGCGGGCGTGGCGCTGGTGCTCGAACGGCGAGCCCGCGCGGCCGAGCGGGACGTCACCGGCTACGCGGAGGTGCTGGGTTACGGCATCGCGTCGGACGGGCGCGGACCCGGCCGATGGGACGCCCGCGGGCACGGGATCGAGCGCGCGATCCGGACGGCGCTCGACCGCGCCGGGATCACCGCGGACGAAGTGGAGAGCGCCTGGACGAGCGCGGCGGGTCTGCTCGTCGCCGACCGGCCCGAGGACCGCGCGCTCACCCGCGTGTTCGGTGCCGGCGTGCGGAAGTTCGCGCCGAAGCGGCTGTTCGGCGAGCCCATGGGTGCGGGTGGCGCGCTCAACGCCGTGCTGGCGTCGATGAGCCTGCGCGACGGGCACACCACCGGGCCCGCCCTGGTGCTCAGCTCGTCCCTCGGCGGCACGCACTTCGCCGTCCTGCTCGGCGGATGCCGGTGAACCCGGCCGAGAACTGGGAGTCCTCCATGACCGATCTCCTCCGTCCGGTGCACCTCGCGGGGACCGGCGCGGCCCTGCCCGGCGAACCGATCGGCAACGCCGCCGTCGAAGCGCTGGTGGGCCCGCTGCCGCCGGAAATCCTCGACGGGCTGCAGGTCCGCACGCGGCACTGGATCATCGACCCGGCGACGGGCGAACACCGCGACAGCAACTCCGGCCTGGCGCACCGGGCGGTGTGCCAGGCACTGGAGCGGGCCGGGGTCGACGCCGCCGACGTCGACCTGGTCGTCACCGCCACCGCCAGCCCCGACTACCTGCTGCCGCCGATGGCGACCTTCCTCGCCGACCGGCTCGGCCTGCGCGAGTGCGCGACGCTGGAGGTGCGGTCCGGCTGCGCCGGGTTCGTCGAGGCGCTCGACGTCGCACGGCTCTACCTCGAACGCGGGCTCAAGCGGACCGCCGTCGTCGTGGGCAGCGAGACGATCTCGCCGCTGCTGGTCCCGCTGTTCGTCGGCAAGGACCCGCAACGGATCCGCATGCGCGACCGGATGAACCCGTACAACTTCGGTGACGGCGCCGGCGCGGTCGTGCTGACGGCGGGCCAGCCCGGCGAGGCGGGCGGGATCTCCGGCAGTGCGCTCGCGTGCGTCGGCGGCGGCCGCGCACCGGGGATGCAGCTGTTCGGCGCGGGAGGGACGCACGCGCCCCTGCACCAGCAGCTCGCCGCGAAGCTCCCGCAGGAACTCAGGGTGGACCTCGTCGAGTCGGGCAAGCACACGCCGCACGTCATCGCCGAAGGACTGCGCGCGACGCTGGCCGCCGGCGGGGTCGCGGCCGAGGCGGTGGACCTGTGCGTGCTGCCCGAAGGCAACGCCGGCTACCTCACCGGCGAACTGGCGGCGGCCGGGGCGCTCACCCCGGAGTGGCTCGCGGTGCAGCCGAAGATCTTCGAAAACCTCGCACTGGTCGGTGCCACCGGCTCGGCGGCCGTGCCGCTGGCGCTCGACCACGCGTGGGTGACCGGCGCGGTGGCGCGGGACGACGTCGTCGCCCTGCTCGCCATCGAGACCAGCAAGTGGAAGTACGGCGGCACCGTCCTGAAGTGGACGGCGTGACCAGCGATCGGAAGGCAGGGAAAGTGGACCGGGCACAGGAGAACAAGGACCTCGTCGCGGGGTTCTTCGAAGAGGTCTGGAACAACGGGAACCTCGACCACATGGACAAGATCTACACCGAGGACTTCCGGCTGAACGCCCTGTGGGAGAACACTTCACTGGGCCGGTCGGGGACCGCGGCGAAGGAGGAGGCGCGCGGCACCATCGCCCGCTGGCTCGACGGGTTCCCGGACATGCACGTCACCGTCGAGGAGCAGATCGCCGACGGCGATTTCGTCGCGTCCCGGCACGTCGCGGTCGGCACGCAGGCCAAGGAGTTCCAGGGCATCGCCAACACCGGCAAGCGTGGTGCGGTCACCGGCATCACGATCAACCGGATCAGCGGCGACCGCATCGCGGAGGTGTGGACCTGCTGGGACGCCCCCGGCATGATGGTGCAGCTCGGCGTGCTCCCGGCCCCGCCGGGGGAGGGCCCGCCCGCCGACCTCGGGGCCCGGTGGGCCGCGCTCGCCCGGCCCGCGGACGGCTCGGCGGCGGAGACGAAGGCCGTGGTGCGCCGGGCGTTCGCCGAACTGTGGTCGGCCGGGCGGTCGGCCGACGAGCTGTACGCGCCGGGGTTCACCGGCCGCATCCCGCTCGGCGCGCTGCTGCACGGCCCCCAGGGCATCAACGGCTTCGTCGCCGGCTGGCGGGGGAGCGTGCCGGACCTCGACGTCGAGGTCCACGCCCAGCACGCCGAGGGCGCGCGCTGCACCACCCGGTTCACGATGCGCGGCACGCACGAAGGCTTCTGGTTCGGCGTGCCCGGCACCGGCAAGCAGGTCAGCCTGTCCGGGATCGCGATCACCACCGTCGAGGACGGCCGGATCGTCGCGGAATGGGCGGAGTTCGACGGCCTCGGCCTGCGCCGCCAGCTGCTCGGCTGACCCGGGGGCGCCGCGCTCCTCTCCCCGGCCGGCTCCCCGAAGAGGAAGGGCCCGGATCTCCCCCGAGATCCGGGCCCTTCGCCGTCTCCGGGGTCACGCCGCGGGCGGGAAGTCCGGGTGGTCCAGCTCGATCGGCGGCTGCCCCGCCTCCCGCTGGGCGAGCTGGGCGGTGTGCATCCCCGAAACCAGCGCCCGCAGCGAGCCGGTGCCCGGCTGGGTCCAGTGGCCGGCGAGCAGCAGGCCCGGCAGCGGCGAGACGTGCGGTGACCGCTTCCCACCCGTCTGGCCCGGGGTGTTCTCCCAGCCGTACGCCGCGCCGGCCCGGTTGCGGGAATGGCGTTCCAGCGCACGGGGGGTGGCGGTTTCCAGGAACGTGAGCGAGTCCCGCAGGCCGGGGAAGACGTCCTCGAAGGACTTCAGCACGGTATCGGTGTACCCCTCGGTCTCCGCGGCCCACGGCCGTCCGATGTCGTACGGCGCCAGGGAATGCACCACCAGCAGGTGCTCGCCCTCGGGGGCCAGGGACGGCGAGGCCAGCGTCGGCACCGTGGCGTACATCCCGCCGGGGCGGCCCGCCAGGATGTCGGCGTAGGTGCGCTCGTGGTCGACGTGCAGCGGGCGGAACACCTCGTGCGCCGCGCCCGCCGCGCGCAGGTCCATGGTGGTCGCGGCGAAGACGATCACCGCCGAGAGCGACGGGGTCATCCGGCGCAGGCGTTTCACGAACCCCGCGGGCAGGTGCTCCTCGCCGACCAGCTCGGTGAACGTCGCCGTGGCGTCGGCGTTGGACACCACGGTGCCCGCTTCGACCACGAGACCGTCGTCGAGCTCGATGCCGGTGGCGCGGCCGCGCTCGACCCGGATCCGCCGCGCGGTCCGGCCCAGCACCAGCTCGCCGCCCGCTTTCTCCAAGCCCGCGACGAGCGCGTCGGCGAGGGACTGGAAGCCGCCGTCGGGGTAGAAACACCCCTCCAGGTAGACGTTGAGCACGGTCGAGAAGGTGACGAAGTCCAATCTGGACGGCGGTGAACCCAGGTAGGGCCAGGACACGCTCACCGCGGCCCGCACGAGCGGGTCGTCGAAGTACTCGGCCAGCACTTCGCCGGTCGTCGCCTTGAGGTAGCGGAACAGCAGGGGGAACCGGGCCACGGCGTCCTCCAGGCCGCGCAACCCCAGCCGGGGCGGCAGCTCGTGGGCCTGCTTGTGCAGTGTCTTGCAGAGCGCGAAGAACTCCCGCAGCCGGCTCGCGTGCCGGGGAAACCGGGCGCAGTGGACCTCGGTGAACTCCTCGAGCCCGAACGGGGTCTCCAGCTCGAACCCGGGGAAGACCGCGCGGTAGTTGGACTCCAGTGGCACGAACCGGCACCGGTCGGCCACGCCGAGCCAGTCCAGCAGCGCGACCGGCAGTCCGCCCGGGTGCCCCTGCGGGAACACCGACATCGCCGGGTCGAACGTGTAGGGCCCGCGGGTGAAGGCGTGCGCGTACCCGCCCGGCCCGCTGCCCTGCTCCACCACGAGCACCGTGCGCCCCGCCTTGGCGAGGCACGCGGCGGTGCTGAGACCCCCGATGCCGCCGCCGACGACCACGACGTCGTAGGCGGACAGCCGCGGGGTGGCCACGGTCGTCATGCCCGGTCCCGGACCTTCTCGGCCACCGGCTGCGGCGGCGACTCCACGGCGGGCTCGTTCTGCCCGCCCAGGCGGCGGCGGGCGGTTTCGCGGTGCCCGGTGGCCGGCACGTGGTCGAGCACCTTGCCCATCCCGAACCGCGGCATGTTGGCGTAGATCGCCTCCGCCCGGCCCGGCCCGACGAGGTAGGTCTCGTGCCAGACGCCCACCGTGCCGGACGTGCGCACGATCTGGTTGTAGTGCCGCCACGCGGGCACGTGCGCGCCCTCGGTGCCGCGCGCGAACCGTTCCAGGTCCTCCACCGACCGCCAGTACTGGAGCTGCCCGGCACCCCGCCAGTACAGGATCTTTTCGGCGCCGAGGAACCCGAGCGCGGGGTCGGCCTGCAGCTCGCGGTACATCTTGTCGAACGCCTTCACCCCGGCGAGCCACTTGGGGGACAGGAGCTTGTTGAAGCGCATGCCGACGATGAAGACGACGAAGGGTTCGTCGGTGCCGGCCGTGAACCGGCCGGGAAAAACCTTGGCACCCAAGGGGCACACCTCCACGAGTTGGGCTGAGGTGTCCAGGTGTACCGAGCGGATGCCTTGTCCGGCAAGGAAATGCGCGCATCCGGCGGTTCGGGGCGGCAACCGTTGACAGGGAAGAGCCCGGCACCGCGTGCGGTGCCGGGCTCTTCGCCTCCGGGCCGGGGGATCAGGCGGGCTGGGCCTCCGGCTTGACGCCGGACGGCTTCGGCGCGGTGCCGGGCGGCGGTCCCATGGGGACGAAGTCCTTCGCCCGGATGAGCACCGCCGAGAGCACGCAGCCCGCGATCGCGAGCAGGGCACCGATCAGCAGCACCTGGTCGAGGGCGCCGGTGAACCCGGTGCGGATCGCCGTGGCGACTTCCGGCGGGACCGCGCCGGGCCGGGCACCGGCGCTGACCCCGGCGGAGATGCGCTCGGCGTCACCGGCGAACGGGGTGCTCCGCAACGCCGTCAGCGTCCCGCTGCGCAGCGAAGCGGCGAAGAGCGAGCCGTAGAGCGCGATCCCGGTCGCCAGCCCGACCTGCCGGAGGGTGTTGTTGAGCCCGCCGGACATCCCGGCGCGGGCCGGCCCGACCACCCGGACGACGGTCGAGACGAGCGGGACGTTCACGAACCCGGCGCCGATGCCGCAGCAGATCATGCCCGGGATCAGGTGCGTCCACGTCGAGTCCGCGGTCAGGCCCCGCATGAGCAGCAGCCCGATTCCCACGAGACCGAACCCGCCGGCGATCATCGCCCGCACCGGCAGCACGGTCGTGAGCCGCCCGGCCAGCGTCGAGGACAGGAACACCCCGAGCGTGATCGGTGTCGTGCGCAGGCCGCCTTCGAACGCGTTGTAGCCCAGCTGGTTCTGCAGGTACAGCACGATGTAGAGGATCAGCGCGAACATCGAGCCCGCCACGGCGAACGAGGCGAACATCGCGCCGTTGAAAGCAGGTTTGCGGAAGTCCGCGGTGGTGAGCATCGGGCGGTCCTGGCGGAACTGGCTGACCACGAACGCCGTGAGCAGCACGGCCGCGAGGCCGAGGCTCACCACGACGTTCGGCTTGCCCCAGCCGTCACCGCTGCTGATCAGGCCGTAGATCAGGGCCGCGAGGGCGCCGCCGAAGGTGACGAAGCCGAACCAGTCCAGCCGCGAGGCCGCCGGGTTGCGGGACTCGCCGACCTTGGCGACGGTGATCAACGCGACCACAAGACCGATCGGCACGTTGAGGAGGAACACCCAGCGCCACGAAGTGCTGATCGTGATCAGGCCGCCGGTCATCGGGCCGATCGCGATGGCGATGCCCGTCACCGCACCGTAGATGCCGAAGGCGGTGCCCCGGTCCTTCCCGCGGAACGCGTCGCCGAGCAACGCGAGCGCGGTGGCGAACATGATCGCTCCGCCGACGCCCTGCACCGCACGCGAACCGATGAGGAACCCCGGCCCGGTGGCCAGGCCGCACAGCAGCGAGCCACCGGTGAAGACGCCGACGCCGACGGTGTAGAGCAGCCGGCGGCCGAACCGGTCGGCGAGCGAGCCGCCGATGAGCAGCGCGGCGGCGAGGACGAGGGCGTAGGCGTCCACGATCCACTGGAGGCTGCCCAGAGACGCGGAGAAGTCGCGCTGGATGCTGGGCAGGGCGGTGTTCACGATGGTGGTATCGAGCAGGAGCATGAAGACGCCCACCACGACGGCGATGAGCGTCCACCATTTGGTTGCCATGGGCGGACGGTACGACCGCGCCGCGCCGGTTCACCAGTGCGTGGGGCCGAACGATTCCGGCCGTCGGCCGCCCGGCCCGCGGACAACTGCGGAAATGCCCGGATCGGCAAAAGAACCGTCCGCGGGCCGGGCGGTGAATTATCGCGCGCGCGGGGCGGGCAATAGCGGCCGATAGTCCGGACATAGCAGACGAACAGCTTGTTTCGGTCAGCCGCGGGCGGTGTGCAGCACCTGCAGATCGGTGCAGCCGTGCACACCCCATGGGCCGTTCTCGACTCCGATGCCGCTCTGCTTCACGCCGCCGAAGGGCAGGTGCGGGGCCAGCACCAGGTGGGTGTTCACCCAGGCTGTCCCGCACTCCAGCCGGGCGGCGACGGCCGTCGCGCGCTCGGGGTCGGCACCCCACACCGAGCCGGACAGGCCGAAGTGGGTGGCGTTGGCCCGCGCCACCGCGTCGTCGAGGTCACGATAGGCGACCACGGGCAGGACGGGACCGAACTGCTCTTCGTCGACGATCCGGCTGCCGTCGGTGACGTCGGCGAGCACGGTGGGCTCGTGGAAGTACCCGGGCCGGTCGAGGGCGCGCCCGCCCGCCGCCGCCTTGGCACCGCCGTCGAGGGCCGCCGAGACCAGCTCGCGCACCCGCTCGAACTGCGGGAGGTTGCCGACCGGGCCGAGGTCGACGCCTTCCTCGGTGCCCGGGCCGACCACGGCTTCCCCGGCCCGCTGCGCCAGCGCCTCGACGACCTCCGCGTACCGCGACTCGGGGACGTAGACCCGCTTGATCGCCGAGCAGACCTGGCCGTTGTTGGCGAAGGCGGCTTCGAAGACCTTGTCCGCCACGGCCGCCGCGTCGACGTCGTCGAGCAGGATCGCCGGGTCGTTGCCGCCGAGCTCCAGCGTCACGCGCTTGAGCCGGGGTGCGGCCGCGGCGGCGACCGCCCGCCCGGTGGCGACCGAGCCGGTGAAGCTGATCTTGCGGGGCACCTCGTGCGCGGTGATGGCGGCCCCGAGCGGGTCCGGGCCGCTCACGACGTTGAGCACGCCCGGCGGCAGGACGTCACGCAGCAGGTCGCCCATGCGCAGGGTGGCCAGCGGGGTGTGCGGCGACGGCTTGAGCACGACGGTGTTGCCCGCGAGCAGCGCCGGCCCCAGCTTCCAGGAGGCGAGCGCGAGGGGGAAGTTCCACGGCGTGATGGCCGCGACGACCCCGAGCGGGCGCCGCACGACCTCGGTGAACGCCTTTTCGTCGTCTTGCAGGATCTCCCGCGGCAGGGCGAGGTCGGCGAAGTACTGCAGCCACATCGCCGTGCCGAACACCTCGACGGTCGCGCTGCCCAGGGGTTTGCCCTGCTCGGCGGTGAGGATGACGGCGAGCTCGCGGGCGTGCTCCCGCAGCCGCGCGGCCGCGGCCGAAAGCGCCGCGCGCCGGGCGTCGGGGTCGGCCCGCCAGGCCGGGAACGCGGCGGCCGCGGCGGCCATCGCGTCGTCGAGCTGGGCGGGGGAGCAGGCCGGAGCCTGCGCGTGCGGCGCGCCGGTGGCCGGGTTGACGACCTCGAAGGTCTCCGGTGCGGCCACCTGCTCGCCGCCGATGGTCATCGTGAAGTCGGACATCCGTTCCTCCCAGGGGTTTCCATCCGGGGGCGGAGTCTGCCGCCGCGGTGGTGGCCGGGGGAAGTGATCACCGGTGTTCGACCGGCCGCCGGGCGGAGAACGCCGAAAGGTGGCGAAGGTCGGCAAGTAACGAACACGCTGCCACCTGCGGGAAATCGATTAATCGGCGAAATATCCAGCAATCTCGACAAATTGGACATATTTTCTTCGCGTGTTAAATGTTTGACACGGTGGCGTGAGAATGCGTTGTCCACCGGTCAACGGAAGGTCGGCAAATGCCGATTTGCGCTGTCCGGGCGGATTTCCTGCTACTGTCGGCAGTGATTCTTGGTGCTATGGGGGCTGGGGGACTGGTGGAGATTCGGGTACTGGGGCCACTTCAACTGGATCAAGCCGGGGCGTCGGTGCTGCCGGGCGGGCGCCGGCTGCGCGTGGTGCTTTCGACGCTCGCGCTCAACGCGAACCGGGTCACCGCCACCGATGTCCTCGTCGACGCGCTGTGGGGCACGAACCCGCCGAGCACCGCGCGGACCCAGACGCAGATCTGCATCTCCACCCTGCGGAAACTGCTCAGCGACCTGGATTGCCGGGCCCGGGTCGTGACCCGGTCGCCGGGGTACCTGCTGCAGATCGACGACGACGACCTCGACTACAACCGGTTCGAGAAGCTGGTCGGCTTCGCCCTGGCGCACGAAGCCGCGGGGCGGCTGAGCGAGGCCGTCGGGGACCTGAGGTCGGCGCTCGCGCTGTGGCGCGGGCCCGCACTCGCCGACGTGCCGAGCGAACGGGTGAGCCGCGCGGCGCTGCGCATGGAGGAGTCCCGTGTCACCGCGGAAGTCCACCGGCTCCGCATCGAGCTGGCACTGGGCCGCCACGCGGAGATCATCGGCGATATCCACGCTCTGCTCGAAGAAAACCCGGCGCGTGAAGAACTTTACGAGTACCTGATGCTGGCGCTCTACCGTTCGGGGCGGCAGTTCGAAGCGTTGGAGGTCTTCCGCCGGGCGCGCAGCGTCCTGCTCGATTCGGGCGGGGTCGAACCCGGCGACCGCCTGCGCCGGCTCCAGCTCGCGATCCTGAACCGGGACAAGGAACTGCTCGCCCCGCCCGAGCCGGTGGTCGCCGCCCAGCGCCGGGCCGAGCCCGCCGCCGGCGACTACGCCGGCGGGCTGCTGCCGGCCCGCTCACCGGGATTCACCGGCCGGGAAAAAGCGCTGACGCAGGTCACCGGCCTGCTCGCCGGCCCGGCCCGGCCCGGGTCCGCCAGGATCGTCGGGATCTGGGGGCCCGCGGGAGTGGGCAAGTCCAGCCTGGCGATCGAGGCCGCGCACCTGCTCACCGCGGAGTTCCCGCACGGCTGCCTCTACGCCGATCTGCGCGACGACGGTCACCCGGACCAGGCGGTTTCCCGGACCCTGGACCGGTTCCTGCGCGCGCTGGGCGTGCCGGCGTCGGCGGTGCCCGACAGCCTGCCGGACCGGATCGGCTCTTACCGGAGCACGCTTGCCGGGAAGCGCGTGCTCGTCGTGGTCGACAACGCACTCGCCCCGGACCGGATCCGGCCCCTGCTGCCGGTCGACGGCGGCAGCGCGGCGCTGGTGACGATCCCGGACCGGCCGGCCGTGCTGCCGGGGGTCCGGCAGCTCGAACTGACCGAGCTGGGGATCGCCCAGTCCGTGGCGCTGCTGGCCCGGCGGATCGGCGCCGAGCGCGTGGCCGGCGAACAGCGGGCGGCGGAGCAGCTGGCGGAAGCCGTCGGCGGAGTGCCGTCGCAGCTGATCGTGGCCGCCGCCCGGGTGGCCGCGAAGCCGCACGCGCGGATCGCCGACGCCGTGCGGCGGCTGGGCGAGCGGCCCGAGGAAGGCGCGAACCTCGCCCTCACCTACGAGGGGCTGTCCGACGCGGCGCGCCGGTTGTTCCGCCTGCTCGGGGTCATCGAGGCGGGCGAATTCCCGCGCTGGGTGGCCGAACCGCTGCTCGACGAGCAGCCCGACCGCGCCGACGACGTCTTCGAGGACTTGGTGGTGGCCGGCCTGCTCGACGCCGCCGGCTCGCCGGACCGCCGCGTCGTGCGCTACCGGCTGCACGGCCCGGTGCGGGCGTACGCCCGAGAGCTCGCCCGGACGGCGGAGCCCGCCGAGAGCCGGGAAGCCGCGGAACGGCGCTGGCTCGGTGCCTGTCTCGCCCGGGCCGAAGTGGCGCACCGGCAGGAGTTCGGCGGCGACTACGCGATCCTGCACGGCGCGGCACCGCGCTGGACACCGCCGCCGGGCACGGGCACGGCCTCCGAGCTGGGCATCACCTGGCTGGACGAGGAACGCGCGTTGCTGGTCGGCGCGGTCCGGCAGGCCGCCGCGGCCGGGTACGACGAGCTCTGCTGGGACCTCGCCTTGACACTGGTGACGTTGTTCGAGGCGCGCGGCTACTTCGACGACTGGCGCGACACCACGTCCGTCGCCCTCGACGCGGTCCGGCGCGCGGCCAACCGCCGGGGCGAGGCCGCGATGGCGTATTCCCTCGGGGCGTTGAACATCGCGCGCAAGCGCCTCGCCGACGCGAGCGCCCAGCTGACCACGGCCCTGGAGCTGTTCGACCGGGAGCGGGACGTGCACGGCAAGGGTCTGGTGCTGCGCAACCTCGCGTTCATCGACTGGGTCCGCGGCGACCTTTCGGCGATGCGGGCGCGGTACGAGCAGGCGCTGCTGAACATGCGGTCGGTCGGCGACCGGATGGGCGAGGCGCTGGTCCTGTGCAACATCGCCAAGTTCTCCGGCACCGAAGGCAACGAGAACTACGCCCGCGAGCTGTTCCAGGAGGCGCTGGCGATCAGCACGGACGTCTCCTGCCGCCGCGGCGAGGCGGCCGCGCTGTCCGGTCTTGCCGACCTCTACCTGCGCACCGACCGGCTCGAGGACGCCGGCGACATGCTCAACCGCGCGCTGCTCATCGTGCAGGAGGACCGCGACCGGGTGGGCGAGGCCGTCGCGCTGTATTCGCTGGGGCTGACCCGGAAACGGCAGGGTCGTCCGGAGCACGCCGAGATCGTGCTGATGCAGGCGCTGACCGCGGCCCGCCAGGTCGGCGAGCGGCAGATCGAGGCGCAGGCGCTTTACCAGCTCGGTGAACTGCTCCTCGAACGCGGCAACGTCAAGGGCGCGCTCGACTACTGCGCGGAAGCCAATCGCGTGCTCGGCGGCCTCGGCCAGGACATCTGGCGCCCGCGTTCCGGGGCGCTCGCGGTGCCACAGAGCCTGCTCACTTAGAAGCCGGTTCGGAACGAGCCGAGATCTGCACGCAAATGGCAGCGGAAATCGGTTTGGAATTTTCCGGGTGCGGATCACCCATTCATGGTGGGGATCGCCGTTGCCCCCCGCGGCCGATATTCGGTGGCGCCATCGAGGCGGAAGGGGTTGGGTCGGACCCCATGGTGCGCTTGCACGGTACGTGCGATGAGCGGTTCGGAGAGGTGCGCGACGCGTTGGCGGAGTCCTTGGCCAAGGACGACGTCGGCGCCTCGGTCGCGGTGATCGTCCGCGGGCGGCCCGTCGTCGATCTGTGGGGCGGGTACGCCGACGCCGAGCGGACCGTGGCGTGGGAGCGGGACACGATCACCAACGTCTGGTCCACGACCAAGACGATGATCGCGTTGTGCGCGTTGATCCTCGCCGATCGTGGTGAGCTCGACCTGGACGCGCCCCTCGCCCGGTACTGGCCGGAGTTCGGCGCCGCGGACGTCCGGGTGCGGCACGTGCTGTCGCACACCGCCGGCCTGCCCGTCTGGGACACGCCGATCACCGTCGACGACCTGCGCGACTCGCCGAAGGTCACCGCCCTGCTGGCCGCGCAGGCGCCGCGGTGGACACCGGGGGAAGTCGGCTGCTATCACGCGGTCACGCAAGGGTTCCTGCTCGGCGAGGTGGTCCGCCGGATCACCGGGAAGACCATCGGTGCGTTCTTCGCCGCGGAAGTCGCCGGCCCGCTGGGGGCGGATTTCCACATCGGGCTGCCCGACGGCCACGACCACCGCGTGGCCCCCTCGCTCGCCCCGCCCGGCGGGATGACCGTGCCGCCGCCGACCGAACTGTTCGACGTCGCCCCCAATCCGGACCTGCGGCCCGAGGACACGAACACCGTGGCTTGGCGACGCGCCGAGATCCCTTCGGGTGCCGGCTTCGGCAATGCCCGGTCGGTTGCTGCCGTCCAGTCGGTGCTCACCTCCGGCGGTGGGGGATTGCTGTCGCGGGCCGGGTGTGAGCGGGTCTTGGAAGAGCAGTACCACGGGCTCGACTACGGCCTCGGCGTCAAGATGCGGTACGGCATGGGCTACGGCATCAGCGGCCGCAACTGTTTCTGGGGCGGCATGGGCGGATCACTGGTGTTCAACGACTTCGACGCCGGCCTGACCGTCGCCTACGCGATGAATCAGATGCTGGACGCCATCGTCGGCGACGGCCGGGGCATGACCATGGTGGCCGCGGCCTACGGCGGCCTGGGTTAGCCGATCCGGTACAGGCGGCCGCCCTGGACGGCGAGCACGGTCAGCGGCCCGTTCGTGGGTCCCGCCGTCGCCTGCCAGCCCGTGGCGCCCGGCGGGGCCGCCGCGGCCTGGCCCGCTGTGAGCGGCAGGCTCGCGCTGCCGCCGCCGGTCACGGTGCCGGCAGCGTCGGTGACGACGATGCAGTCCGGCTGGACGGCCGTCCAGCCGGTGAGGACGGCGCCGGGGTCGGTGGCCGGTGTGTCGAGCGCTCCGCGCGCCGGCTGGGCGGTGCTCAGGTCGAGGTGGCTGCCGAGCTCCGGACCGTGGCAGCCGAGGGTGAAAGCGCTGGTGAACGGGTAGGCCTGCAGTGCGCGGGCCGCGGGGGCGGCGGCGCGCTGGATGTGCAGGGCGTCCAGTGCCGCGGGGGCGTCGACGCGCAGCGCGACCGCCGCGAGCTCGAGCGGCGCGTAGCTGCGGCGGACCTCGTCGGCCTTGCCGCCGCCGATCGCGTGCGTGACCAGCGCCAGGGTGACGACCGCCGCGACGAGGTAGCGGTGTGGCCACTGTGGACGGTGCAGGGCCGCCAGCACCGTCAGCGCACTCGTCGCCAGCGCCGCGACCAGGACGTACCGGCTGATGAGCCCGACGTTGCCGCCGGGCACGTTCGTCGTCGTGCGACCCAGCGCCAGCATCGACGCCAGCGCGAAGGAGTAGAGCGCCAGACCGGCCCACCCCGCGTCCGCCACGGCAGGCCGGGTGGTCACCGTCCGGCGCAGCAGCAGGCCGAGCAGGGCGATCGTGAGCCCACCGGCGATCACCGCGACGACGGCGACGCCGGCCGACCACAGCCCGCCGACGGAGGCGGCGAAGACGGACAGGCGCCCGTCGGGGTCGAAGGCCGCGGTCGCGCCCGACTGCGTCCCGGCGGGCTTGGTGAGCCACCACGCGCCGAGGAGGACCACGCCGGCCGCGGCCGGGAACGCGACCCGGAGCCGGGATTCCCCGCGCAGCCAGGCGACGAAGGCGATCACGAACCAGATCGGCAGCGCGGCACCGAAGCTGAGGCACCCCACCACGGCGGCCGCGGCCGCACCGGCCTGCCGGCCGCGGTGGGCGCACGCGACGGCGATCGTGCACGAGGTCACCGCCGGGACCCAGCTGATGCCGTTGGTGCCCTGCACCCAGAGTTCGGTGGCGTGGGAGGTGAACAGCAGCCACGCCACGGCCGCGGTCAACGCGCCGCGGGTGCCGGGGGAGAGGTGCCGCGGCAGCATCGTGCGCAGCGCGAACACCGCGACCGCGAGCAGGGCGATCGTCAGGACGGTCAGGACGCGGTTGTCGCCGCCGAACCAGGCCGCGTCGGCGTAGAAGAGCAGTGACGGCACGACGAACGGCTGGTCGAGGTGGTAGGTGAAGACCTGGCCGAGCAGCAGGTCGCCGTGGTCGTCGGTGATCTTGGCGAAGACGTGCCAGTAGTCGAGCAGCACGTGCATCCGCGGCGCGCGCACGGCCGCCAGCAGCGCCAAGCCGGCGGGCAGCGCGGCGAAGAGCCACCACGCGACCGTCGGCAGCCGCCCCGCCACCCGCTCGCCGGCGGGGACGGCGACGCGCGGGATCGGCGCGGTGACGTCCGGCTCGGTGGCGTCGGTGAGAGCTGGCTGGGGCATGGGTCTCCTGCCGGAAACGAGGCGTGGGTCCGGCGACGGCGGGACCGCCGGGCATCGTATCCGGTGGCCGGTTCCCGGCCGGAAGGCAATGACCGGCGCTTCACCCGGCGCAGCTCCGGTTCCCGCGCCGCGCAACGGCGAGCCACGCGCTGATCAGTGCGGCCGGCCCGGCGCCCACAGGCCGTCCGCGTCGCCCGCTTCGAGACGGCCTCGGTACACCCCGATCCTGTGGTCGATCAGCCGGAGGTTCTCCTGCAGCTCCGCCGGCCTCGCCGGCACTTCGGCGCGGTGCTCCGCCGGCAGCGCCAGCCGTTCCGGTTCGTTGCCGCGGCCGGCGGCGACCAGGTCCGCGTAGCGGCGGATCGTCCTGATCGGCATGCCGTGTGCGCGCTGACCCCGGTGCGGCGGGCCGCGTCCGCGATGGTCAGCCCCTCCGCGGGGATCGAATTGACTTCGAGCACACTCTAAATCCTAGCGTCGAAGGCATGAACGTTCCGACCGCAAGCCGCCCGGGCCTCGTGCTCGCGATCTGCTGCGCCAGCATCGTCGTCGTGGTGATGGACATCTCCATCGTCACCGTCGCCCTGCCCGCGATCCGCCACGACCTGGGCGCTTCCGCCGCCGGCCTGCAGTGGACGGTCGACGCCTACACGCTGGTGCTCGCCGCGTTCCTGGTGCTCGCCGGGTCGGCCGCCGACCGGTTCGGCCGCAAACGCGTCTTCCGCTGCGGGCTCGCCGTCTTCGGCCTCGGGTCGCTGCTGTGCAGCGTGGCCCCGGGCATCGGCTGGCTGATCGCCGCCCGCGCCGTGCAGGCCGTCGGCGGCACCATGCTCAACCCGGTCGCGATGGCCATCGTCGCCACCACCTTCCCCGTCCCGGCCGAGCGTGCCCGCGCCATCGGCGTCTTCGGCTCGATGTCCGGCCTGGCGCTCGCGCTCGGGCCGATCCTCGGCGGCGCGCTCGTCGACGGCTTCGGCTGGCGCGCCGTCTTCTGGGTCAACGTCCCGATCATCGTCGCCGCACTCGTCGCCACCACGGTGTTCGTGCCCGAGTCGCGCGCGCCGCGGGCCCGCCGCTTCGACCCGGTGGGGCAGGCGCTCGTGCTGCTGGTGCTCGGCAGCGTCGTCTACGCCCTCATCGAGTCGCACCGGCTGGGCTGGACCTCACCGTGGATCCTCGGCCTGCTCGTCCTGGCGGGGCTCGGCGTGCTCGGCATCCGCCGCTACGAACCGCGCCGCGCCGACCCGCTGCTCGAACTGCGCCTGTTCCGCAGCGTGTCCTTCAGCGCGGCGATCGTCATGGCGCTGTTCGCGCTGTGCGGGT
The DNA here is from genome assembly GCF_040638285.1 of Amycolatopsis sp. NPDC026612. Lineage (NCBI taxonomy): Bacteria > Bacillati > Actinomycetota > Actinomycetes > Pseudonocardiales > Pseudonocardiaceae > Amycolatopsis > Amycolatopsis sp. NPDC026612. The sequence goes on from NZ_JBEZYB010000003.1 coordinate 208,375, forward strand.
TCGGCGTGTTCCTGTTCGTCACCACCCAGTACCTGCAGGACGTCCGGGGCATGACGGCGCTGTCGGCGGGACTGTGCCTGCTGCCGGTCGGCGTGCTCGTCCTGATCCTGTCCCCGCGGACCGGACGGCTGGTCGGCACGCGGGGGCCGCGGTGGCCGCTGGTCGTCGCCGGTGCCGCGCTCGCCGCGGGCGGCGTCGTCTCGGCGGGTCTCGGGCCGGCCACGCCGCTGCCCGCCGTGCTCGCGACCTTCGTGCTGTTCGGCGTGTTCCTCGGCACGGTGAACCCGCCGATCACCAACACCGCCGTCTCCGGGATGCCGGGGTCGATGGCCGGGGTGGCCGCGTCGCTGGCCTCGGCCGGCCGGCAGACCGGCACGACCCTGGGCGTCGCGCTCGCCGGGACGCTCGCGGGCACGGGCACGACCACTGCGGCCGGAGTGTGGTGGCTGGTCGCCGCGCTCGGTGCCGGTCTCCTCGCCTTGGCGCTGCTCAGCACCGGACGGCGGGCGGCCGCGACGGCCCGGCGGGCGGCCGCGCTGTTCGACGAGCTCAGCCTCCCGCGACCGACGGGATGATCTGCACCTCGGCGTCCGCACGCAGCACGGTCGCGGTGCCGTCCCGGTGGCGGCACTCCTCGCCGTCGACGTAGAAGTTGACGTACCGGCGCAGACCCGCCTGTTCGTCGCGCAGCCGCCGTTCCAGCGCCGGGTACCGCTCGGCGAGCGCGTCGAGCACGGCGCCCAGGGTGGCCGGTTCGGCGACCTCGACGGCCAGCCGGGATTCGCCGCCGGCCTTCTCCCGCAGCGTGCCGGGCAGCAGCACGGTGATCCGCACGGGTTCACACCCTCGCGGCGCGGACGCTCAGCACGTCGGGCAGGTGCGCCGCGACGAGCTGCCAGCTGTCGCCGTCGTCGCGGCTGGCGTAGACGTCGCCGGTCCGCGAGCCGAAGTACACCCCGGCGGGTTCGGCGTCGTCGGTGCACATCGCGTCCCGCAGCACGCCGGCCCAGTACCCGTCCGGCAGGCCCTGCCCCAGCGCCTCCCACGACTTCCCGGCGTCTTCGCTGCGGTACACCCGGCACCGGCCCTCCGGCGGGAACCGCATCGCGTCGGCGACCAGCGGGAACGTGTAGATCACCTCGGGCCGGTGCGGGTGGACGACCATGGGGAAGCCGAAGTCGCTCGGCAGGCCGTCGGCGATCGACTGCCAGCTCGCGCCCGCGTCGTCGCTGCGGTACACGCCGTGGTGGACCTGCGCGAAGAGGCGGTCCGGCTCGGTGGCGTCGCGGGCGACCTTGTGCACGCACTGGCCGTATTCGGGGTACGGGTCGGGCACGTGCACCGCCTTGATGCCCGTGTTGCTCGCCTGCCAGGACTCGCCGCCGTCCTCGGTGCGGTAGACGCCGCCGGTGGACATCGCGACGGTGACGCGGGCGGGGTCGGCCGGGTGCGGGAGCACGGTGTGGATGGCCTTGCCGCCGCCCCCGGGCGTCCAGTGCTCCCGGTGCGGGTGGTCCCACAGGCCGCGGACGAGCTCGTAGGTGCGGCCGCCGTCGGTGGAGCGGAACAGCGCGGACGGCTCGGTGCCGGCGTAGACGACGTCCGGCTCGCTCGCCGGGCCCGGCACCAGCTGCCACGCCCTGGCGAGGGATTCGCCGGTGTCCGGCGGGAACGCGATCGGGGCGTGGTCGGGTTCGGCCCAGGTCGCGCCCAGGTCGTCGCTGGTGGCCACGCTCGGCCCGAAGTGCTCACTGGTGACCCCGGCCAGCAGCCGGGGTGTGGCGCGGCGCGTGTCGATGGCGACCGCGTACACCTCCGTCATCGGGTGGTGCGGGCCGGTGACCTCCCAGGTGGCCCGATCGTTCGTGCTGGTCGCCAGCCACAGACCTTTGCGCGTGCCGATCGCGAGCAGGACGGACATCCCACACCCTTTCTCCGGTGACCGGGGTCACAGGTACTCTGCCGGAAAAGTTCCCCGGGGGAAATGTCGAACGCCGGATGCGGCCGTTCGACGCGGGGGTGAAGGCCGGTCACCGCGTCCGGGAACGCACCGGACCACCGGCCGAACCGACAGAGGGAGCAGGCCATGCGGTTTCTCATGATGCACCGGGTCGACGAGCACGATCCGCGGTCGTGGAACCCCAGTCAGGAGTTCATCGGCAAGATGGGCGCGTTCATCGAGGAGTCGGTGGAGAAGGGCGTCCTGATCACGGCGGAGGGCGTCCACCCGACGGAGAAGGGTGCGCTGGTCCGCAAGCCCCGCGGCGCCGCGATCCGCGTCACCGACGGGCCGTTCGCCGAGGCCAAGGAGGTCATCGGCGGGTTCGTGCTGATCAACGCGGCGGACCGGGCGGAGGCCGTCGAGTTCGCCAAGCGGTACGTCGAGCTGTTCGACCAGGAGATCGAGGTGGAGATCCGCCAGGTCGTCGAGTTCGACGACCTTCCGGCGCAGGCCTGACGGCGGCCGGTGGCACTAGGCTGGCCGGACAACGACTCTGGGGGTGGAGCGATGTTCCTGGTCACCGGTGCCACCGGCAACGTGGGCAGAGAAGTGGTTTCGGCACTCGCCGCGGCGGGCGCGCCGGTCCGGGCGCTGGTGCGCCGGCCGGACGCCGAGCTGCCGGACGGCGCCGAAGCCACCGTGGGCGACCTCAACGATCCCGGCGCGCTCACCGGCGCGCTCGAGGGCGTCGAAGGTGTTTTCCTGATGTCCGGCTACGAAAACCTGCCCGGATTGCTGACGCGGGCGCGGGACGCGGGGGTGCGGCGGATCGTGCTGCTGTCCGGCGGCTCGGCCACGCTGGCGGACCTGGACAACGCGGTTTCCCGCTACATGACGCTGTCCGAGCGCGCGGTGCGCGAATCCGGTCTGGACTGGACGTTCCTGCGGCCGCGCGCGTTCATGTCGAACGCCTTGCGCTGGCTGCCGCAGCTGCGCGCGGGCGACACGGTGCGCGTCCAGTTCCCGGACGTGGCGGCCGCGTGCATCGACCCGGCCGACATCGCGGCGGTGGCGGCGCTCGCCCTCGCCGGCGGGCACGAAGGCCAGGTGCACGACCTGACCGGCCCGGTGGCGCTGCGGCCCGCCGAGCAGGTCGAGGTGCTGGCTTCGGTGCTCGGCCGGGAGCTTCGGGTCGTGGAGCTGTCGAACGACGAGACGCGCGCGGAGCTGGTGGCGGACATGCCGCAGGCGTACGTCGACGCGTTCTGGAACTTCTACGTCGACGGGACCTTGGACGAGGCGACGGTGTACCCGACGGTGCCGGACGTGACCGGGCGGCCGGCCCGCACCTTCGCCGAGTGGGCCGGGGCGCACGCGGACGCCTTCCGGTGAGCCCGGCGGGAAACTTCCGCGCGGGGTGTCCAAGAGGCCGGTCGCCGTTCGTAGTTCCGGCGTACGGCAACCGAGCCACGACCGACGGAGGAATCCCGTGAAGTACCTGATGCTGATCAACGCCCACCTCGACGCCGACGGCGAGGCCATGGGCGGCTGCACGCCCGAGGACTGGCAGCTGTTCGACAAGACGATCAAGGACTCCGGCGTCTACGTCTCCGGGAACGCGCTCGCCGACTTCACCACGGCCACCACCGTCCGGGTCGACGACCGCGGCGAGCGGGTCGTCACCGACGGCCCGTTCGCCGAGTCCCGCGAGGTGCTCGGCGGCTACTTCGTCGTCGACGTGCCGGACCTCGACGTCGCGCTCGACTGGGCGGCTCGCTGCCCGGGATCGCGCGGCGGCGGGTCGATCGTGGTGCGGCCGATCGCCGACTTCGCAGGCTGACGGCGGTGACGGGGCGGGCGGGCGCGTCGAGCGGGGATTCCCGGGCGGACTCACGGCTGACACTGGAGGCGGTGTTCCGGGAGGAGCGCGGGCTGCTGCTCGCCGCGCTCGTCCGGCGGTTCGGTGACCTCGACCTGGCCGAGGAGGTGACGTCGGAGGCGATCGAAGCCGCGTTGGTGCACTGGCCCGTCGACGGCGTGCCGCCGAAGCCGGGCGCCTGGCTGATGACGACGGCCCGGCGCAAGGCCGTCGACCGGCTGCGCCGCGACCAGGCCTACGCGGCCCGGCTCGCGGTGCTGCAGGTCGAGGCCGAGCGCGCGGCCGCCCCGCCGCCGTCCACCGACGGCGGGCTGCCGGACGAGCGGCTCCAGCTGTTCTTCACCTGTGCCCACCCGGCGCTGCCCGCCGAGGACCGCGCGGCGCTGACGTTGCGCTGCCTCGCCGGGTTGACGACGCCGGAGGTGGCTCGGGCGTTCCTGGTGCCCGGCGCGACGATGGGGAAGCGGATCGTGCGCGCGAAGAACCGGATCCGCCTGCTCCGGATCCCGTTCCGGGTGCCGGACGCCGACGAGCTGCCCGGGCGGCTGCCGGGCGTGCTCCAGGTCGTCTACTCGATCTTCACCGAGGGGTACGCGGCCAGTTCGGGGCCGGACCTGCAGCGGCTGGACCTGGCCGAGGAGGCGATCCGGCTGGCCCGGATCCTGCGCCGGCTGCTGCCGGGGGAGCGGGAGGTCGCGGGCCTGCTGGCGCTGATGCTGCTGATCCACGCGCGCCGCGACGCCCGCACCGGCCCGGACGGCGACCTGGTGCTGCTCGACGACCAGGACCGCGGCCGCTGGGACCGCGCGATGATCGAGGAGGGGGCGGCGCTGGTGGTCGTCGCGTTGTCCGGTGGCCCGCCCGGGCTGTACGGCGTCCAGGCGGCGATCGCGGCGCTGCACGACGAGGCCGCGGACGTGGCGGGCACGGATTGGCCGCAGATCGTGGCGTTGTACGACGTGCTGCGCGGCCTGGCGCCGTCACCGATCGTGGAGCTGAACCGGGCGGTCGCGGTGGCGATGCGCGACGGCCCGGCGGCGGGCCTGGCGCTCCTCGACGCCCTCGCGGACGACCCGCGGCTGTGCGGGTACGGCCCGTTTTCGACGGCACGGGGCGACCTGTTAACCCGCCTCGGCCGGCCCGCCGAAGCCGCGACGGCGTACCGGGAGGCGCTGGAGCTGGCGGGCACCGAGCCGGAGCGGACCCACCTGCGCGGCCGCTTGGCCGAGGTGACCCGGGTGCGCGAAGAGCGGTGAGACCGCCCCGCTGCCGGGGCAAGTTCAGTGCCGCGCATGACTCGTTCGCGACGGCCGGAGTCGCTTGCCCCGCAGGAACTGTCGGTGGCCCCCGGTAAACTGGATACCGGGGGCCGGAGGCCTACTTCGCGCGCAGAGCGGCCACGGACGAAGCGAACATCGTCGCCTTGATCGCGCCCAGGGTGCCGCGGTCCTTGCCCGCCAGGCCGCGCACCCGCTCGCTCGCCACCTTCACCACTTCGCCCTCGGCCGCGATCTCGTCCACCAGGCCGGTTTCCCGGGCTTCGGTGCCGCCGAACCGCCGTCCCGTGGTCATCGACGCGATCGCCGCCGCCGGGGTCAGCTTCCCCTGGATCAGCGCCGCCATCCCGGGGGTGAACGGGATGTCGATATCGGCCTCCGGGAAGCAGAAGTAGCCGCGATCGCCGCGCATCACGCGGAAGTCGTGCGCCATCGCCAGCATCGCGCCGGCGCCGAACGCGTGGCCGTTGATCGCCGCGACCGTCGGCACCGGCAGGGTCAGCACCCGCGCCAGCAGCTCCTGCACGTCGCTGACGTACCGGGCGGCCTGGTCGGCGTGCGCCGTCAGCCACTCGAGGTCGAGGCCGTTCGAATAGAACTTGCCGCCGCCGGTGGTGACCAGGGCGCCGTCGACACCGTCCAAAAAGGAATGTACGCGCTGCAGCCAGTCCGGCGAGAACCGGTTTTCGTCGTCGCCGAGGTCGAGCACGGAAACGGGATCGGTCACGGTCGGTCCTTCTCTGGAGGGGGCACGGTCAGCACGGCCCGCACGGCGGCGGCCAGCCTGTCCCGCACCAGGGGATCGGTGATGTCGCGCCGGAAGAACGCGGTCGGGAGGTCCACGACGCACGTCGTGATCACCTCGACGGCCAGGCCGTCCCCGCGGTCCCACAGCTGCCGGGCGAGCCGGACGAGCAGCGCGACGAGCCGCTTGTCCACCGCGTGCAGGGCGTCCGCCAGCTCGTCGGGCAGTTCGGGGCCGAAGAGCCGGTCGCCCCGGACCTCGAGCAGCATCCGCGCCCCGTCGGGCCGGACGGCGGCGAACGCGGCAGGCGCGTCCGCCGCCGCGACCACGGCCTCCACCGGCGAAGAAGCCCGGTCCACCAGGGAGGTCTGCAGGTCGAGGAACGCGCTCGCCGCCCGCAGCCAGACCCGCGCCAGCACCTCGCCGAGCGAGCCGAACGCGTGGTAGATCGTGCCGTTCGGCACGCCCGCGGCCGCGGCCAGGCCGCGCACGGTCACGGTCTCGGCTCCCGCCGAAGCGACGAGCCGCTCGGCGACGTCGAGCAGTGCCTCGAGGTCGTGGACGCGGGGTCGGGGCATGCCCCGACGGTAACAGAACGTCTGCTCCAAAACCAGGCGGTAAGCTGCCGTCTGTGGAGATCTGGATCAACCCGGCGTGCGCGAAGTGCCGTTCCGCGGTGTCGTTGCTGGACGAAGCGGGCGCGCAGTACACCGTGCGCCGCTACCTCGAGGACCCGCCGACGGTGGCGGAGCTCGAAGGCGTGCTGAAGCGCCTCGGTCTCGAACCGTGGGACATCACGCGCACCGCCGAGCCGATCGCGAAGGAGCTCGGCCTCAAGACGTGGGGCCGCACCGACGCGGACCGGCCGAAGTGGATCGCGGCGCTGGCCGAGCACCCGAAGCTGATCCAGCGGCCGATCATCACGGCCGACGACGGCACGACGGTCGTCGCCCGTGACCCCGAAACGGTGCGGTCGGTCCTCTAGGGGATCGCGTCGGTCTTCGCCAGCAGCGGGACGTCGAGGGGCACCGTCTCCGGGTACTTGATCCCGGCGCCGGTGTTGAGCACGACGACGTCTTCGTCGCCTTCGAGCCAGCCGGACTCGCGAAGGTGCCTCAACGCGGCGAAGCACGCTCCGCCTTCCGGACAGACGAAGGTGCCTTCGCGCTCGGCGAGTTCTCGTTGCGCCGCCAGCAGTTCCTCGTCGGTGACGGCGACCGCGGTGCCGCCGGTCGCGTACACGGCGTCGAGCACGAGGAAGTCGCCCAGCGCCTTGGGCACGGTGATGCCGAAGGCGACGGTACGGGCGTCCGGGAACGGCTCGCTTTCCCTCGCCCCGCGCGAGAACGCCGAGACGATCGGCGCGCACCCGGTGGTCTGGACGGCGACGAGCCGCGGCAGCGGGCCGGAAACCCAGCCCAGCTCCCGCATTTCCAGCAGGGCCTTGTGGATGCCGATGATGCCGACGCCGCCGCCGGTGGGGTAGAGGATGACGTCGGGCAGCCGCCAGCCGAACTGCTCGGCGATCTCGTACCCCATCGTCTTCTTGCCCTCGATGCGATACGGCTCCTTCAGCGTCGAGACGTCCTGGACGCCTTCGCGTCGCTTCACCGCCGCGGCGACGAGCTTGCCCGCGTCCCCGATGAGACCGTCCACCCGGTACAGCTCGGCCCCCGCGGCGACGCACTCGCGCATGGTGATCGCCGGCGCGTCGTCCGGCATCGCGATCAGGCTCGACATCCCCGCGCGCGCCGCGTACAACGCCCACGCCGCGCCCGCGTTGCCGTTCGTCGGCATCGCGATCCCGTGCACGCCGAGCTCGGCCGCCCGCGAGACGCCGACCGCGGCCCCGCGCGCCTTGAACGTGCCCGTCGGGACCAGTCCTTCGTCCTTCATCCACAGGCGCGACAGCCCCAGCTCGCGGCCGTAGCGCGGCAGCCGCAGCAACGGCGTCATGCCCTCGCCGAGGCTCACCACGTGCTCGGCCGAGCGCACGGGGAGCACCTCGTGGTAGCGCCACAGCGTCGGCTGCCGCCCGGCGATTTCCTTCGGTGTCACGGCTTCACGGACGCCGTCGAGGTCGTAGCGCGCGAGCAGCGGCGCACCCGCCGGGGAGAGGCCCTGGACGGCGTCGGCGTCCAGGCGTTCGCCGGTCCGCGAGCACTCGAGGTAGCTGAGGAAAGAATGCGGCACAGCGCCGATCCTAGGTCCTAGAGTGAGCCCATGGACGCGCTGCGGGTGTGCCTCTACGTCTTCGCCGGGGTGACGCTCGGCACCTGGCTGGCGTCCGTGCTGACCAGGGAGTACTCCTGGGTCGACCGGATCTGGTCGATCGTGCCGGTGGCCTACGTGGGGATCTTCGCCGGTGCGGCCGGGTTCGCCGACACCCGCCTCGACGTGCTGTTCGTGCTGGTCGCCCTGTGGGGCGCCCGGCTCACCTTCAACTTCGCCCGGAAGGGTGGCTACGCGCCCGGCGGCGAGGACTACCGGTGGGTGGTGCTGCGCGAGCGGATGGCGCCGTGGCAGTTCCAGCTGTTCAACTTCTTCTTCATCTCCTGCTACCAGAACGCCATCCTGCTGCTGATCACGCTCCCCGCACTGACCATGCTGCAGCACCCCGGCGGCTTCGGCGCCGCGGACGTCGTGATTGCGGTGATCTTCGCCGCGTTCCTCGTCGGGGAGACGGTCGCCGACCAGCAGCAGTGGGAGTTCCACCGGGAGAAGCACGCGGGCCGGGCCCCGACGCGGTTCCTGCAGACCGGGCTGTTCCGCTTCTCGCGGCACCCGAACTTCTTCTTCGAGCAGGCGCAGTGGTGGGCGGTCGCCGCGTTCGGCGTGGTCGCCGGCGGTCTGCAGTGGACGGTGGCGGGCGCGGTCCTGCTGACGCTGCTGTTCGTCGGCTCGACGCGGTTCACCGAGAGCATCACCAAGTCGCGGTACCCGGAGTACGCGGACTACCAACGGCGGACGTCCGCGGTCGTGCCGTGGCCGGTCCGCGCGTGACGACGGTCGCCGCCCTCCAGATCGCGACGGGCGTTCCCCTCGCGCGGATCCTGGCGTTCGAGGACGAGATCCGGGGTGCTTCCCTGGTGGTGCTGCCCGAAGCCGTCCTCGGCGGGTACCCGGGCCGGGGGCCGTTCGCCGAGTACTTCCACGCGGCGGTTGCGGTGCCGGGCCCCGAGACGACGGCGTTGGCCGGGCTCGCGGCCCGGACCGGCGCGACCCTGGTCGTCGGCGTCATCGAGCGCGACGGCTCGACGCTGTACAGCACGGCGGTGTTCCTCGACCCCGGCCTCGGGCTGGTCGGCAAGCACCGCAAGCTGGTGCCCACCGCGCGGGAACGCGTGTTCTGGGGCCGCGGCGACGGCTCGACGCTGCCGGCGATCCCGACGGCCGCCGGCTTGGCGGGCGCGGCGATCTGCTGGGAGAACCACATGCCGCTGCTGCGCGCGGCGATGTACGCGAAGGGCGTGCAGCTCTGGTGCGCCCCGACGGCCGACGACCGCGAGGTCTGGCAGGCGTCGATGCGCCACATCGCCGACGAAGGCCGCTGCTTCGTGATCTCGGCGTGCCCGTACGAGCCGACGGGCGACGACCCGTTCCGGGGCGGCAGCGTGATCGTCGGCCCGGCGGGGGACGTCCTGGCCGGTCCGCTCCGGGACGCCGAAGGGCTGATCACGGCGGAAATCGACCTCGACGAGCTGGTGGTGGCCCGCAAGAGCCTCGACGTGTCGGGCCACTACGCGCGGCCGGACGTCTTCGCGCTGACGGTGGACGAGCGGCCGCGGGACGGCGTCACCTTCCTGCGGTGACACCGTCCCGCGCGGCTCACACGGCCAGCCGGCCACCGTCCACCGGGAGCACCGCGCCCTGGACGAAGCTCGACCCGCCGGTCACCAGGAACGCGATCGCCGAGGCGATCTCCTCCGGCGCCGCCACGCGGCCGGCCGGCCCCGCCGTGGCCAGCTCGTCCAGGCCCTCGCCGAAGGCCGCCGTGCCGCCGGTGCGGGTCGGGCCCGGGCTGACCGCGTTCACGCGGACCCCGGACGGCCCGAACTCCGCCGCCCACGCCTTCGTCATCAGCTCGACCGCCGCCTTCGACGAGCCGTAGAGCGCCATGCCCGCCATGCCCCGGAGCGCGACCACCGTGGACACGTTGACGATCGCGCCCTGGCCGCGCGCCGCCATCTCCGGTGCGAGCTCGGCGACGAGGAAGAACGGCACCTTCACGTTGGTCGCGTAGACGCGGTCGAAGTCCGCTTCCGAGAGGTCCGCGGTGGGCCCGGTGGGGAAGATCCCGGCGTTGTTCACCAGCACGTCGACGTGCCCGCCCAGCTCCCGCGCCCGGTCCGCGAGGGAACGGGCCGACGCGGCGTCCGTCAGCTCCGCCGCGACGAAGTCGGCCTTGCCGCCCGCCGCGCGGATGGCCGAGACGACCTCGTCGCCGCGCCCGGCGTCGCGGCCGGACAGCACCACGTGGGCGCCGAGCCCGGCCAGCGCGACCGCCGTGGCCCGGCCGATCCCGCTCGTTCCGCCGGTCACCAGCGCCGTCGACCCGGACAGTTCTGCAGTCATCGCTCAACTCCTTCGCAACCCGGGTGTTTCCCCGGTCGCAGGGTTCAAGCGAGACCACGGCACGAGACTTCCGGACCGGGGTTCGGCTCTCCTTATCCCTCCGATTCGTTCCGCCGATGGTCTTCCAGCGCCGCGACGAACTCCGCGATGTCCCGCCGGTGCGAGGTCGCCGGCCACACGGCCCAGGTCCGCCGGACGATCGGGTTCCCGGCCAAGGGCGCCCACCGCACCGAGTCCGGCAGCGGGTACGGCCACCCGGGCGGGGCGAAGGCGTACGCCCCGCCCGCGCTGACCGCCGGGATCTTGAGCTCGACGATCAGCCGCTGTTCCTCCGGCACCTCCGGGCCGACGTCGAGGCCGTGGCTGCGCAGGATCGCCGCCAGCTCGTCGTACCAGGCCGGGCTGCCCGCGCGGGGGAAGGCGAACCAGTCCAGGCCGGCCAGGTCCGCCAGCCGGACCGGCGAACCCAGCCTCTCGGCCAGGCCCGCGGCCAGCAGCACACCGACGTCCTCCGTCACCACGAGCACCGCGTCGAGATCGGGGCCGGCCGGGCGCTCGCGGACCAGCCCCACGTCCAGCTCGCCGGCCCGCAGCGCGGCCACCTGCGCCACCGACGACAGGTGCCGGGCCTGCACCCGCGTGTCCGTCAGCCGCGCGAGCGCCGAGGGCAGCAGGTCCGGCGGCAGCTCCAGGGGCACCCCGACGCGCAGCACGCCGCCGCCGGGCTCCGTGTGCCGGGCCATCGCGGCGAGCGCCTGGTCGTGGCGCGCCAGCACGGCGCGGGCCTCGGCGAGCAGGGTCGTCCCGGCGTCGGTGACCTCGACGCCCGTGCTCGTGCGCACCAGCAGGCGGACGCCGAGCCGCCGTTCCAGTGCGGTGATCGTCTGGGACAGCGCCGGCTGGCTCACGTGCAGCTGCCGCGCCGCCTTCGACATCGCGCCCGCTTCGACGATCGCGACGAACGCCCGCAGCTCCCGGATCTCCATCAGCGGGCCCACCGGATCGGCAGGGACTTGAGACCGTTCTGGAAGTTCGACCGCAGCCGCACCGGCTCGCCGGCGAGCTCCACGAAGCCGAGCCGGTCGAGCACCGCCTCGAACATCGCCCGCAGCTGCACCCGGGCGAGCTGCGCGCCGAGGCAGAAGTGCGGGCCGTGGCCGAAGGTCAGGTGGTCGTTCGGGGTCCGGCCGACGTCGAAGACGTCCGGATCGGCGAAGACGGCGGGATCCCGGTTGGCCGACGAGAACCAGACCACCACCTTGTCCCCGGCCCGGATGTCCACATCGGACAGCCGGACGTCGGAAACGGCCGTGCGCCTGAAGTGCATGACCGGCGTCCACCACCGCAGCATTTCTTCGACCGCGGAAGGCAACAGCGACCGGTCGGCCGGCAACCGCCGGTACTGCGTGGGGTGGGAAAGCAGCGCGAACAGCCCACCGGGCAGGCCGTTGCGGAGCGTTTCGTTGCCCGCCACCGAAAACAGCCAGAACAGGTTCTCGAACTCGGCGAGCGAGACACGGGCGCCGCCTTCGCCGACGTGCCGCATCAGGTCGCTCATCACGTCGTCGCCCGGATTTTCGCGCTTGTACTCGCCGAGGGCGTTCGCGTACGCGTAGAGGTCCGGCATCCCGGCGCGCGTGCGCGGGTCCGGCATCGACCCGTCCGGCCCGGGCGACGGGCGGACGGCGAGCGCGGCCCGCGCGAGGTCGCTCACCGACGAGACGTCGACCGTCGAGCTCACCGCGTACTCGGCGTCCTGGTAGCCGATCACGCGGTTGCTCCAGTCGTACATCAGCCGCCGGTCGCGTTCCGGCACGCCGAACACCCCGGCGAGGGTGCGCAGCGGCAGGTCGGCGGCCACCTGCGCGAAGTCGCATTCCCCGCGATCGGCGACCGCCGCGACGAGCTCCCGCGCCCAGCTCTCGATCTGCGACGTCAGTTTCGCGATCGCGCGCGGGGTGAACGCTTTGGTGAGCAGCCCCCGCAGCCGGCCGTGCTCCGGCGGGTCCATGTTCAGCATCATCCGGCGCACGTAGGCGAGGTCGGCCGCGTCCCGGATCTGCGTTCCGCCGAGCTGGGAGGAAAACACCCCGGGGTCACGCAGCACCTGCCGCACCTCGGCGTGGCCGAGCACGGCCCAGAAGTCGTCGACGCGCACCACCGGGCCGGCGCGCCGCAGCCGCGCCAGCTCCTCGTACGGGACACCCTGCACGTAGGTGTCCGGGTCGGTGATCGCCACGAACCGACCCTAGCCGCGCCCACCGACAGTTTGGGAGGCTGCGCGGATGGACACGCTCAACATGCGCACCGGCGGCAAGGGCGAACCGGCCGTCCTCCTCCTGCACGGCCTCGGCGCGACCGGCGCCGTCTGGAACCACTTCGCCGTCCAGCTCGACCGGCGCGTTCTGGTGCCCGACCTGCCCGGCCACGGCCCGTCCTCGCCGCTGCCGCACTACAGCTTCGCGACGCTCGCCACCGCGGTCGCGCGGGCGCTGCCGGACGGCGGGCCGCTGATCGTCGCCGGGCACTCGCTCGGCGGGGTGCTCGCGCTGGAACTGGCGTCCGGCCGCTACGACGTCGAGGTCGCCGGCGTGCTGGCCCTCGGCGTGAAGGTCGAGTGGAGCCAGGACGACCTGAACCGCGCGGCGTCGTTCGCGGCCCGGCCGGCCCGGGTGTTCGCGACGCTGGCCGACGCCGAGCAGGCCTACCTGAAGGTGTCGGGGCTGCTCGGGATCGCGCCCACCGACCCGGCCGGGCTTCGCGAGACCGAGGGAGGTTGGCGCCTCGCGATGGACCCGGCCGCGTTCGGCCTCGGCGCGCCGGACATGCCGGCCCTGCTCGCCGGGGCACGGTGCCCGGTCGTGCTCGCCGCGGGCGAGAACGACCCGATGTGCCGTCCGGAGCAGCTGCGGGCGCTCGACCCCGGGGCCGTCACGCTCGCCGGCCTCGGGCACAACGCCCACGTGGAGGACCCGGCCGCCGTGCGGGCCCTGCTGAAGCGCTTCGGCGTCTGAAGGCCCGGGCGCAGCCGTCGTACCCCATGCGACGGCTGCTGCTCGAACCCCTCGTCACCACCGGACCGGCAAAGCCTAGGAAAGCGTGGTGGACGAGCGCCTGTACTGCCCCTCCTCACCGTCGTAACCCTCCGTACCTGCGGAAACGGGTATCTTCGCCGTTCGGTGGTACAGCCGGAGCGGCACGATCGTGATGCTGGAGGGGTACGTTTCGCCGAGCACAGAAGAGGACGCCTGTGGACGAAGGCCTGTCGTTCGCCGGATGGCTGCGTGACCGGCGCGTGCTCGCCGGCCTCACCCAGGCCCAGCTCGCCGAGCGTGCGGGGCTGAGCCTGCGCGCGGTGCGCAACGCCGAACTCGGCAGCGTCCGGCGGCCCCGGCCGGAGACGGCCCGCAAGCTGCGGGAAGCGCTGGCCGAAGCCCCGCCGGAGCCGGTGCGGATCGGGGTGCTGGGCCCGCTGGCGATCACGCGGGGCACCGAGCCGGTCGAGATCGGCGCCGAGAAGCAGCGCCTGCTGCTGGCCCTGCTGGCCGTGCAGCCGAACCAGACCGTCCGGCGCGAGGACCTCGTCGACGTCGTCTGGGACGAGCCTCCCCCCTCGTGCCTGGAGCTGCTCCACACCTACGTAGCCCGGCTGCGGCGAGCGCTGCGGCCCGCCGACCTCATCGTGACGGACAAGGGCGGCTACCGGCTCGTCGCCGGCGAGGACGAGCTCGACCTGCTCCGGTTCGAGGCCCTCCTCGCGCGGGAGGCCCACCGGGAGGCGCTCGGGCTCTGGCGCGGCCCCGCGCTCGCCGACGTCGGACGGCTCCGCCAGCACCCGGCCCGGCTCGCGGTCGCGATGCGGCGCGCCAAGGCCGTCCTGGCCTACGCCGCCACCGCCGACCCCGAAGACGCGGCGGTGCAGTTGCGGGTGCTGACCGCCGAGGAGCCGCTGAACGAATCCGCGCACGCCAAGCTGGTGCTGGCGCTCGCCGCGTCCGGGCGCCAGGCCGCCGCGCTGGACGTGTTCGCCGAGGTGCGCCGCCGGCTGGCCGAAGAGCTCGGCCTGGAACCCGGCCCCGAGCTGCGCGCGGCCCAGCGGCAGGTGCTGCGGCAGGACTTCGCCGTTCCGGAGCGGCCCGCGCGGGTGCCGGCGCAGCTGCCCGCGGACGTCCCCGGCTTCCGCGGCCGCGTCGCTCAGCTGGCCGAGCTCGACACGCTGCTGCGCCGCGACGAAGGCGACACCGGCGCGCGCATCGCCGTCCTCTCCGGCACCGGCGGGGTCGGCAAGACCGCGCTGGCCGTCCACTGGGCGCAGCGCTCGCCCGCCGAGTTCCCGGACGGTCAGCTCTACCTCGACCTGCACGGCTACGGCACGGTCCGGCCGGTGGACCCGGGTGACGCGCTGTCCGGGTTCCTGCGCGCCCTCGGCGTCGACGGCGCGGACATCCCCAGCGAGCCGGACGAGCGCGCCGCGAAGTTCCGCACCGCGCTCACCGGACGGCGGATGCTGCTGGTGCTCGACAACGCGGGTTCGGTCGGGCAGGTCCGCCCGCTGCTGCCCGGCTCGCCGTCCTGCCTGGTGCTGGTGACCAGCCGGGACGCGCTGCCGGGGCTGGTCGCCCGCCACGGCGCCCGCCGGGTGCTCGTCGACCTGCTCACCGAGGCCGAAGCCCGCGACCTGCTGCGGGCGCTGCTCGGCGCGCGCGTCGACGACGAGCCCGAGGCCACCGCGGCCCTGATCGGGTACGCGGCTCAGCTGCCGCTGGCCCTGCGGCTGGTCGCGGAGCTGGCGCTGAGCCGGCCGGGGGAGCGGCTCGCCGCCCTCTCCGCCGAACTGGCCGACGAACGGCGGCGGCTCGACCTGCTCGATGGCGGCGGTGACCCGCTGACCGCCGTCCGCGCCGTGTTCTCGTGGTCCTACCGCCACCTCGCGTCCGACGCCGCCCGCGTGTTCCGGCTCTGCGGCCTGCACCCGGGCCGTGACCTGACCCCGCCCGCGCTCGCCGCGCTCGCCGGCGTCCCCTTGCCGGAGGCGGAACGGCTGACCGGCGCACTGGTGCGGGCCCACCTCGCGCAGCCGACCGGCGACGACCGTATCCAGCTGCACGACCTGCTGCGGGTCTACGCCGCCGAGCTGGCGGCCGGCGACCCCGCCGAGAGCCACGCCGCGCAGGAGCGGCTGTTCGACTTCTACGTCTCCTCGGCCGCGCAGGCCATGGACGTCGTCCTGCCGCAGGAACGGCACCTGCGCCCCCGGGTGCCGGATCCCGAGATCAAGGTGCTCGACGCGCAGGCGTGGCTGGAGGCCGAGCGCCGCAACCTCCTGGCCGTCGCCGCGCACGCGACGCGGCACGAGTGGCCGGACCACCTGCGGCTGCTGTCCGGGATCCTGTGGCACTACCTCGACGTCGGCGGCTACCACGAGGAAGCGCTGGTGCTGCACACGCACGCGTCGGCGCTGGCCCACGACGTCGGCGACCGGGTGGCCGAGGCCGAGCCGCTCATCTTCATCGCGCTGGGCCACTGGCGCGTCGGCCGGTCGCCGGAGGCGCGGCGCTACCTGGAGGAGGCGCTCGTCCTCGCCCGCGAGACCGGCGACCGGCGCGCCGAGATCCACGCCGTCAACACCCTGGGTCTGATCTGCCGCGCGCTGGGCCGGTTCGCCGAAGGGATCGGGTACTCGACGGAGGCGCTCGCGCTGGCCAGGAAGACGGGCGACCGCACCAGCGAAGGCCTGGTCCTGGTGGTGCTCGGCTGTTCGTGCCGCGGCATCGGCCGGTACCGCGAAGCGATCGGATACCTCGAAGAGGCCCTCTCCCTGGCGCGCGACATCGCCGACCGGACGACCGAGGGCTACGCGCTGGTCAACCGGGGCGACGCGTTGTCGGCGCTGGGCCGGCACGACGAGGCGGTCCGGCTCATCGAAGAAGGGCTGGCGCACCTGCGGGCGATGGGCGTCCGGGTGAGCGAGGGGTACGCCCTGGGCATCCTCGGCGACGTCGAGCACGCGCGCGGCCGGGACGCGGAAGCCGCGTCGCACCTGGAACGCGCGCTGGAAATCGCGCAGGAGACGGGAAGCCCGACCAACCGCAGCGTCGCGCTGAAGCACCTGGGCGACGTCCGGCTGGCGCAGGGCCGCCACGCGGACGCGGCCCGGCACCTCGAAGAGGCGCTGAGCCTGGCGCGCGAATGCGGTGACCGGGGCGTGGAATCCCGGGTGCTCAACAGCCTCGGCAGCCTCTCCACCGCGTGCGGCGCGTCCTCGGACGCCCTCCGGTACCACCGCGAAGCCCTGGCCGTGGCGAAGGAAACGGGCTGCCGTCCCGAACAGGGCCGGGCCCACTGCGGGCTCGGTGAAGTCCACAGTGGACTCGGTGACCCGGAGGCCGCGCGCGAGCACTGGGAACGCGCGCTGGCCTGCTACGCCGGGGAGCGCCTGCCCGGTGCCGTCCGGGTCCGCAACCACCTGGCGGCCCTGGAGCGCGTCGCGGGGTAGCGGGGTTCGAGGGCGGCGAGATCGCTCGTCACGCGCTGGAGGTCCCGGTCGGGGACGTCGGTGCTGCCCGCGGGCGGCCGGATGATCATGGGGTCCTCCCGGTGGCCTTGAAGAACGTGTAGTGGAAGGTCCCGGCCGGGCCGGTGGTGCGGTGGAGGTCCGCGATCCCGCGGGCCCAGCCGTCCGCGGTGGCGAGGCCGCGCGCGACGGCGGTTCCGCCGACGCCTTCGACCATCGCGGTGAAGGTGTCGCGGGTGAACCCGCTGACCAGCGCGGGCCGGGACGCGTCGGCGTAGACCGTCCGCGGTTCCACCCTGACGTCGCCGAACCCGGCGCCGGTCAGCAGCGGGTACAGGCGCCGTCCGATGAGCGCGTCGCCGCCGGCGTCGGCCTGCAACCGGACGAGGCAGTCGATCGCGGCCTGGGCGGGTTCGCTGCGCGGGTGGAAGAACGCCGACCCGTGGTCGCCCTCGATGACCGTGATCGTGCCGCCCGGCCGCAGCAGGGTCCTCAGGTGCGCGAGAGCCTTTTCCGGCTCCGGCAGGTGTTCCAGCACGAAGCAGACGAAGAGGTGGTCGTACTCGCCGTCCAGGTCGAACAGATCGGCCCGGCGGAAGCCGACGGCCCCGCCGACCCGCCGGCGCGCCTCGGCCAGCGACTCGGCGGAGACGTCGACCGCCGTGAGGTGCGCGTCCGGGCTGCGGGCCACGAGGTGGACGGTCTGGGCGCCGACGCCACAGCCGACCTCCAGCACCCGGCTCCCGGCGGGGTAGGCCGTCCCGGCGTGCAGCAGCCCGGCCAGGGTGTCGGCCTGGTCGCCGAGCCGGCGGGCCTCGGGTGCGGTGTATCCGTGCACGTAAGTGGTGTCCATGAGCCCAGCGTCCTGCGACAATGGTCCGATGGACAGAGCCAAAACCTCGTCCTCCGAGGGGTCCATAGGGTCGGACTTCCTCCAGTTGGACGTCCGCGCGGCGCCGCCGGGCGGCCGCGCGGACTGGCTCGCCGGGCAGCTGCGCGCCGCGATCGCCGACGGCAGGCTGCCGGTCGGCGGCCGGCTGCCCGCGTCCCGGGTGCTGGCCGCCGAGCTGCGCGTGTCGCGCGGGGTGGTCACCGAGGCCTACCAGCGGCTGATCGACGACGGCCACGCCGCGGGCCGCGGCCGGGCCGGCACCGTCGTCGTCGCCGCGCCCGTGCTGCCGCCGGACCCCGGGCCGGACCGGTCACCGGCGAAGGTGATCACGCGGTCGCCGGACGCCAAGGTCTTCGACGAGGTCCGTGCGGCCCCGGCCCGGATCGACCTCACTCCCGGGGTGCCGGACCTGACGGCGTTCCCGCGTGGGGCGTGGCTGCGGGCGGAACGCGCGGTGCTCGACGAGCTCGAGCCCGCCCACTTCGGCTACGGCGATCCGCGCGGCGCGCCGGCGATGCGGCTGGCGGTGTCGCACTGGCTGGCGCGCTACCGCGGGATCCGCGCCGACCCGGGTGAGATCATCGTGGTCGCCGGGGTCGCGCAGGCGCTGACGCTGCTCGGCGAGGTGCTGCGGCAGCACGGCGTCGACGCGATCGCCGTCGAAGACCCGGGGTCGCTCGGCGCCCGGCAGCACCTGCAGCACTGCGGCCTGGCGACGCCGCCGGTCCCGGTGGACGACGACGGCCTGCGCGTCGCCGACCTGCACGCCCCCGCTGTGCTGCTGACCCCGGCCCACCAGTTCCCGATGGGCGTGGTCCTGGGGGGCGAGCGCCGTCGCGACCTGATGCGCTGGGCGGCCGACGGCGGCATCGTCGTCGAGGACGACTACGACGCCGAGCACCGGTACGACCGCGCGCCGGTGCCCGCCGTCCGGTCCATGCTGCCCGAAGTCTGTTACACGGGCAGCGTTTCGAAGCTGCTGGCGCCCGCGCTGCGCGTCGGCTGGCTGCTCGCGCCGCCGCGGTTCCGGGACGACCTCGTGGCCGCGAAGCGCTTCGCCGATCTGGGCAACGCGGTGCTGGCGCAGCTGGTGCTGGCCCGGCTGATGGAGACCGGCGAGCTGGAGCGGCAGCTGCGGGTGGTGCGGGCCCGGCACCGCCGCCGTCGCGACGCGATGGTCCGGGCCCTCGCTGCGGAGCTGCCGTCCGCGGTGGTCCACGGCGCGGCGGCGGGCCTGCACCTGACGATCACGTTCGACGCCGGGGTCGACGACGTCGCCGTGGCGGCGGCCGCGCTGGCGGAGGGGGTGAAGGTCCAGCCGTTGTCGTGGCACCGCCAGCGGCCGGGCCGTCCGGGGCTGGTCCTGGGCTACGCGGCGCGGACGGCGACGGAACTCGCCGACGGTGTCGCCGTACTGGGCCGGCTGGTCCCTCGGTAAAGTCCTTGGCGGGCTGGGCGGCCACGGTCTCTGGTCTCTCATGTGAGAGAGCCGTGCCCGCTGCGTGCTGGTCGCGCGATCCGATTCCTCTCAACCCGGCACACCGCACCTGATGAGGTCGCCGTGCGGCGCGTGGCCGGACGGGTCGACGTGTCGCACGGTGTGGCCGGCGACTTCTCGCCGTCGCGTCCGGCCAACTCACCGACCGGACCGGCCAACTCGCCGCCGTTCCCGGTGAGTTGGCCGTTGGGGGCATTGAGTTGGCCGTTGGGGGCACAGAGTTGGCTTCACCGGTGAGCGGCAAGTCGCGCGCTCGAGTCGTCCACAGTCCCCTGGAGTCATCCGAGTTGCCCGCAGCCGTTCAGGTAAATAGTCCTCAAAGGACAGTCAAGCGCCTGTGATCATGCTCTCCCCGGCATTTCGCGCCGTTGGTTGCCATACGCAAGCAAGTTGCTTAGCCTAGCTAAGGGACTTTGCGAGCGGAAGGGCTGCACAGTGGCGGAACGCCGGACGTATTCGATCGCGGAACTGGGGCCGCGGTACAAGTGGATCGCGCTGTCCAACACGACGCTGGGCATGCTGATCGCCACGATCAACTCCTCGATCGTGCTGATCGCGCTGCCCGACATCTTCAAGGGCATCGGCATCAACCCCCTGGAACCGGCCAACACGAGCTACCTGCTCTGGATGATCATGGGCTTCCTCGTGGTCACCGCGGTGCTGGTGGTGAGCTTCGGCAGGCTCGGCGACATGTACGGCCGCGCGAGGATGTACAACCTCGGCTTCGCCGTCTTCACCGTTTCTTCCGTCATGCTGGCCGTCACCTGGTTCGGCGGCGATGCGGCCGCGTTGTGGCTGATCGGCTGGCGGATCGTGCAGGGCGTCGGCGGGGCCTTCCTGATGGCGAACTCCTCGGCGATCCTCACCGACGCCTTCCCGGCCAACCAGCGTGGGCTCGCGCTCGGCATGAACGGCGTCGCGGCCATCGCGGGCTCGTTCCTCGGCCTGGTCGTGGGCGGCGTGCTCGCCCCGGTCGACTGGAACCTGATCTTCCTGGTGTCGGTGCCGTTCGGCGTGATCGGCACGATCTGGGCGTACCTCAAGCTGCACGACACCGGCGTCCGCAAGCACGCGCGGATGGACTGGTGGGGCAACATCACCTTCGCCGTCGGCCTGATCGCGGTGCTGATCGGCATCACCTACGGCATCCAGCCCTACGGCTCGTCGCCGACCGGCTGGGGCAGCCCGTTCGTGCTGAGCTGCCTGCTCGGCGGCCTCGCGGTGCTGGTCGCGTTCGTGGTCATCGAGTCGAAGGTCGACAACCCGCTGTTCCGGCTGTCCCTGTTCAAGATCCGGTCGTTCACCTGGGGCAACGTCGCGAACCTGACGGCGTCGCTCGGCCGCGGCGGGCTGCAGTTCATCCTGATCATCTGGCTGCAGGGCATCTGGCTGCCGCAGCACGGCTACACGTTCGAGCAGACGCCGCTGTGGGCGGGCATCTACATGCTCCCGATGACGGTCGGCTTCCTGCTGGCGGCCCCGACGTCGGGCATCCTCGCCGACCGGATCGGCAGCCGCCTGCTGGCCTCGACCGGGCTGCTGATCACGGCGATCACGTTCCTGCTGCTGATCATCCTGCCGGTGAACTTCGACTACTGGGCGTTCGCGGGGATCCTGCTGATCAACGGCATCGGCATGGGCATGTTCTCCTCGCCCAACCGCGCCGAGGTGATGAACAGCCTGCCGGCGGACGCGCGCGGCTCCGGCGCGGGCATGATGACGACGTTCCAGAACGCGGCGATGGTCCTGTCGATCGGCTTCTTCTTCAGCCTGATCATCTCGGGCCTGTCGAGCAGCCTCCCCTCGACGATGAAGGCGGGCCTGCTGGCCCACGGCGTCCCCGACGCGGCGGCGTCCCAGGTGGCGAACCTCCCGGCGGTGGCGGTGCTGTTCGCGGCGTTCCTGGGCTACAACCCGATCCAGCAGCTCCTGGGCGGCCAGCTGTCGGCCCTGCCGCCGGACCAGGCGGCGTTCCTGACCGGACGCAGCTTCTTCCCGAACCTGATCTCGGGCCCGTTCCAGTCGGGTTTGGCGGTGGCGTTCGGCTTCGCGATCGTCGTCTGCCTGATCGGCGCGGTGGCCTCGCTGCTGACGAAGGACGCCCGCCCGGGCGGCCGCGAGTCGGTGGGTGAGGAACTGGCCGCCGTGGCCGGGGAGTCGGGGAGCGGGCCGAGCGAACTGGTGTCGCCGGCCGGCGAACGCTGAGGCGGGTGGTTTCGGAAGCCGGGTGCCGCGGTGGCACCCGGCTTTTCCGTGCGCGGGGATGGCCCGCGGGCGTCAGGCCACGACGAGCGCGGGCTCGGCGACCTCTTCGGTCACCGGCGTGGCCTTCCTGGCCCGGCGCCGGGCGATGATCCGGCGTCCGACGTCGATCATCGGCACCTCGACCCAGCGGTAGAGCAGGTCGGCGGCCAGCAGCCCGGCGATCGTCACCGCGACCGCGGTGAGCGTCCGGTGCGGCGCGAACTGCGGCATGGCCGCTCCCACCGCCACCGCGACGACGCCCTGCATGAGGTAGAGCGAGTACGACCGCTCCCCGACGAACCGCATCGGCCGCCGCGAGAGGGCCCAGGCCAGCGGGCCACCGCCGGCGACCAGCGACGGCACCAGCAGGGCGGCGAGCAGGATGTAGCCGGTGCCGGTGATCGAGCCGCCGTCGTCGTGCAGGAAAGCGCCGATCTCGCCGAACATGGTCTGCACCGCGATCAGCGCGGCGGCGACGACCAGGCCGACGGCCGGGCGGGTGAACAGCCGGAGCGCGGCGAAGCCCTTGCGGTGGTGCAGCACGATCGCGAGCGTGCAGCCGATCAGGATCGGCGAGTACGCGCCGGCGTACGGCATGAAGGGGATCAGCGCGAGCATGATGGCGACGAGGCCGAGCGAGAGGCTCAGCCGCTTGACGAAGCCGAGCGCGCCCAGGCCGAAGGCGAGCAGCGGCCACACGAGGTAGAACTTCTGCTCGACGCCGAGGGTCCAGGCCTGGCCGAACAGGGCCATCTGGTGGTATTCGCCGACGAAGGCGACGTTCCACGGCAGGGCGGCCACGATGCCGCTGTGCCGCAGGCCCATGCCGCGGAAGTAGGCGAAGACGACGACCACGCCGATCACGACGTAGTAGACGGGAAGAATGCGGAAAGCGCGGCGGATGTAGAACTCCGGCAGCGAAACCCGGCCGGTGCGGGCTTCCTCGCGCAGCGCGAGCGTGGTGATCAGGTAGCCGGAGAGCACGAAGAACAGGTGCACCCCGATCCAGCCGTTGGCCCTCGCCCAGCTGGGCCCGCCGTAGTGGAAGACGACCACGAGCACGGCGGCGACGGCACGCACGCCGTCGAGGGCCGGAAATCTTCGGGTCGCCAGGTACTCGTCGTGCGTCATCATCGCGTGATCCCCCCACGAAGCCAGCGGCTGAACCCGCCCAATGTAATCGGGCGATCCCGGCATTAACTCGTTGGGGTGAGATTTCGGTGAGGTTGGTGATGGACGGTGCGCGGAGGTGGATCGCTGCCGGTCGTGGTGAGCGGCTTGCCCGGTGTCATGTCCGCCATGGCTGGACACCGACTGAGTTGCCGGCCGACCACGGCTCGCTGGATCTTCACCGGGTGCGCCGGCGCCCCGTCGAGCGGCCCGTCGGGGTCCGTCGGGGTCCGTCGGGATGATCACTGCAGGACGAGCGCGGTCGCAAGTTTGCTCGGCGGCCGACAGGACTTGCTGAACATCTACGGTGGGTTCCTCAAGCAGATCCTGGACCCGAAGAACCCGGTCGTCCACGACGTGGATCCGCCGACCCCGTCCCCGCTGCTGCCGGCCCAGGCCTCGGCATGGGACAACTGCGGCGGCGGGGTGCTGCGGGACGATTTCAACGGCGGAACCAGGAGGACCGGCTACGCCTGCGACGCTTCGGATTCTTCCGCTCAAGCCGGTGGTCGTAGCCAGAACCTGGGCAACAGGCTGCAATTGCCGGTCTCGGTGGTGGGGTCCAGGGCCTGTGGTGCTGCCGGCCCGCTCTCGGACTGGGATTATGTCACCACAGGAATCGACCTTTTATCCGGAATGAGGCGAAGTGAGCGAAAATATCGCAAGAGTTTACGGCCGACGTGGAAATTACGCCTTGGCGCAGCTTGATGGCCGAAGATATCCGGGTCTGCTGATTCAGGGTGACTCCCTGAAGCAGGTGGAGGTCCTCGTCGACGAGGTTATGGGTGAAGCGCGGCTCGGATTGCCGTACTGAGTTGTGGCGCCGGAAGACCTCGTGTCCGGAGTGGGGAGCTGGCCGGTCTACCAGCCGACCGTGGCCCGCTGAATCTTCACCGGCTTTGCCGGCGCCCCGTCCAGCGGCCCGTCCGGGTCGGTCGGGATGATCCCGTCGGCGACCATCCGGTCGATAGCCGACATCCCCCGAACCACCCGCCCCAGCACCGAGTAGTTGGCCGGGATGTTCGCGAACGAGTGCACGATGAAGAACTCCGATCCGTTCGTCCCCGGCCCCTGGTTCCCCATCGCAATGGTCCCCCTCGGGTACGTCTCGGCCCCCGATACCTCATCCGGGAACTCGTACCCCGGCCCACCCTTCTCCACCTCATAGATGTCCCCGCACTGAAGAACACCAAGGCGAGCGGAGTTGGAAAGCCGCCAGCACTGCGACCGGTCATAGAACCGTTGCAAAACCAGCGAAACCATGTTGTGCACCGCACAAGGCGCCGCCCCGCCACGATCCAGCCGCACCGTCACCGGCCCATAGTTGAACCGGAACGTCACATCGACAGTCCCGCGCGTCGAAGCGAAGGGCAGCGGGCGCACCACCGCACGCGCCGCCGGGTTGTCCGGGGTGGGCGTGAACGTGCACCGGACCACCGGCACCGAAGCCGAGGCCGACGCAGGAGCCGCCACCAGGGCACCCAACACTGACAAAACAGCCAAACCCCAGCGCAGCTTCATGCCAGGGACGTTAGCGAAAAACCGACTACCGGCGCCAGGCCGTGCGCCGCTTGCGGATGTCGAGCACCAGCAGCAGGACGAGGAACAGGGCGAGCCCGACCAGCCAGACGTTCTCGGTGTTGTTCTCGTGGTTGCCCTTGATCATCACCAGCAGGATGATCGCGCTGACCCAGCCGGCGATGCGGGTGGCCTTCGGGAACGAGCCGTGCCAGCCCCAGGCCGCGGACGGCTCGTCGCGCGGGTCGACCTCGGGCCGCCTCTTCTCGACCGCCTTGCCTGCCACGATGAACTCCTCAAACCCCGTGAACCTCGGACCCGCCGATGATCCCACACCTCCGGGTGCGCCGCGGAGACGCCCCGCGCGACAATGACCGGCGATGACTACCTCGCGAAGCGTTCTCGTCCTCGGCTCGACCGGGTCCATCGGCGTGCAGGCCCTCGACGTCGCCGCGCGCAACCCGCACCTGTTCCGGGTGGCCGGGATCGCCGCGGGCGGTGCCGATCCGGCCGCGCTCGCCGCGCAGGCGCTCGCCCACGGTGTCGAGGCCGTCGCCGTGACCCGGGCCACGGCCGCCGAGGACGTCCAGCTCGCGCTGTACGCCGAGGCGCAGAAGCGCGGCTACGACCAGGGCGAGTTCAAGCTTCCGCGGCTCTTCGCGGGCTCAGACGCCGTCACCGAGCTGATCGACGCCGTGCCCGTCGACACCGTGCTCAACGCCCTGCCGGGCTCGCGCGGTCTCGAGCCGACGCTGCGGGCCCTCGCCACGGGGGCGACTCTCGCGCTGGCCAACAAGGAGTCCCTCATCGCCGGCGGGCCGCTGGTCCTCGCCGCGGCCAAGCCGGGGCAGCTCGTGCCCGTCGACTCCGAGCACTCCGCCATCGCCCAGGCCCTGCGCGCCGGGCAGCGGAGCGAGGTCGCCCGGCTCGTCCTCACCGCCTCCGGTGGCCCGTTCCGCGGCCGCAAGCGCGCGGAGCTGGCCGGGGTCACCGTCGAGCAGGCGATGGCGCACCCGACGTGGTCGATGGGCCCGCTCATCACGATCAACTCCGCCACCCTGGTCAACAAGGGCCTGGAGCTGATCGAGGCGGCCCTGCTCTTCGACATCGCGCCGGAGAAGATCGACGTCACCGTGCACCCGCAGTCGATCGTGCACTCGATGGTGACCTTCGCCGACGGCTCGACGATCGCCCAGGCCAGCCCGCCCGACATGCGGCTGCCGATCGCGCTCGCGCTGCACTGGCCCGACCGGGTCCCCGACGCGGCACCCGCCTGCACCTGGGACACCGCCGCGACCTGGACTTTCGAGCCGCTGGACGACGAGGCCTTCCCGGCCGTCGAGCTGGCCCGGCACTGCGGCAGCGAGGGCGGCTGCCTGCCCGCCGTCTACAACGCCGCGAACGAGGAGCTCGTGTCCGCTTTCCTCGCGCAGAACACCAGCTTCACGTCGATAGTGGACACTGTTTCCGAGGTGGTGGGAGCCGCCGACGAATGGCGTCGCGAGCCACGCGACGTCGAGGACGTTCTCGCGGCCGAGCGCTGGGCTCGCGCCCGGGCCGGTTCGATCATCGAGGGGAAGTAGCGGGTGCTCGCCTACATCATCGGCGTCGTGCTGTTCGCGCTGGGGATCTGTGTCTCGGTCGCGCTGCACGAAGCCGGGCACATGGTCACCGCGAAGGCCTTCGGCATGAAAGTCCGCCGGTACTTCGTGGGCTTCGGGCCGACGGTGTTCTCCTGGCGCCGCGGTGAGACCGAGTACGGCCTGAAGTGGATCCCGCTCGGCGGGTTCTGCGACATCGCCGGCATGACCGCGCTGGACGAGGTGACCCCGGACGAGGCGCCGCGCGCGATGTGGCGGTTCAAGACCTGGAAGCGCACCGTCGTGATGTCGGCCGGGTCGATCACCCACTTCATCGTGGGCTTCGTGGTGCTGTACCTGATGGCCGTGACGATGGGCCTGCCGAGCCTGGCGGCCGCCGACGGGCCCAAGCCGGTGCTGGCCACGACCTCCTGCGCCGTCTCGACCACCACGAAGGAGCAGGCCGAAGCCCAGGCCAAGAACCCCTCCTGCCCGCCGGGCGCGCTGACCCCCGCGGCGACGGCCGGGCTGCGTCCCGGTGACACGGTGCTCGCCGTCGGCGGGAAACCGGTCGCGACCTGGGAGGAGATGCTCACCGCCGTGCAGGCCACCAGCGGCCGGACGGTGTTCGAGGTGCAGCGCGGTACCCAGAAGCTGTGGCTCGTCGTCGACGTGCCGAAGGTGCAGCGCTAGAACGGCTCGGTCGTCAAGGAGGTCGGCATGATCGGCGCCTCGCCCGACGTGCCGCCGTTGACGACGCAGTACGGCCCGGTCGCCGCGATCGGCGCCACCTTCGGCTTCACCGGCTCGATGTTCGCCGAGACGGCCCAGCGGCTCGTCCAGTTCCCGGAGCGCATCCCCGCCGTGGTCACCGCGATCTTCGGCGGCGAACGCGACAAGAACACCCCCGTCAGCGTCGTCGGGGCGAGCCGGCTCGGCGGCGAGGCCGTCGAGAACGGCATCTGGGTGGTGTTCTTCCTGCTGCTGGCCAGCCTGAACTTCTTCATCGGCGTGTTCAACCTGCTGCCGCTGCTGCCGCTGGACGGCGGGCACATCGCGGTGGTCTGGTACGAGCGGGTCCGCGACTGGATCCGCGCGCGGCGGGGCAAGGCGGCCGGGGGACCCGTCGACTACACGAAGCTGTCCGGCATCACGATGGCCCTGGTCCTCGTCGGCGGCGCGGTGACGCTACTCACGGTGACGGCTGACATCGTCAACCCCATCCGGATCGGCCAGTAGTCACACGGAGGAGGTGCGGTCCCCCGGGGACCGCTCACTCCTGCCGTAATGCTGCTCACCGTGACGGTTGACATGGTGAAGGTCGCCCACTAGGGGTAGGTACGCTGGAAGCCGTGACCGTCGCACTGGGTATGCCCGCCCTGCCCCCGCCCGTCCTGTCCGAGCGCCGCAAGACTCGCCAGCTCCGGGTGGGTTCGGTCGGCGTCGGCAGCGACCACCCGATCTCCGTCCAGTCGATGACGACGACCCTCACCTCCGACGTCAACGCGACCCTGCAGCAGATCGCCGAGCTGACCGCCGCGGGCTGCGACATCGTCCGCGTGGCGTGCCCGTCGGCCGACGACGCCGAGGCGCTGCCCGCGATCGCGAAGAAGTCGCAGATCCCGGTGATCGCCGACATCCACTTCCAGCCGAAGTACGTCTTCGCCGCGATCGAGGCCGGCTGTGCCGCGGTGCGCGTCAACCCGGGCAACATCCGGAAGTTCGACGACCAGGTCAAGGAGATCGCGCAGGCCGCGAAGGACCACGGCACGCCGATCCGGATCGGCGTCAACGCCGGCTCGCTCGACAAGCGGATCATGGACAAGTACGGCAAGGCGACCCCGGAGGCGCTGGCCGAGTCGGCGCTGTGGGAAGCGTCGCTGTTCGCCGAGCACGACTTCCACGACATCAAGATCTCGGTGAAGCACAACGACCCGGTGGTCATGGTGCGCGCGTACGAGCTGCTCGCCGAGCAGTGCGACTACCCGCTGCACCTCGGCGTCACCGAGGCCGGGCCGGCGTTCCAGGGCACCATCAAGTCGGCCGTCGCGTTCGGCGCGCTGCTGCGCCAGGGCATCGGCGACACGATCCGCGTCTCGCTGTCCGCGCCGCCGGTCGAAGAGGTCAAGGTCGGCATCCAGATCCTGCAGTCGCTGAACCTCAAGCAGCGCAAGCTGGAAATCGTGTCGTGCCCGTCGTGCGGGCGCGCGCAGGTGGACGTCTACACCCTCGCCGAGCAGGTCACCGCCGGGCTCGAGGGCATGGAGATCCCGCTGCGCGTGGCCGTCATGGGCTGCGTCGTCAACGGCCCGGGCGAGGCCCGCGAAGCCGACCTGGGCGTGGCGTCGGGCAACGGCAAGGGCCAGATCTTCGTCAAGGGCGAGGTCATCAAGACCGTGCCCGAGCACGCGATCGTCGAGACGCTCATCGAGGAGGCCATGCGCATCGCCGAAGAGGCGGGCGAGACTCTCGGCGAGGGCGCGCCGGTGGTCACCGCTGGCTGACCTTCTTTCGGACGACGCTCTCGAGGAGTCGGCCGTGGTGGCCAACCGCGCGATGAACCGCGAGCGCCGGTTGGCCGGTCGCGACGGCTATTCGCGGGTCCTCGGCTTCGACATCCTCGGCCTGCCGCCGGGTGCCCGCTGGCTCGACCTCTGCTGCGGTAGCGGGCGGGCGCTCCTGGACGCGGCCGAGGCCCGGCCGGACCTCGACATCACCGGCGTGGATCTCGTCGGGTACTTCGCGGCGTCCGGGCCCGTCCGGCTCGTGACGGCGTCGATCGCGACGTGGGAACCCGCGGGCCGGTTCGACCTCGTCACCTGCGTGCACGGGCTCCACTACGTCGGCGACAAGCTGGGCGCGCTGCTGCGGGCGGCGTCCTGGCTGAGCGACGGCGGCGTGTTCGTGGCGAACTTCGACATCGCGGGAATCCAGGCGCCGGGCGGGACGCGCCGGGTCCTGCGCGCGCTGCGCGAAGCGGGTTTCACGGACGACTCGCGGAACCGCCGGATCCGGCGTGACGGCCCCTTCGCGGGCGCGCTGCCGTTCCGGTACCTCGGCGCCGACGACCGGGCCGGCCCGAACTACACGGGCCAGCCCGCCGTCGGCTCGTACTACGAGCTAGCCCTGTAGGTGGTGCTGGGCGGCGTCCCGGATCTGCAGGCGGACGTTCTCCAGCGCGGCCGCGACTTCGTCGATCTGCTGGGAAGCGAGCTGGATGGCGCCCTGGATCGCGGTCGCGGAGGACGTCTCCCCGAGCAGGCCGAGCACCTGGGCCTGCAGATCTTCGAGATCGCTCTTGGTGGCGAGGGCGATGCCGGTCGGCACCTGGTCGGCGAGCAGCTCCAGCTGCTGCGCCTGTTCCTGGATCGTCATCGGGGGGTTTCCTTCCGCGGTGGGGACGCACCTCCCGTGTTAGCAGACGCGGAACTGTCGGTGGTGACGTTTACGCTCGCATTCGTGAGCGTGACCTGGGCCGTCCGGCAGCCGCACCCGGTGGTGCGGCCCCTGGTCACGCGCTATGTCGGGTACGCGCAGGACGACGTGACGCTGGCCGTCCACCGCGGACTGCCGTCCCGGCACGTGACGCTCGTCATCAGTCTCGCCGGCCCGGTGCGGATGGCGGGGCAGAGCCTGCAGGCGCTGGTCGGCGGGCTGCACACGCGCGCGGTGCTGATCCGGCAGGACCGCGTCCAGGAGGGGCTGCAGCTGGAGCTCGACCCGCTGGGCGTGCGGACGCTGTTCGGGGTCACGGCGGCGGAGCTGAGCGGCGAGGTCGGTGATCTGGCCGCGTTCGGGCTGGGCTCGCTGCCGGAGCGGCTGCGGGAGCTGCCGACGTGGGAACAACGGTTCACGCTGCTCGACGACGTCTTGGCGGCCCGGGCCGTGGAGCCGGTGGCGCCGCCGCCCGAACTGGGGGAGGCGTGGCGCCGGATGCGGCGCGCCGACGGGCGGGTGCGCGTCACCGACCTCGCCGGCGAGGTCGGCTGGAGCCGCCGTCACCTGGGCGAGCGGTTCCGCGCGGAGCTGGGGCTGGCCCCGAAGCAGGTGGCGCGCGTGCTGCGGTTCGAGCGGGCCGCGCGGTTGCTGCGCCGCGGTCACGCCGACCTGGCGGCGCTGGCGGTGGAGTGCGGGTTCTACGACCAGGCGCACCTGACCAACGAGTGGCGCGCGCTGGCGGGCTGCACGCCGGGGACGTGGATCGCCGAGGAGCTCCCGTTCCTCCAAGACCAGGAGCGGCCGGCCGGCCCAGACTCACCGGCATGACTCCTGAACCGAACGTGTGGCCGGCCCTGCGTTACGACGACGCCCCGGCCGCGGTCCGCTTCCTCGTCGACGTCCTCGGCTTCACCGAAGCGCTGGTGGTGCCCGAGGGAGCGCTGATCGCGCACGCCGAGCTGCGCTGGCCCGAGGGCGGCGCGGTGATGCTGGGCAGCGTCCGCCCGCCGGACGGCGTCCACGACGCGATGAAGCCGGGAACGGCCGCGGTGTACGTGGTGTCGGACCGGGTGGACGAGGTGTACGCGAGAGTGCGGGCCGCGGGCGCGGAGATCACGGCGGAGCCGGCGGACACCGAGTACGGCTCGCACACGTTCAGCCTCCGCGACCCGGAGGGCAACGCCTGGACGCTCGGCACCTACCGCGGCGCGGCCTGACCTCGCCCGGCCGCTACTGAACGGGCCGCTCGAACGTCACCAGCAACCCTTCGACCCCGCCGGGCCCGATCCGCCCCTTCACCTCCGCCGAAGTGATGGCCTTCAGCTGCCACCCGTCCTCGGCGTGGTCGTTCAGCAGCTTCTCGAGCTTCCCGCCGGACAGCTTGCCGCCGATCAGCTTCTCGCGGACCTCGACGACCTTGTACGTATACCGCTGCATACGCCCGATTCTGCCCGGAAAGCCCGGCTTCGGCAGTTCATCGCACCGTGTCGGGAGGCTTGCGTTCCGTTCAGCAGCCGGATCTGGCACCCTGGAACCCGTGTTGCGGCTTGCAGGTGCACGGCTGCTCGATGATCGGGACTATCCGGCGGTCCGTGCCGCACTGGCCGCCGACCCGGTGGGCAGCTGCATGGTCAGCGCCCGGGTCGAGGCCACGGGCCTCGACCCGTGGCGGCTCGGTGGTGAGCTCTGGGCCGCCGACAGCCGTCCGGTCCGGTCCGGGCGGCTCCAAGGGCTGTGCTTTTCCGGGCCCAACCTCATCCCCCTGCGCGGCAACGCGCCCGCGTTGCGCTCCTTCGCCGATCGCGCGCTGCGCCGCCAGCGGACCTGCTCGTCGCTCGTCGGCCCGGCCGAGCAGGTCCTCGGCCTGTGGGACGAGCTCGAAGGCGAGTGGGGCCCGGCCCGCGAGGTCCGCGACGACCAGCCGCTGATGGCCCTCGACGCCACCCCGCTCGTGGCCGCCGATCCGCTGGTCCGCCCGGTGCGCCCGGACGAGGTCGAGCGGTACCTGCCCGCGGCCGTCTCGATGTTCATCGAGGAGGTCGGCGTCGATCCGCGCAGCGGCGACGGCGGCGCGAGCTACCGCGCCCGGGTCACCGAGCTGATCGGGGCCGGCCGCGCGTTCGCCCGCTTCGAGCACGGCGAGGTCGTCTTCAAGGCCGAGATCGGGGCCATGTCGGCGACCGTCGGGCAGATCCAGGGTGTCTGGGTGCACCCCGAACGCCGCGGTGACGGGCTCGGCACGGCCGGCACCGCCGCGGTGGTGAACCGGCTCGTCCGCGGCCTGGGCCGCACCGCCAGCCTCTACGTCAACGCCTACAACACCCCGGCCCTCGCGGCCTACCGCAAGATCGGCTTCGAGCAGGTCGGCCAGTACGCGACGGTGCTGTTCTAAGCACTCTTCCGTGGCGGCGTTTCAGCCCGGTCGAAGCTCGCTGACCAGGCACTATCCCGCCATGAGTGCACGTCGAAACCGTGCTCTCGCGGTGCTGCTGCTCGCCGCCGCGACCACGGCCGGGTGCTCGGGCGACAGTCCCGAGGACGCCCTCTCCGCCTTCCTGGACGCCGTCGCGTCCGGGGACGTCGCCGCCGCGGCGGCGAACACCGACTCGCCCGAAGCCGCGAAGACCGTCCTGAGCCAGGTTCGCGGCGTGCTCGATCCCGAATCCCTCGACGTCGAGGACGAAGAGGTGAAACAGCCGGACGGCGACGTCGTGACCGCCGGCTACCGGCTCACCTGGCACCTGCCGCACGGCCGCACCTGGTCCTACCGCGCCGACGCCCAGCTCCGGGCGGCCGAGAACGGCTGGCAGGTCCACTGGCAGCCGACGGTCGTGCATCCCCAGCTGGCCGTCGGGCAGACCCTCGGCCTGCTGCCGCAGCTGCCGGAGACGGCGCCGGTGCTCGACCGCGACGGCGTGCCGCTGATGCGCCCGCAGACCGTGATCGGCGTCGTCGTCGACCCGCAGAAGGCCGGCGACGCGAGTGCCGTCGCCGGGACCCTCGCCAAGGCGCTGCACCGGTACGAGCCGTCGGTCACCGGCCGGTCGGTGCTGGACGGGATGAGCAAGACCAAGCCCGGCGACGCCTACCCGGTGATCACCCTGCGCGCCGGCGACTACCAGCGGGTCAAGCCGGCTATCTACGACCTGCCCGGCGTCCGCTTCGCCAGCCAGGAGCGCCTGCTGCCGGTGACCCGCGGGTCCGGGCAGCAGGTGCTGCCGGGCATCCGCGCGCTGGTCGAGCAGCAGCTGGCCGGGGCGGCGGGCTGGCGGATCGTCACCCGCGACGTCACCGGCGGCGAGGCCGCCGAACTCAAGGCCGAGCCACCGC
Organism: Amycolatopsis sp. NPDC026612; assembly: GCF_040638285.1. NCBI lineage: Bacteria > Bacillati > Actinomycetota > Actinomycetes > Pseudonocardiales > Pseudonocardiaceae > Amycolatopsis > Amycolatopsis sp. NPDC026612. The sequence goes on from NZ_JBEZYB010000003.1 coordinate 240,977, forward strand.
GGGTCGCTCCCGCCGTCACCAGCACGCTCAGCGCGAAGATCCAGGCCGCGGCCGAAAAGGCACTGGACACCGAGCCCTACCCGGCCGCGCTGGTGGCGATCCAGCCGTCGAGCGGGGACATCCTCGCCGTGGCGCAGAACGCCGCCGCCGACGACGAAGGCTCGCTGGCACTGTCCGGGCGCTACCCGCCGGGGTCGACGTTCAAGATCGTCACGGCCGCGGCCGCGCTGGCCACGGGCGACGTCGAGCCCGGCAGTCCGGTCGACTGCCCCGGCACCACGACGATCGAGAACCGCTTCGTGCCGAACGAAGGCCGCTTCGACCTGGGCCGGGTGCCGCTGAAAACGGCGTTCGCGCGATCCTGCAACACGACCTTCGCCCGGCTCGCCGCCGGTCTCCCGGGGCCGGCGCTCACCGACACCGCCCGCTCGTTCGGGATCGGCGCCGACTTCGTGGTCCCCGGCCTGACCACGGTCACCGGCGACGTCCCGGCCAGCGATTCGGCCGTCCAGCGGGCGGAGAACGGCTTCGGCCAGGGCCGGGTGGTGGTCAGCCCGTTCGGCATGGCGCTGGTCGCCGCCACCGTGCAGGCCGGCAAGGTGCCGGCGCCGTCGATCGTCAAGGGCCTGCCGGCGGAGACGAAGAACGTCGGCGACCCGCCGTCGCCGGACGTCCTCGACGCGCTGCGGGGGATGATGCGGGAGGTCGTCACGGCGGGCACCGCGACCGGGCTGCGGGACATCCCCGACGTCGCGGGCAAGACCGGCACCGCCCAGTTCGGCGACGGCTCCCGCTCGCACGGCTGGTTCGTCGGCTACCGCGGCGACCTGGCGTTCGCCGTGCTCCTGACCGACGCCGGGTCGTCCAAACCGGCGGTGCAGGCCGCGCACCGGTTCCTGGCGGGGATCGGCTGAGCGGACCGTCGTAAGGTGGGGGCATGTCCGTTCGTGCCCCGCTGGTTCCCGGCGTCCAGACGCCGCGCCGTGACGTCCCCAGTTCCATCGCCCGTCCCGAGTACGTGGACAAGCCGGCGCCGAAGCGGGACACCGGCAGCGGCGTGCGCACGCCCGAGGTGATCGAGGCGATGCGGGTCGCGAGCCGTATCGCGGCCCAGGCGCTGGAAGAGGGCGGCAAGGCGGTCAAGCCGGGCGCCACCACCGACGACATCGACAAGGTGGTGCACGAGTTCCTGCTCGACCACCACGCCTACCCCTCGACGCTGGGCTACCGCCGCTTCCCGAAGTCGTGCTGCACCTCGCTCAACGAGGTGGTCTGCCACGGCATCCCGGATTCGACGGTGATCGAGGACGGTGACATCTGCAACATCGACGTCACCGCCTACATCGGCGGCGTCCACGGCGACACGAACGCGACGTTCCTGGCCGGCGACGTCTCCGAGGAGGCCCGCCTGCTGGTGGAGCGCACCCGCGAGGCGACGATGCGGGCGATCAAGGCGGTCCGGCCGGGCCGTCAGCTCAACGTCATCGGCCGGGTCATCGAGGCCTACGCCAAGCGCTTCGGCTACGGCGTGGTCCGCGACTTCACCGGCCACGGCGTCGGCCCGGCGTTCCACACCCCGCCGACGGTGCTGCACTACGAGGAGCCCTCGGTGGAGACGGTGATCGAGGAGGGCATGACCTTCACGATCGAGCCGATGATCACCCTCGGCACCATCGACTACGACATCTGGTCCGACGACTGGACCGTCACCACGAAGGACAAGAAGTGGACGGCCCAGTTCGAGCACACCCTCGTGGTGACGGCCGACGGCAGCGAGATCCTCACGCTGCCCTGAGCCGTCAGCTGCTGGTCGCCTTCTGGTAGCAGCGCACCGAAAGCGGCACGAAGATCACCAGCAGCAGCGCGATCCACAGCACCGAAGCCAGCGCCGCGTGCTGCATCGGCCAGACGTCGCGCGGCGGCAGGGCCGCGCTCGTGTTGCCGAACAGTTCCCGGGCCGCCTGGGTGACCGCCGAAACCGGGTTCCAGTCCGCGATCGCCCGCAGCGGGGCGGGGAGCCTGCCGCTGTCGACGAACGTGTTGGCCAGGAACGTGAGCGGGAAGACCACCACCATCGAGACGTTGTTGAACACCTCGGGTTTGCGCACGGCCAGGCCGAGCGCGCCCATGACCCACGACAGCGCGTAGGAGAAGGCGAGCAGCAGGACGACCCCGCCGAGTGCTTCGAGGACGCCGGTGTGGATGCGCCAGCCGACCAGCAGGCCGACCAGGCCCATGATCAGCAGGCTCGCCGTGCTGAGGATGAGGTCCGCGGTGGTCCGCCCGATCAGCACGGCGGCCGGTGACATCGGCAGCGAGCGGAACCGGTCGATGATGCCCTTCTGCAGGTCGTCGGTCAGGCCGTAGCCGGTGACGATGCCGCCCATGGCGACCGCGAGGGTGAAGATCCCCGGCAGCATGAACTCGCGGTAGGACAGGCCCGGGATGTCGATCACGCTGCCGAACACGTAGCCGAAGAGCAGGACGAACATCACCGGCGTGAACACGAGGGACCCGAGCAGGTCCAGCGACCGGAAGATCTTGATCGAGTTGCGCTTGGCGATGGTCACGCCGTCGGTCACGGCCAGCTGTACCGCGTTCATCACACGGCCTCCTTCGCGGTCTCGGCCACCTCGTGGCCGGTGAGGGTGAGGAAAACGTCGTCGAGGGTGGGGCGGCGGACGCCGACGTCGCGGACGTCGACGCCTTCGGCGGCGAGCAGCGCCAGCGCTTCGGTAAGCGCTTTCGCGCCGTGGGACACGGGCACGGTGAGCCGGAAGCCTTCGGCCTGCGGCTCGCCGCTGGCCAGCCGGGCCAGCGCCCGCTGCGCGACGCCGACATCCGCGTGCGTTCCGACGGTCAGTTCGATCCGCTCGCCGCCGACGAGGTCCTTGAGCTCGTCGGCCGTGCCGCGGGCGATCACGCGCCCGTGGTCGACGACGGCGATGCTGTCGGCCAGCCGGTCGGCTTCCTCCAGGTACTGGGTGGTGAGCAGCAACGTGGTGCCGCCCGCGACCAGCTCGGTGATGACGTCCCACAGCTCGGTGCGGGCCCGCGGGTCGAGCCCGGTGGTGGGCTCGTCGAGGAACAGCACCGGCGGGTTGGCCACGAGCGCGCCGGCCAGGTCGAGGCGGCGTCGCATACCGCCGGAATAGCCCCTCACCGGCCGGTCGGCGGCGTCGGCCAGGCTGAACCGGGCCAGCAGTTCCCGGCCGCGGGCCTTGGCCCGCTTGGTGCCCAGGTGGTACAGCCTGCCGACCATCTCGAGGTTCTCCGCCCCGGTCAGCTCCTGGTCGACGGCGGCGTACTGCCCCGAAGCGCCGATGTGCGAACGCAGCTCGTGCGCGTCCTGCACGACGTCGAACCCGGCAACCGTCGCGCGGCCCGCGTCCGGCTTCTGCAGCGTCGTGAGGATCTGGACGGTGGTGGTCTTCCCGGCGCCGTTCGGCCCGAGCACGCCGAGCACAGTGCCTTCCGGCACCGACAAGGTCATCCCGTCGAGCGCGGTGACCTTCCCGTACTTCTTGACCAGTCCTTCGGCCACGATGGCGTCTGTCATGGATCTTCCCCTTTGCGTGTGGAGTCTTCAGGCCCGGCGGATGACGATGTCGCCGGTGTAGGTGTGGGCCTTGACCTCGACCGTGTCGCTGGTCCCGCCCGGTCCTTCGGACGGCGTGAGCGAGTTGTGCACCGAGCCGGTCAGGGAGTTGAGCTCCAGCCACGCGGCGCTGCCCTCGCGGATGCCGACCTCGATCTCGCCGACGGCCGTGTCGAGGACGACGCGGTCGCGCATGACCTCGCCGAGCCGGATGTCGCCGGCGGCGGTCTTCGCGTTGACGCCGGCGTGGGCGACGTCGACCAGGATGTCGCCGTTGGCCGTGCTGACGCGCAGGTCGCCGGTCACTTCGCCGACGCGGGTCTCGCCGTTGGAGTTCTTCAGCACCGCGGTGCCGTCGATCCGGCGGATCCGCAGCTCGCCGGAGCCGGTGCCGATCTCGGCGTGCCCGGTGGCCCGGTCGACGAAGACGTCGCCGGTCGCGGTGTTCGCTTCGAGCCGCGAGGTCTCGTCGAGGTGGATGTTGCCCACGGACGTCTTGAGCCGGCTGTCGCCGAGGCGGCCGGTGACGTGGTAGTCGCCCATCGCGGACGTCGCCTTGACGCGGGAGCCGGCCGGCAGCTCGACCGTGACGTGCAGTGCGCCGCCCTTGCCCCACAGCTTGGTGGTGTACTTCGGGCCCTTGACCAGCAGCTCGCCGTCGGCGAACTCGACCCGGGTCTTGGCCGCGGCCTTGACGTCCTCGGTGTCGCCGGGATCGGCCGGCCGGACCTCGACGGTGGTTTCGGGGTGGTCGCCGGCGACGATCCGGACGTCGGCCATGCTGACGTCGAGCGTGGCCGTGATCGGTTCGGGGGTGGCGAAAACTGGCATGGCTGCGCCCTCCTGGGGTGCGGTGAGAGTGTTTGCGCTGGTCGGGGAAAGCGGGTCAGCGAACCCAGCCGGTGAACTTTTCGCCGTAGCCGGAACGGCGGTGCGCGGGCCGGCTCGCGTCCGCGCCGAGTGCGGTGTTCGCGGCCCGGACGAGCCAGGCGTTGATGGAAAGCCGGTCGCGGCTCGCGGCCTCCTCGACCCGCTGCTTCAGCTGGTCGGGGAGCCGCAGGTTGATCCGGGAGACGGCGCCGTCGTCGGCCTCGGGCGGCGGCGGGACCTCCGCCGGAGCCGGTTCGGGCGCCGTGGGCAGGGAAACCGCGAACTCCGGTTCGCGGCGGCGAAGGCGTACTTCGACGGAGCCGGGAGCGAGGTCGCGGGTGATCTCGTCGGCCGCGGCCGACAGCGCGTCGAGCAGGGTGAGCCGGATGGCGGACTCCAGCGGGGAGGCCAGCCGTTCGGCCAGGGTGACAGCGTCCTCGCCGGCCGCCTCGGCGGCGACCGCGAACTCGCGGCGGAGGCTGTCCACGAAGGGCGTCAGGTCCATGGCACTACTGTGGCACCGCGACGGTGCCACGACAACCCTGAAATGGCACCCTTAGGGGCCATCGATCAATAAACTCGCAGGTCAGGCGTGTTCGATGCGCTCCAGGAGCTCGTCGAGGAACCCGCACGCCTCGGCGGCGGCCCGGTCCGGATCGCGGTCGGCGATGGCCGCGGCGAGGCCTTCGTGGCCGATTTCCGGGACGTGCTTCGCGCCCGGCGTGATGGTGGACGTCGCCGCGACGCTGGCCGTGATGACCTCGGTCAGCCCGCGGTAGAGCTCGGTCAGCAGCCGGTTGTGCCCGGCGCGGACGACCGCGCAGTGGAATTCCGCGTCCGTGCGCGCGAAGTCCTGCCACCGTCCCTCGCGCAGGTCGGCCTCGCGGCGGGCGAGCAGCGCCCCCAGTTCGGCGACCTCTTCCTCGGTCCGCTCGACGGCGGCGAGCCGCGCGCCTTCGACCTCCAGGGTGCGCCGGACCTGCAGGACCTCGCGCAGTTCCGAGCCGCAGAGCCGGCGGATCGCGCCGGAGACCTCGCTGGTGGCGCGCACGTAGGTGCCGTCGCCCTGGCGGACCTCCAGGAGCCCGGTGTGCGCCAGCGCGCGCACGGCTTCGCGGACGGTGTTGCGGCCGACGCCGAGCTGCTCGACGAGCTCGAGCTCGGTGGGGATGCGTTCGCCGATGAGCCATTCGCCCTGCGTGACCGCGGTCCGCAGCTGCTCGATGACCTGGTCGACGAGGCCGGCCCGGCGCGTGGTGGCCAGAGGCACAGAATTATCCCTTCATCCAATCATCCTACGTATGCGATAGTAGCGGGCATGCGCGTCGAACACCGTGAACCCGAGCTCGACGGCGCCGCCGAGCTCCGGACGCCGGGCGTGGTCGCCGCCGGGGCCCTGCTCGCGGTCGCGGTGGTGCTGACCGCCCTCAACCTGCGCCCGGCCATCACCGGCGTCGGGCCCATGCTCGCCGAAATGCGCCACGACCTGGGCACTTCCGTCGTCTGGGCCGGCGTGCTCACGACGTTGCCGACACTCTGCTTCGCCGGCGCCGGGCTCGCGGCGCCCCTGCTCGCCCGCCGGGCCGGCATCGGCGTCGCCATCGCGATCGCGCTGGCCGCGCTCGCCGCCGGGCTGGTGCTGCGCGTGCTCGACGGCCCGGCCGTGGTCCTCGGCGGCACGCTCGTCGCCACCGCCGGGATCGCCCTGATCAACGTGCTCATCCCGGTCGTCATCAAGGGCTCCTTCCCGGCTCGCATCGGCCTGCTGACCGGCGTCTACACCGCGGCTCTGCAGGGCGGCGGCGCCCTCGGTTCGGCCGTCACCCCGCGGCTCGGCGACGCCTTCGGTGGCTGGCGCCCGGCGCTGGGCGGCTGGGCGGTGCTGGCCGTCGTCGCGCTGCTGGCCTGGATCCTCGCAGCCCGCGGCACCGGCCGGGCACCGCGGCCCGCCGACGGCGCCGAGGGCGGTCGTTCACTGCTCCGCAGCCGGCTGGCCTGGATCGTCACGGGCTTCTTCGGTCTCCAGGCGTTCTACGCCTACGCGGCGATGGGCTGGTTCCCGCAGGTGCTGATGGACGCGGGCGTGCCGCGCGACGACGCCGGGCTGCTGTTCGGCCTGGTTTCCCTGATCGCCGTGCCGATCAGCCTGGTCGTGGCCCCGATGGCGGCGCGCCGGCGCGGGCAGAGCCCGTGGATCGTGGGGCTGAGCGTGTTCGGCGTCGCCGGGACCATCGGGCTGATGCTCGCCCCGTCGTGGTCGCCGCTGCTGTGGAGCATCCTCGTCGGGCTCGGGATGAGCGTCTTTTCGCTCGGTCTGACCGTGATCGCGCTGCGGGCGCGGACCGGCGCGGACACCGCCCGGCTGTCCGGGATGGCGCAGGGCTTCGGCTACCTGTTCGCCGCGCTCGGGCCGTTCCTGTTCGGCTTGCTGCACGACCTCGCGGGCGGCTGGGCCGTGCCGCTGGCGATGCTGCTCGGCCTCCTCGGCGTCCAGATGGTGTTCGGCGCGCTCGCCGGCCGCCACCGCTTCGTCTGAACCCGCGGGCTCAGTCCAGGGGCAGGCTGAGCAGCGCGTTCTCGATCAGCTCCGGCATCGCCGGGTGGATCCAGTACTGGCCGCGCGCCATGCTCCGCGCGTCGAGGCCGAAGCTCATCGCCTGGATGAGCGGCTGGATGACCGAGGACGCCTGCGGGCCGATGATGTGCGCGCCGAGCAGCTGCCCGGTCGCCGGGTCGGCCAGGAGCTTCGCGAAGCCCGTGGTGTCCTCCATCGCCCAGCCGTAGGCGATCCCGGCGTAGTCCTGCTTCGAGACCACATAGGACAGACCGAGGGCGCGGGCCTTCTGCTCGGTGAGCCCGACCGACGCCACCTGCGGGTGGGTGAAGACCGCGTGCGGCACGAACCGGTGGTCGGCGGTGATCCGCTCGTCCGGGTGCAGGAGGTTGTGCTGCACCACGCGGGCTTCGTGGTTCGCGACGTGCTTGAGCTCGTGCGGCGACGACAGGTCGCCGAGCGCGTAGATGCCCTCGACCACGGTCTCCTGGTGGTCGTCGACCACGACGTGCCCACTGTCCACTGTGGTCACTCCGGTGGCGGCGACGTCCAGCAGGTCCGAGTTCGGACGACGGCCGGTGGCGATCAGCAGCACGTCGCCTTCGACGGTTTCGGCGCCGTGGGGCCCTTCGAGGTCCAGCGCGACGCCGGTCGCGGTCCGGCGCGCCCGCACGGTCTTGCGGTCCAGGCGGACGTCGAACCGTTCGGCGGCCAGCTCGGTGAAGCGGGCGCTGACGTCCTCGTCCTCCGAGCGCAGCAGCCGCCCCGAGCGGTTGACCAGCGTGACCTGCACGCCGAACGAAGCGAAGACGTGCGCGAACTCGGCCGCGATGTACCCGCCGCCGAGGATGACGATGCGCTCGGGCAGCTCGTCGAGCCGCATCACGGTGTCGGACGTGTGGTAGCCGACCGAGTCCAGGCCCGGGATGTCCGGGATCACCGGACGGCCGCCCGCGGCCAGCACGAAGCGGTCGGCGGTCAGCACCTCGTCCGGGCGCCCGTCGCCGAAGCTGACCCGCAGCTCCTTGTGGCCGGTGAAGCGGCCGGTGCCTTCGTAGACGTCGACGTTCGCGTTGTCCTCGTGGCTGCGGCGGTACTCCGCGCCGCCCTCGGCGATCGGGTCGATGCGGCCGAAGACGCGGTCGCGGATGTCGCGCCAGCGCACGCCCTTCAGCTCTTCGTCGACGCCGTACTTGGCGCTGTGCGAAGGCGTGTACGCGACGTCGGCGGCGTACACGAACATCTTCGTCGGGATGCAGCCCACGTTGAGGCAGGTGCCGCCGAAGGTGCCCTTCTCGACGATCGCCGTCTTCTTGCCGGCGAAATCCGGGCCGGGGATCGAGTTCCCCGATCCCGTCCCGACGATCACCAGGTCGTAGTGGGGCACTGCATCCTCCGCGGGGTCGGTCCGGTCGGTCCACCCTAGCCAACCTCGCCGCGGAGGCGGGTGTTCCCGGCTGTGCTCAACGTCGTATTACGTGGTCAGTGGCCGGTCGCGGTGAAGTGCATCCGGTCGGTCGGGCTGCGCCAGTTCCCGCCCCAGCTCCACCCGATCGCCGCGAACGCGCGCACGGTCGCGTCGCCGGGCCGGACCATGCCGGGCCGGTGGCGCGCACGGTCGACGTACGCCGAAGCCAGCTCGGGCAGCACCAGATCGCCCTGGGTGTAGGGGTTGCAGAACGGGTTGACGTCCACGGCAAGCCCGTAGGCGTGCGCCGACCAGGTCGTCTGCCCGCGCGCCGGCCGGCAGACGAACGCGCTCGTCGAGTTGCCGTCCCCGGTCGGCGGCGCGGTCAGCTCGGCGGGGCCGGTCACCCGCATCTCTTCGAGGGGGAAGTGCGCGGCGAAGAGCCGTCCGAAGACCTGGGTGATCCCGGTGGCGCCGGACGCGTTGACCAGCATTTCGCCGGTGTGCGCGCGGCCGTCGAAGCCCCAGAAGGACATCGTCAGGTAGCGGAGGTCGCCGGCCCGGACGGGGCAGGCAGGCTGCCAGGTGCTGCGGGCGAGGACCCCGGCGGGCACGGCGCCGATCGCCGAGGCGTACGCGTTCCCGGCCGGCGGCGGAAGGAGGTCTTTTGTCTGAAGTGCCCGGTTCACCAGTTCGGGTGGTGTCGGCTCGACCGCGCCGAAGCCGTCCGGGCGGCGGGGGAGCGGACGAGCGCCGACCTGCCAAGCGACGGCGGGCGCGCTCGACGTCGCCGGTGCGGCCGGGGTGCGCGCCGCGGTCGTCGCCGATGGGGGCGGGGAAGGCGCGGGCTGCGGCGCCGACGGCACGGCCGCCGTCGAACACGCGCTCATCAGCAGCGCCAGTGCTCCGCACGCTGCCGCTCTCCGCCACATCCGGCCAGCTTGGCAGAACCGGCCGGCGCGGAGACCACCCGTTCCAGTGACACCATTTTGGGCCCCCTCGGCTTAGGGTATTGAGCGCACGTCGTTCACGCACCGGAGTTGTCCGGGTGCCGAGTGCTTTGCTCCGTGCTGCGTCGAAAAGGGGAAGTCCCATGTCCGTGAAGTCCCGTCGATCCCTGCTGTTCGCGAGCGGCGCGCTCCTCGCGGTCGCCGCGGTCGCCGTCCCGGTCGTGGTGGGCACGGCGGCGGCCGACCCGGGAGCCGCCGGGTCCGGGAACCAGGCGCGGATCGTGGGCGGCAACCAGGCTTCCCTGTCCGACCACCCGTACGCGGTGTACCTGACCGACGCGGGCGGCAACCAGTTCTGCGGCGCGGTGATCATCAGCTCCACGTCGGTCGCGACGGCGGCGCACTGCGCCAAGGCGGTGGCGAAGCAGGACGTCCGCGTGGTGGCCGGCCGGGAGGACAAGCGCACCGACGCGGGCGAGGTCCTCGGCGTCTCCAGGATCTGGATCAGCCAGAGCTACACCGACCCGACGCAGGGCGGCGACATCGCGGTGCTGACCGTCCGCGGCCAGCTCGGCTACCGGCCCGCGAAGCTGCCCGACAGCGGTGACGCGGGGCTGTACGCCACGGGCACCCAGGCGACCGTGCTCGGCTGGGGCCGCATCGCCGACGGCGGCGCCCGCTCCGACTACCTGCGCAGTGCCCAGGTCCCGCTGGTGTCGGACAGCGAATGCCACGCCGACTACAGCGTCTACGACCAGCGCAGCATGGTGTGCGCGGGCTACGACAAGGGCGGTGTCGACGCTTGCCAGGGCGACTCCGGCGGCCCGCTCGTGGTGGGTGACACGCTGATCGGCATCGTGTCCTTCGGCGAAGGCTGCGCGAAAGCGGGCAAGCCGGGCGTCTACACGCGCGTCTCGACGTACAGCGACGACGTCAAGGCCCAGGCCAAGCCCCGCCTCCTCGGCTGAGCGTGCTAAGCAGGGCAGCATGCCGACCCTGCACGACGCGACCGGTCCGGAGCTGACCGCCGCCCAGCTGCACGACGTCCTCCGCCTGCGCATCGACGTGTTCGTCGTGGAGCAGAAGGCCGCGTACCCCGAGCTCGACGGCCGTGACCTCCTCCCGGACACCCGGCACCTGTGGTTCGAGGACGCCGGCGAAGTCGTGGCGTACCTGCGGGTGCTGCTCGACCCGGGCGGGGTCCGCCGCATCGGCCGCGTGGTCACCGCCGCCCACGCCCGCGGCGCCGGGTTGGCGGCCCGCTTGATGGACGCGGCCCTGACGGTCCCCGGCGAGTACGTCCTGGACGCCCAGACTTACGTCCAAGGCTTCTACGCCCGCTACGGCTTCGTCGCGGAAGGCCCCGAGTACACCGACGACGACGGAATCCCCCACATCAGAATGCGCCGCTTCCCCTGACGTTCCCGCTCAGGCGTTCGCGCCGCGCGGTGCCGTGGCGGTGATCACCTTCACCGCACGGTCCACATCGGACTCCGTGAGATCGGCCCGCGCCGTCAGCCGCAGCCGCGAGATGCCGTCCGGCACCGACGGCGGCCGGAAGCACCCGACGCGGATGCCCTGCTCGGCGCACGCCGCCGCCCACGCCACCGCCGCCTCCGCGGACGGCGCCTGAACCGAAATCACGGCGGCGTCCGGCATGCTCGCCTTCAACCCGGCCGCCTTCAGCGACATCGCCAGGTTGCCCGCGTTCTCGAGCACCTTCCCCGCCAGCCCCGGCTCTTCCTTCAGCGCGTGCAACGCCGCCAACGCGCCCGCGGCGCTCGCGGGCGCCAACGCGGTGTCGAAGATGAAGCTGCGAGCCGTGTCGATCAGGTGCTTGATCACGCGACGCGGCCCCACCACGGCACCGCCCTGAGCGCCGAGGGACTTCGACAGCGTCAACGTCGTGACGACGTCGGGTGCGTTCGACAGCCCGGCCGCGTGGACCGCGCCACGACCGCCCTCACCCAGGACACCGAAGCCGTGCGCATCGTCCACGAGCAGCGCCGCCCCGTGCGAACGGCAGATTCCGGCCAGCTCGCCGAGGGGGGCGAGGTCGCCGTCGACCGAAAACACCGAGTCGGTCACCACCAGCGCCCGCGGCTTGCGCCGGGTCGCCAGCGCGCGCTCGATCGCCGACGGCGTCGCGTGCGCGACCGCGGCGACGTCGGCCCGCGACAGCCGGCAGCCCTCGATCAGCGACGCGTGGATGTACTTGTCGGTGACGATCGCGGACTCGGACCCGGACAGCGCCGTCACCGCGCCGAGGTTCGCGGTGAAGCCGGACGAGAACACGAGCGCCGCCTGCGCGCCGCAGAACCGGGCGAGCTCCAGCTCCAGCTCGGTGTGCAGCTCGGTCGATCCGGTGACCAGCCGGGACCCGGTCGAGCCGGCGCCCCAGCGCAGCGCGGCGGCCGCGGCGGCGCCCGCGACGCGCTTGTCGTGGGCCAGCCCGAGGTAGTCGTTGCCGGCCAGATCCAGCTCGTCGGCCCGCGCGGGACGCGGCCGCAGCTGCCGGACGAGTCCCGCGGTCGCCCGCTTCTCCGCTTCCACGTCGAGCCAGTCGAAAACCTCGTCGGGCGGGGGTGTCGGCGGCGTAGTCACGTCCCGCAGTCTCCCATTCGCGCCTCGAGCCGCCGTGCGGCGGCCCCGGAAACGCCGGAAGCCCCGGACCAGGAGGTCCGGGGCTTCCGAAGGGACAGATCAGCTGTCGTAGCCGCGACGCGGGCCACGGCTCGGGCGGCCGTAGCCACCGCCGCCGTTGGCCGAGCGGGGCTGACGGCCGCGGCCGCCGAAGCCGCCGGGACGGCCTTCGCGGGAACCCTGGCCGTAGCTGCCACGGTCACCGCCGCGCTCGCCACCACGGTCACGGTCGCCGTAGCTGCTGCGCTCGCCGCCGCGGAAACCGCCACCGCCGCCGCGACGCGGGCTCTCGCGCCGACGCTCGACGACCGGCTCGCCGCTGGGCTCCTTGGCGCCGGTGATGCGGGACAGTTCGGCGTCGCCCGGGCGGACCGTGGTCGACTCGGCGCGCACGCCGGCGCGGTCGGTCAGCCGGCGGACCATCCGGCGCTGGTCGTTGGTGACGACCGTGACGACGACGCCGGACGCGCCGGCGCGCGCCGTGCGGCCGGCGCGGTGCAGGTAGTCCTTGTGGTCGGCGGCCGGGTCGACGTGCAGCACCAGCGAGATGTCGTCGACGTGGATGCCGCGGGCGGCGACGTCCGTGGCGACCAGCACCGGGGTGTGGCCTTCCTTGAAGTCGGCGAGGACGCGGTTGCGCTGCCCCTGCGTCTTCCCGCCGTGCAGAGCCGCCGCGTTCACGCCCTGCTCGCGCAGCCGCTCGGCGAGACGGTCGACGTGGTGCTTGGTGCGCACGAACATGATCGTGCGGCCATCGCGGGCGCCGATCTGCGTGATGACGTCCTGCTTGTCCTGGTGCGAGACCTGGAGCACGTGGTGGTCCATGGTCGTGACGCTCGCGGTCGACGGCGCGACCGAGTGCGTGACCGGGTCGGTCAGGTACTGCCTGACCAGGCGGTTGACGTCACCGTCGAGCGTCGCCGAGAACAGCAGGCGCTGCCCGCCCGGAGGGGTGAGGTCCATGATCTCGCGGACCTGCGGCATGAAGCCCATGTCCGCCATCTGGTCGGCCTCGTCGAGGGCGATGAAGTTGCAGTCGCCCAGCGACGCGGTGCCCTGGCGGACGTGGTCCGACAGCCGGCCCGGCGTGGCGATCAGCAGGTCGACGCCACGGGCGAGGGCGTCCGCCTGGCGGGCGAAGGCCATGCCGCCGACGGCCGTGCGGCACCACAGGCCGAGCGACTTGGCCAGCGGGGTCAGCGAGTCGGCGACCTGCATGGCCAGCTCGCGGGTCGGGACCAGGATCAGCGCGCGGGGGCGCTTCGGGCGGGCCTTGCCCTCGGCGAGCCGGGTCAGCATGGCCAGGCCGAAGGCGAGGGTCTTGCCGGAGCCGGTCTGGGCGCGGCCCAGGATGTCGCGGCCGGCCAGCGCGTCCGGGATGGTCGCGGACTGGATCGGGAACGGGGTGGCGATGCCCGACTCGGCCAGCGCGCGGAGCAGCGGCTCCGGCAGGCCCAGCTGGGCGAAGGTCTTGGTGGCCACGAGCTCGACTGCGTCGTCGCGCAGCATGTCCCCGCCCGCCGGGCGCGTGCGCGGCTTGCGGTCGGGACGGCCCGCGTGAGCGGACGTCGAGGAAGGGCCGGAGTTGAACGTGACGGTCACAAATGCCTCTCGGACGTGGTTCGTCGCAAGGGAGGCCCGGGCAGCCCACGCGCAGAGCAGGGCAAGATGGTGTGCGATGGGCGTTCACAGGGACGGACCCGGCACACCGTGTCATCGCTTGCCGACACTGCGCGCCGCTTGGGTTACGGATCACCGCGAGCCAATCGGTGGCTCTGGAGGCGACGGACACCAACTCATCCACGCCGCCGGTTGCGGTCTGTGCTTACTGTACCCGAACCGGAGCTCGGACTACTCATCGAGGTCACCGGTTGTGGGCGGCGTCGCAGTCGTGGCGCGGGCCACCAGCGCGACGCCGCCGCCGATTCACCCGATCCCGGCGGCGGAAACGAGCTCGGCCAGCAGGTTTCCGGTACTCGTGACGTGCTCGCCCAGTCCGCGGCCGTGGAACCAGCCGGCGAGGTTGCGCACGTCCCGTGCCAGGAACTCGACGCCGCCGGGGTTGGCGACGACGTCGACGACCTGGGGCAGGTCGATCACCACCAGCCGGCCCCGGTGCACCAGCAGGTTGTACGCCGAGAGGTCGCCGTGGGCGAGCCCTTCGGAGGCGAGCAGCTCGAGTGCCGCGGTGGCCTGGAACCAGAGGTCCTTCAGCTCGTCCGGATCCGGGCGGACCTGGGCCAGCCGCGGCGCGGCGGTGCCGTCGTCCTCGCCGAGGAACTCGAGCAGCAGTTCCGTGCCGTCGCGCTGCACCGGGTAGGGCACCGGCGCGCCGAGCGTCCACAGGCGACTCAACGCGGCGAACTCCGCGACCGCCCACTGTTCGGCGATGAGGTTGCGGCCGAACGCGCTGCGCTGCGCCATCGCCCGGTTTTCGCGGGACCGGCGCATCCGCCGTCCTTCGAGGTACCCCGCGTCGCGGTGGAACAGCTTGTGTTCGTCGCTGCGGTAGCGCTTCGCGGCGAGCAGCGTGCCGGGGGTGCCGGGCAACCAGCGCCGCAGGAGGTGGACGTCGGCCTCCTTGCCGGTCTTGAGGACGCCGAGGTCGGTGTCGACCGCGGCGAGCTCGGTGACGACCCAGTCCGGCCGGGGCAGCGGGCCGTGTTCGGCGTCGTCCCAGGTGGACCAGCGGTCGGCGCCGTCGGGCAGCTGGTTTTCGGTGTAGGCGTCGTCGCGCAGTTTCGCGAGACGGACGCGTTCGCCTTCGGTCAGCCGGCCGCTGCGCGCGGGTTCGGGTTCGGTGTCGAGCCGCCCGCGGCGGCGGGAACGCGCCTCGCGGCGGGGGGAAGGTCGTTCGTCAGCGAGGTCGAAGTCTTCGAAGTCGTGCTGGCGCACTGGGGGTTTCTCCTCGATCAGGGGATGCCCACCGCGCGCGTGGTCAGCGTCGGGGGGCGGGTGGGTGGGGGCGCGAAAGGGCCCGGACATCCATCACGACAGGCACCCCCGCTCTCGCACGCACCCCGGCTCCCTGCCGGAGGCCCTCAGCTTGCCGGACCGATCCGGGGCCGCGCAACCGAATTGCGCGAACGGCCCGTTCGTGACGTTTCCTTGAATTCCGCCCGCCGCCGTGGTCACGATGAACGGGCAGGCCGATCGAGGAGGACGGATGGATTCGTACGACGTGGTGGTCGCCGGCGGCGGGCACAACGGGCTGGTGGCGGCCGCGTACCTGGCGCGGGCGGGCCGGTCGGTGCTCGTGCTCGAACGGCGCGGCGAGACCGGGGGTGCCGCGGTCTCCTTCCGCGCGTTCGACGGCGTCGACGTCCGGCTTTCCCGCTACTCGTACCTGGTCAGCCTGCTGCCCCGGAAGATCGTCGCCGACCTCGGCCTCGACGTGGACCTGCGGCGGCGCCGGATGTCGTCCTACACCCCGGCGGGCGGCACCGGTCTGCTTGTCGACACGGGTGACGACGAGCGGACGGCGGCGTCGTTCCGCGCGCTCACCGGGTCAGGGGCGGACTTCGAAGCCTGGCAACGGTTTTACGCACTGACCCGGCAGGTCGCCGAGCGCGTCGCCGGCACGCTCACCGAACCCCTGCCGTCCGAAGTGGACTTCAGGGCCCGGGTCGGCACCGAGGCGTGGCCGGTGCTGTTCGAACGGCCGGTGGGCGAGACGCTCACCGCGTGGTTCGGCGACGACACCGTGCGCGGAGTCGTGCTGACCGACGCGCTGATCGGCACGTTCGCTTCCGCGGGCGAGGCGGACCTGCGGCAGAACCGTTGCCTGCTCTACCACGTCATCGGCAACGGCACCGGCGATTGGGACGTGCCGGTCGGCGGCATGGGCGCGGTCACCGGCTCGCTCGCGGCGGTGGCATCGGCGGCGGGCGCGCGCCTGGTGACCGGGGCGGAGGTGCTGGCGATCGACCCGGACGGCGAGGTCCGGTACCGGCGGGACGACGCCGAGCACGTCGTCCGGGGCGGGCACGTCCTGGCCAACGTCGCACCGGAGACGCTCGCGCGGCTGCTGGGCGAGGAACCGTCCGGGCGCCCGGAAGGCGCGCAGCTGAAGGTGAACATGGTCCTTTCGCGGCTGCCGGCGCTGCGCGACCCGCACGTCCGGGCGGCCGAGGCGTTCGGCGGCACGTTCCACGTCAACGAAACCTTCGCGCAGCTGGAAACGGCGTACCGCGAGGCGGCGGCGGGGCGGATCCCCGCGCTGCCGCCGTGCGAGATCTACTGCCATTCGCTGACCGACCCGTCGATCCTCGGCCCGGCCGAACGCGCGGCCGGCGCGCACACCCTCACCCTGTTCGGCTTGCACATGCCGGCGCGGCTCTTCGCGGGGCGCAACGAAGAGGCACGCGAAGAGGCGTTGCGCGCGACACTGGCTTCGCTGAACAGCGTGCTGGCCGAGCCGATCGAGGACTGCCTGCTGACCACGCCGGACGGCCGGCCGTGCCTGGAGGCCAAGACCCCGCTCGACCTGGAAGCCGAACTGGGCCTGCCGGCCGGCCACATCTTCCACCGGGACCTGTCCTGGCCGTTCGCGCAGGACCCGGCGCAGGCCGGCAAGTGGGGCGTCGAGACGGCGCACGAACGCATCCTGCTGTGCGGTGCGGGAGCGGTGCGGGGAGGAGGTGTCAGCGGCATTCCCGGCCACAACGCGGCCATGGCGGTCCTCGGCGTCCGGTGACCTCCGGCGTCACGCGTGCTCGGTGCACAGGCACGCGACGCCGGGTTCGATCCACTCCCGGCCGGTCCACTCCGGGTGGCGTTCGACGAGGAGCGCGCGGACTTCGGCGGTGAGCTCGTCCCGCCCCATCGCGGAGTCGCGGCGACGCCAGGTTTCGTCCCGCAGTTCGCGCAGGTAGTCGCGGACGTCGGTGAGCACCGGAAGGCCACCGACCTCTCCGTGGCCCGGGACGACCACCCGCGGTCCGGTGGCGGCCAGCCGGTCCAGCACCGCGAGCCAGCCCACGCCCGAGACGGCCGTGTCGTGCGGCGGGAACCACGGGAAGATGGCGAACTGCCCGGTCTCGGCCAGATCGCCGGTGAACAGCACGCCGGCGTCGGGCACCTCGACGACCTGATCGCCCTTCGTGTGGCCGCGGCCGGTGGGGCGCAGCCGGACGGTCCGGCCGCCGAGGTCGAGCGCGTACCCGTCGTCGTAGACCACGTCGGGGGTGGGCACCCGGACGCCGTCGAGGCGGCGGGCGATCGGCTCGCCGAGGCCGCGGAACATCTCCAGGTAGCCCGGGCCCGCGGTGGCGAGGTCGTCGGCCTGGCCGCGGTTGACCAGGTAGGTGGCCTCGCCGGCGAACACCTGTGCGCCGAACGCGTGCTCGGGGTGGAAGTGCGTCGTGGTCAGGTACAGGCGGCGGCCCTTCGCCACGTCCCGCGCGAAGGCGAGCACCTGCGCCGCGTTGGCGGTGCCGATGCCCGTGTCGACGACGAGGACGGCCTCGGTGCCGCCGACGACCCCGATGTTGGGCACCAGGTCGACGTGGTCGTTCGGGATCACCAGCAGGCCGGGGGCGATCTCCCGGGCGCCGGAGACGCGCACGGCGGGATCGGTGAGTTCGGCGGGTTCGGTCATGCCCCGATTCCACGCCGCGCGGGCGCGGACGTCCAAGACCGGTTCGGTGCGGCCGATACCGGGCGCATATCGTCGCCGGTCATGGAGCTGCGCACGTTGCGGTACTTCGTCGCGGTCGCCGAGGAACGCCACTTCGGCCGGGCCGCCGCGCGGCTGCACATGAGCCAGCCGCCGCTGAGCCGGGCGATCAAGCAGCTCGAAACCGACGTCGGTGCCGTCCTGCTGCTGCGCTCCGCCGCGGGCGTCACGCTCACCCCGGCCGGCGCGGCGCTCCTGGCCGAGGCGCGGGCGCTGCTCGACCAGGCCGACCAGGCCCGCGTGCGCGTCGCCACGGCGGCGGGCGCGCCCACGCTCACCGTCGGCATCCTCGGCGACGGCGCCGACCCGGGTGCGACGCGGCTCGCCGAGGCCTACCGGCGGCAGCACCCGGACGTCGAGGTCCGCGTCCGCGACGCCGACCTGACCGACCCGACGTGCGGGCTGCGCGCCGGGCTGGTCGACGTCGCGCTGACCCGCGGGCCCTTCGACGAAACCGGCCTGACGGTGCACGAGCTGCGCGCCGACCCGGTGGGCGCGGTGCTGCGCGCCGACGACCCGCTGGCCGGGCGCGACCACCTGGACCTCGCCGACCTGGCCGGACGGCGCTGGTTCCGGTTCCCCGACGGCACCGACCCGCGCTGGCAGGCGTACTGGCACGCCGGCGAACCCCGCGAAGGGCCGGTGGTGCGCGCGGTCCAGGAATGCCTGCAGGCCGTGCTCTGGAACGGCACCGTCGGGCTGATGCCGCTCGGCCACCGGCCGCCGGGCGAACTGGTCGTCGTCCCGCTGGCCGGCCTGGCACCGAACCCGGTGGTCGTCGCGTGGCAGGACGGCGAAGCCACCCCGCTGATCCGCTCGTTCGCCCGGATCGCGACGGCCGCCTACCGGGTCTGAGCCCGCTGGGCCACCGTCGCCGGCTGTCTAGACCACCGGGGGGCGACGGACGTCGTAGAGGTCCCAGTCCAGCTGCCAGAACGCGTCGATCCCGTGCTCGCGGATGTACTTGCGCTCGGTGTCGTGCACCGGGTAGCAGCCGGCGATGCTGACCGGCGCGCCGCCGATGTCGATCAGCGTGTACTGGTGCGCGTCGAGGCTCGCGGGCGCCGAAACGGCGAACGCCGTCATCGCCGACTCCGGCGCGATCGGCTGCCCGAAGTCGATCGTGTCGCCGTAGACGAAGGGGCAGGCGCCCCGCAGCTGCTCGGCGAGGTAGCCGATGGCCAGCGCCCAGACGGGGTCGTCGGACCGGACGCTGATCCACAGTTCCGGTTTCACGCCGTGCCAGTCGGAGTGGTCGGCCAGGGACAGGCCGTAGGTCGCGCCGGTCAGGTAGCGCGGCTCGGGCTCGTCGGCGTAGACGAACGCGATGACGTCGTCGAGCCCGGCCCGCGTCGACGGGATGGGCTGCAGCCGGGGCTCGGCGCCCCCGGTCAGGGTGTCGAGATGGGCGGCATACCGCTCGGCACGGCTCGGCATGGCGCGCAGCATACGACCGGCCGGGCGCCCGCGTGGCGTATCCCGTTGGCCCGGGCGCGGCAAAGTCGGGCAGGGTGGGGCGCATGCGAGTGCTCGTGATCGGCAGTGGAATCGGCGGCGCGGCGACGGCCTGGCACCTCGCGGGCCGCGGTGCGGAAGTGCTCGTCGCGGACGCGGCCCGGCCGGGGACGGCGACCGAGGCCGGCGCCGGGATCGTCAGCCCGTGGACGGCGCGCCGGGGAGACGCGCTGTACCCGCTCGCCGCGGCCGCCGGCCGGTACTACCGGGAATTCGCCGCGGAGCTCGAGGGGTCTTCGTTCGAGGTCGTCGGCGGGATGGTGGTGTCGGCCGACGACGCGGAGCTGGCCGAAACGCACGAGCTGTTGACGTCGCGGGCGGCGGACGCGCCCGGGATCGGCGCGGTCCGGCGGCTGGACCCGGTGCAGGCCCGCGAGCTGTTCCCGGCGCTGGCGCCCGGGCTGGGCGCGGTGCACCTGGCCGGCGCCGGGCGCGTCGACGGGCACCTGCTGCGCCGCGCCCTGCTGTCGGCCGCCGGACGCCGGGGCGCGAAGTTCGTCGAGGGCGAGGTCGCGTTCCGCGCCGACGGCACGGTGGCGAGCCCGGAGGGCCCGCTCGAGGCGGACAGTGTCGTGGTGGCGGCCGGCGCGTGGAGCCGGGAACTGCTGGCCCCGCTGGGGATCGACCTTCCGGTGACGCCGCACCGGGGCCAGATCAGCCACTTCGACCTGCCGGGCACCGACACGGCGGCGTGGCCGGTCGTCCTGCCGCGCGGCGGCCACTACCTCCTCGCGTTCGGCGGCGGCCGCGTCGTCGCGGGCGCGACGCGCGAGGCGGAGTCGGGCTTCGACTACCGCGTCACCGCGGCCGGGCAGCGTGAAGTGCTGGAGAACGCGTTGACGGTGGCGCCCGGTCTCGCGGACGCGACCCTCGCGGAGACCCGGGTCGGGTTCCGCCCCGGCACCCCGGACGGGCTCCCGGTCCTGGGCCTGCTCCGGCCCGGTCTGGCGGTGTCGACCGGCTTCGGCGCGGGTGGGCTGACGAACGCGCCGTTCGCGGGGAAGCTCGTCGCGGCGGTCGCGCTGGGGGAGGACCCGGGTTTCGACCTGAGCCCGTTCGCCCCGGACCGGTTCTGAGGGCCTCAGCCCTCGGTGACCAGTTCCAGCGCGTGCTCGCCGGTGCGCTCGACCACCAGGCCGGCCTTGGTGATCACCTTCACCAGCTGGTCCACTGTGGACGGTTCGGCGCGGGTGGCCGCCAGCACGTGCGCCAAGCGGCCCTTGTACGCCTTGTTGAAGTGGCTCACCGTCACCCGCTCGCCGCGGGCGTTCTCGGTGACCACGCGGACCGTCACCGCGTCCGGGCGCAGCTTCGCGAACGCCGAGTACGTGCCCGAGCGCAGGTCCACGACCAGGCCGTCGACCGCCTGCAGCACCGGCTCGAGAACCGGCTTCCACAGCCCGCGGACGGTGCCGAGGGACGGCAGCGAGGTGCCGCCCGAGAGCCGGTACGCCGGGATCGGATCGGTCGCCGAGACCACGCCGAACAGCGACGACGTCACCGCCAGCCGCCGGTGCGCCTTCTCCAGGCCGGCCTTCGTGAAGCTCTTCACGTCGAGCGCGTCGTAAAGGACGCCGGTGTAGCGGCGCAGCGCCGGCATCGTCGGTGACGTCCACAGCTCCGCGTTGCGCGCGACCTCCCCGGCCTGGCGCTCGGTGAGGCCCAGGGCTGCGATGCTCGCCGGGACGTCGGCGGCCAGCTCGGTCAGCGCGTCGGCCAGCTTCGCGCGCGCCGGGTTCAGCTCGGGGAACGACAGCGCGCCGAGGTCCAGCGGGCCGCCGCGGCCGCCGTCGGCCTTGGTCTCGGAAGGGGGGAGGAGCACCAGCACGTCCCGAGCGTAAATCGGGGTGCACGGGCGCCGCCGCCCGGCCTAGCCTCCGGGCATGGACCTGACCTGGCGCCCGTTGACCCTCGACGACGTTCCGGGCCTTGCCCGGCTGTACGCGGCCGCCGAGGAAGCCGACCGGACGGGTGACCACTTCAGCGCGGAAGACCTCCGCGAAGAGCTGGAAGCCCCCAACGTCGACCTGGCCCGCGCCACCGTCGGCGTCTGGGCGGGTGCTCGGCTCGCCGGCTACGGCCTGGTCCGCCGCCGGGACGCCGCCGACCCGGTGCACATGATCCGGCTCCAGTCGGTCGTGCACCCGGACCACCGGAGCGACGCCGTCGGCCATCACCTGGTCGAGTGGTTCGCGCGCACGAGCCGCGAGGTCCACGAGCGCGCCTTCCCGGGCGCGCCGCTCGAACTGCACCACGGCAGCCACCAGAACGAGCGCTGGATCGCCGGTGTCCTCACCCGTGCGGGCTACACACACGGGCGGACGATGGTGAACATGCGCGTCGGCCTCGCCGATCTTCCGCCGCAACCGCCGCTGCCGGACGGCTTCGAGGCGGTGCCCTTCGGGTTCGAGCACGACCTCGCCGCGCTCGACGCCCGCAACGACACCTTCGCCGGCCACTGGGGCAGCACCGTGTACGAGCCGGCCGCCTGGCGCCACCTGGTCACCGGCTCGAAGGACTTCCGCCCGGACCTGTCGTTCCTGGTGCTGGAAGGCGACAAGGTCCTGGCGTTCGTGCTGAGCCACTTCTACGCGTCCGAAGCCGAAGCGACGGGCGTCCGCGAGCACTACGCCACCTGGGTGGGAACGCGCGAAGCCCTGCGAGGCCGCGGCGTCGCGTCGGGCCTGCTGGGGCACACCCTCAAGGCGGCGAAGGACGCGGGGTTCGACCGCTCGGCCCTCAACGTCGACGTCGACAACGCGCACCGCGCACTGGGTGTGTACGAGCGGTGCGGTTACCGCGTCGACGACGAATGGCACGTGTACGTGCTGTCCTGACCCGGGGACGGCCCCGCCGTCAGTGCGCTACGAGGTTGAGCAGCTCCTCACCCTGCACGTACCTCCGCAGCTGCTCCGCCGCGAGCTTCTTCGCGCGCGGGTAGAACGACGCCGACCCGCCCGCGATGTGCGGGGTGATGACCACGCCCGGCACCGTCCACAGTGGATGATCCGCGGGCAGCGGTTCCGGGTCCACGACGTCGAGACCGGCGCGCAGTCGCCCGGTGCGCGTCTCGGCGAGGAGCGCGCCGGTGTCGATCGCCGTACCGCGGCCGACGTTGACCACGAGGGCGTCGTCGGGCAGGGCGGCGAGCTCGTCCGGGCCGATCAGGCCGCGCGTCGCGGGGGTGTCCGGCAGGACCAGCACCACGATGTCGGCGTCGGGCAGCAGCGCGGGCAGCTCGCTGACGCCGTGGACGCCGTCGTCCGGACGGGGGCGGCTCGCCACCCGCGTCACGAGCGCGTCGGCGGCGACGAGCCGGCGTTCGACGGCCTGCCCGATCGAGCCGTACCCGACCAGGAGGACCCGGCTGTCGGCCAGCGACCGCGTGTGTTCGCGCACCCACTCGCCGCGCGTCTGCTGCGCGAACCAGCGCGGCAGGTCCCGCTGCGCCGCGAGGATGAGCGCGAGGGCGTGTTCGGCGACGCTCAGATCGTGCAGCCCGCGTCCGTTCGCCAGCCGCACGCCCGCGGGCACCAGCGGCACGAGCGCCTCGACCCCGGCGGACAGCGACTGGACGACCCGCAGCGACGGCAGCGCCGTGATCAGCTTCGGCGGCTCCGGCCCGCGGTCGTAGGGCAGCACGTAGAACTCGACGTCCCCGAGGTCGGCCGGCGGCGCACCGCCACCGCCGTAGTAAGCGGCCTCGACTCCCTCCGGCACCTCGATGTCGGTCCAGGGCAGTAGTACGCGAGCGCTCATGCCGCCTTTCTACCCGCTGCGGGGCGCCCCAGCCGGGCAGGCCGCTGACCGGCCGGGCCCCGGCGCCGAGCAGCCGCCCCGCACCACCAACCGGGTCGCCCACCAGGCCGCCCCGGCCGCTCTAGGGCACCGACCAGCCGCACCGGGCCAGGCCACCCGCGCTGCCGCCGAGTAACCCGTTGGAGTCACGGCCGGGGGATTGACTACCCTGAGCGGGACTTTCACACCCGCCCGGCGCAGGGAGCCCCCCAGTGATCACCAGGACTTCGTCGTTGTTCCTTCGCACGTTGCGCGAGGATCCGGCGGACGCCGAGGTACCGAGCCACCGGCTCCTGGTACGTGCCGGCTACGTCCGCCGGGTCGCCCCGGGCGGGTACTCCTGGCTGCCGCTGGGCCTGCGGGTGCTGCGCCGCATCGAAGCCGTCGTGCGCGAAGAGATGAACGCCATCGGCGCGCAGGAGATCCAGTTCCCCGCGCTGCTGCCGAGGGAGCCCTACGAGGCCACCGGCCGCTGGACCGAGTACGGCGACGGCCTCTTCCGCCTCAAGGACCGCAAGGGTGCCGACTACCTGCTCGGCCCGACGCACGAGGAGCTCTTCGCGCTCACCGTCAAGGGCGAGTACAGCTCGTACCGCGACTACCCGGTCACGCTGTACCAGATCCAGACGAAGTACCGCGACGAAGCGCGCCCCCGCGCCGGCATCCTGCGCGGCCGCGAGTTCGTCATGAAGGACTCCTACTCCTTCGACCTCGACGACGACGGCCTGGCGCGCTCCTACCAGGCCCACCGCGACGCCTACGTGAAGCTGTTCGACCGCCTCGGCCTCGAGTACGTCGTCGTGAAGGCGACGTCGGGGGCCATGGGCGGCTCGGCGTCCGAGGAGTTCCTCGCGGTCGCCGAGACGGGCGAGGACACCTACGTCCGCAGCACCGAGTCCGGCTACGCGGCGAACGTCGAAGCCGTCGTCACGCCCGCGCCGGCCGCGCAGCCGATCGAGGGCCGCCCCGAGGCGCAGGTGCACCACACGCCGAACACGCCGACCATCGACACGCTGGTCAGCTTCCTGAACAACGCCGAGCTGGGCCGCACGTTCACCGCGGCGGACACGCTGAAGAACGTCATGCTCAAGACGCGGCTGCCGGGTTCGGCCGAGTGGGAGCTCGTCTGCGTCGCGGTCCCGGGCGACCGCGAAGTGGACATGAAGCGCCTCGAAGCGTCCCTGGAGCCCGCCGAGGTCGAGCTGCTCGACGAGGCCGACTTCGCGAAGAACCCGTTCCTGGTCAAGGGCTACATCGGCCCGAAGGCGCTGCAGGACAACGGCGTGCGCTACCTCGCCGACCCGCGGATCGCCCCCGGCACCGCCTGGGTCACCGGGGCCGACAAGGTCGACCACCACGTCGTCGACCTGCTGGCCGGCCGCGACTTCACCCCGGACGGCACCATCGAGGCCGCCGAGGTCCGCGCGGGCGACGCGTCGCCGGACGGGCACGGCACCCTGGTCGCCGCGCGCGGCATCGAGATCGGGCACATCTTCCAGCTGGGCCGCAAGTACACCGACGCGTTCGAGGTCGACGCGCTCGGTCCCGACTCGAAGCCGATCCGGATCACGATGGGTTCCTACGGCGTGGGCGTCTCGCGGCTGGTCGGCGTGCTCGCCGAGCAGAACCACGACGACCTGGGCCTGATCTGGCCGCGCGTGGTCTCGCCGTTCGACGTGCACATCGTCATCGCGGGCAAGGACGAGACGGTCGCGGCCGGCGCCGAGAAGATCGCCGCCGAGCTGGACGCGGCGGGCCTCGAGATCATCCTCGACGACCGCAAGGCGACCCCGGGCGTCAAGTTCGCCGACGCCGAGCTGCTCGGCGTGCCGACCATCCTGGTCGTCGGGCGCGGCCTGGCCAACGGTGTCGTCGAGGTCAAGGACCGGCGGACCGGCGAGCGCGAGGAAATCGCGGTCGACGCGATCGTCGAGCACCTGGTCAAGCTCGTCCGGGGCTGATGAGCCGGTTCTCACGGCGGTCCGACGACACGACGCCGGGGTACGAGGACAACGCCGCGCTCCGCGGGTTCGGCGGTGACGAACCCGCGGACGCGCCGCGTGCGCAGCCGAAGCGGATCCGGCCGAAGCCGAAGCCGCTGAAGTGGCGGCGAGCGCCGTGGTTCGGCCTCGCGTTCATCGCCCTGGTCGCCGGCGTGCTGAACGCGCTGGGTGTCGGCAAACCGCACCCGGCGTCGTCCTCGCCGCCGCCCGCGCCTCTCGTGGCGACGCCTTCGTCGCACGCGGCAGTCCCGGCCGTGGTCGCCGGCTGGCAGTCCGTGGCGGGGCGCGACGGTTCGTACGCCTACGACGTCCCGCCGAACTGGGAGCCGGCGCCGGCCACGCAGCACGGCTGGGCCGGCTTCAAGCTGATCACGAGCGCGTTCCTGGGCAAGGACTTCTGCGCCCAGGCGACGCTGGGGGGCGCGGGCGTCACCACGGAGCCACTGACGGACCCCGAGGCGGCGGTACGCAAGGCCGCAACGGACCTGTCGGCGGCCGCCTACGGCGGAACGACCCAGGTGACCCCGGGCCCGGCTGCGCAGGTCACGAAGGCCGACGGCTCGGCGATCCCCGCCCGGATCGTGGTCGCCGACGTCGTCCCGGCGGAAACAGGCGAGTGCGCGGCGAAGCACGCGCTGGTGGCGGCGCTGGCGTTCGCGGACGGCTCGGGCGGGTCCGGCGTGGTGGTGGCCTACGCCGACAGCGACCGCGGTGGCCCTTCGGTGCGGGAGGACCTGGAGCGGATCGTGCGCAGCTACCGGTTCGTCCCGGCGGCCGACCGGAGTACGACGACCCCGCCGACGACGACCTACCGCTGAGCGCCCGGATTCGGCAGGCTGTGGGCCCATGGACAGACGGCTCGCGCGGATCCGGATCGCCGCGTTCGGGGTGCTCGCCGTGGCCGGGTTCGTTCTGCTCTTCGGGCCGTTGCTGGCCAAAGCCTGGATCTGGCTGGTCCAACCGCGGAATCCGGAGTGGTGGGGCGCGTCGGGCCAGTGGGCCGGAGGCATCGGCACGATCGGCGCCGTCGTGGTGGCGTTGTGGATCGCCATCCGGGACGGCAGGCTCGCGGAGGCGGACCGGCGGGACCGGGACCTGCGCGAGCGGCAGGAGCAGGCCGCGAAGGTCACCGCGTGGATCGAGCGCGCCGAGCCCGGAGCCGACGCTGACGGCTACATGGTCGTGTCCAACGCGAACGCCGAAGCGATCAACCACGTCGTCGTCTCGTTCGACCTCGTGCGGCACCTGCCGATGACCGGGTCCACCCTGCACCGCGGGCCGGCCATCGAGGACGACGAATACCTCTACGCCATCCTGCCGCCGGGGAAGTGGCGGATGCCGATCCGCGCGGAGTGGCAGCGCCCGGACCTGACTCCGGGCGTGATGCTCGCCTTCACCGATTCGCGCAACGGCCACTGGCTCCGCCTGACCGACGGCAGGCTGATCCCGAAGGACCAGAACGTCATCAGCAGGCGGAACATCCGCTTCCCGCAGCGGATCAGCGTGCCCGAGAGCTACTGACCAGCTTCGCCAGCTGCCGCAGCCGGACGTCCGGCAGGTAGGCCCGGCTCAGCGCCAGCCCGATGCGCGGGAGGTCGGCTTCGTCGCGGAAAGCCAGGTACAGCGGGACGTGCCGCGGCTGGAACTTCGCCTTGAAGGCGTGCAGCGAACGGAAGCCGTAGTAGGGCTCCATCACGCGGCCCAGCGACTCCAGCGCCCGGTCCACCGGCCGCGCCGGGCCGGAGCCGCTGCGGGCCAGCGGCGCACCCGACAGCGAGACGAACCGGGCCCCTTCGTCGCGGAACGCCAGGCACGCCGACGCGATGAGGAACTCCATCACCGGCCGGAAGCCGTGGGGGCTGCGGCGCATGACGTCCAGCGTCCAGCCGCCGATCTTGCCGGCGCCCGTGTGGACCGGCAGCCACGACGTCACGCCGTGGACCGTGCCCTCCGCGTCGACCGCCAGGCCGACCCGCGTCGCCGGATCCATCGCCTCGTCGAGGCCGCCGAGCGTGAAGCCCATCTCCGGCATGGCCTTGCCGGACATCCACTCCTCCGACAGCGCCCGGACCTGGGCGAGGATGGGCTCCGGCTGATCGGCCAGGCGGACGAGCCGGAACTCGATGTCCTGCTTGGCGGCCTTGTTCAGCGCCGACCGGACGTCCTGCCAGGCCTTGCCACGGAACTCGAGGCCGTCGAGGTCGAGCACGTTGTCCTCGGCGACCTGGACGTGCTGCCAGCCCAGCTCGCGCGTCGCCGCGACGGTGGCTTCCGTCGCCGAGAACACGCACGGCACCAGTCCGGAGTTTTCGCACATCGCGGTGAACTCGGTGACCGTGGCTGCCGCGGTGCCGTCCGGCGCGATCGGGTCGCCGAGCGCGACCGCGACCCCGGCGTGCCGGCGGTAGGCGAGGTAGGACCGGCCGTCCTCGCGGACGAAGTAGGTGTTGCGCGGCCAGGTCGTCATCCACGACAGCGTGCTGCCGCCGTGGTGCCCCAGCAGCGTGCGGGCCAGCGCCGGCCCCGGACCCTGCGCGTGGCGCCGCAGCCGGCGTCGGGATGGCACCCGGAAGGCGTGCCGCGCGGCGATCAGGACGGCCAGCTCGACCGTCCACAGGAGATTGTCCACGAAGAACAGCGGCAGGCCGTCGGTGTCGTAGTCCCCGCCGAAGATGTCGGCCACCCCGACGAGCGTCGCGACGGCGAGCCCTTGCAGCGTCACGAAAGCCGACAGCGCGACGGCCCAGCGCCAGGCGACGCGGCTGCCCTTGCGCAGCCCGTTGAGCATCGGCACCACCAGCAGGACCAGGACACCCAGTTCCGGCGCCGACAGCGAAACCCCTTCGTCGGAGCCGAACGGGCCGTCGCCGGGCACCAGGAACATCACGATCTCGGCGATGGTGAGCAGCAGCAGGCCGGCCACGGCCAGCACCCGCCACTCCCGCAGGTTCGGGGTCGCCGGGCCGCCCGCCCGCCGCTCGCCCACCAGGCGCTTGCCGAGCGGGAGCGCCAGCAGCAGCGCGAAGAAGTGCACGAGGTCGGCCAGCGTGCCGACGTAGACGATCGCGACGCCGGCGTACACGCAGAGCCCGGCCCGCAGGCGCAGCGCCCACGGCGGCCGCAGGGTCGCGCTGGCGATCGCGACGGCGGCGAGCGCGCCACCGGAGAACCCGACGTCGAGGCTGCCCGCGACGCGCTCGGCCCACAGCCAGCCGGAGTTGCGGCACAGCGCGAGGAACTGGGTCGCGACGAGCACCGAGACCAGCTGGCCGCCGATGGTCACCGCCATCGCGCGCCGCGTGCCCAGCTTCCACTCGGCGAAGCCGGCGAAGAGCGCGAAGCTGCCGACCATCGGGAGGTAGAACCACGGGATGACGGCGAAGAACGGGCCGGTGAGCATCGTCCACCACCGGCCGGCTTCCAGCGACGGCAGCCCGTAGGCGACGAACGGGTAGGCTGCGCGGTCTTCGGCGGCGTTCCAGAGCGCCCCGCTCGCGACGGCCAGTGCGAGCATGGCGAGCGTGACGCTGCTGGTGAACGGCAGTCGCTGTCTGAGCACCGCAACCGTGTTCCGGATGCGTCCCCCACCGACGGGCCCGGCCGCCGCCCCTGCTTCAGTCATGCGGATGAGTCTGTCGAGTCCGGCCGACGGCGACATCGGGCGTCAGGACGAGATTCCCCCTAGGGGAGTCGTCCGTTCGGCTGAGGGACATCCCCCTCCCGAGGAGGATGGTCAGCCGAGGACGGCCTGCCGGACCGCGTCGGTGTCGGCCAGATCCGGCAGCACGGTGTGCGCGCCCGCCGCCCGCAGCTCCTCGGCGGAGTAGTGCCCGGTGGCCACGGCGACGGAAACCGCGCCGTTGTCCACCGCGGCCCTGACGTCGTTCGGGGTGTCGCCGATGACGACCACGGCGTCGGCGCCGAACTCGGTCCCGTGCTTGACCGCCGCCAGTCCCACCGCGTGCGGGACCAGGTCCGGACGGTGCACCGAGAGCGTGCCGTAGCCGCCGATCTCCAGGTCGAGGTGCTCGTGCAGACCGAACGCGACGAGCTTGTGGCGCGAGATCTCCGGCAGGTTGCCGGTGACGAGCGTCTGGACGACGTCGCCGCGGGCGGCGAACGCGGTCAGCGCCTCCGCCGCACCCGGCAGTGCGCGGGCCGTGTCCGCGAAGGTGTGCCGGTGGCGTTCCGACTCCGCCACCAGGGCCCGGAACAGGGCCAGGATCGTCTCTTCCGTCGCCTCGATGCCGTTCGCGGTGAGCAGGTCGGTCGTCGTCGCGCGTTCCGTGCGGCCCCCGAACACGGGGTGCACGCGCAGGGTCGCCCCGGTCGCGGCGGTGAACGCGGTCGCGTACCAGGCCGCGCCGAGTTCGGTGAAGTCCACCAGCGTGTGGTCGATGTCCCAGAGCACCAGCCGCTTCTTCGTCACGGGTTCGAGGCTACCGGCGCCACTATTCAACACGCGTTGACTTTCGGGAGGCCGCGTCGTACCTTGAGCGTAATTCAACAAGTGACGAATAACTGGAGGAAGTGATGACCCGTCCCGCAGGGGCGCTCGCCCTGGTCGCGGCCGTGGCCGGCGCGCTGGTGGCGGTGGTGCTCGGATTCCTCACCTTCGGGGCCCAGGCCACCGTCGCGCCGGACGGCGTCCCGGTCGCCGTCGCCGCACCACCGGAGATCGCGCAGCGCATCGCCGCCCACGGCGGCGGCCAGCTCGCCTGGACCGTCGCGACCCCGGCCGAGGCGCGGAAACTGCTGGAGGACAAGAAGGTCTACGGCGTGCTCGAACTCGTGCCGGGACCGGTCGCGACGGTGGCGACTGTGGTGACATCGGGGGCGGTCAACCCGGCAGGCACCCAGGTCGCCCAGCAGGCGCTGACCGGCGCCGCGAGTGCGCTGGCTGGTGCGCCGAAGCAGGAGGTCCTGCACCCGGTGGGGGCGGCGGGCCGGGTCGCCCCGCTGGCCGCGAGCGCGCTGGCCTGGATCGGCGCGCTGGTCGCGGGCCTCGCGCTGACCCAGCTGGCGAAGCGGACCGGCCGCACGATCGGCGCCGGCGCGCGGATCCTGCAGGTCACCGGCGCCGGGGTGCTGATCACCGCGGTGGTGGCCGGGTTCTTCGCGCTGTGGGATGCGACGCTGCCGCTGACGGCGGACGTCCTCGGGCTCGTCTTCCTCGCCGCGACGGCGTTCGCGGCGGTGCAGGCCGGATTGCTGCGCCTGCTGGGGGTGCGCGCGATGGCCGTCCTCGCGCCGCTGTACCTGGTGGCGCCCGCGGTGGCCGGGCAGGTGCCGGAGCTGCTGAACCCGGCCTACCGCGCGCTGCTGTGGTCGTGGACGCCGTTCCGGTTCTCCACGGAAGCCCTGCGCAGCCTGCTGCAGGGTGTGCCGGGCGCGCCCGACGTGACGACGGCGCTGTGGGTGCTCGGCGCCCTGCTGGCGGTGGGCCTGCTGGTGACGCTGTGGCCGGGCCGGTCAGCCCGCCAGGAGGCTGAACCGCACCTTGCGGACGGGGTTGTCGAGGTTGGTGTCCACTAGGCAGATCGACTGCCAGGTGCCCAGGGCGAGGACGCCGCCGAGCACCGGGATCGTCGCGTAGGGCGGCACCAGCGCGGGGAGCACGTGGTCACGGCCGTGACCCGGGCTCCCGTGCCGGTGCCGCCAGCGGCCGTCGCGGGGGAGCAGCTCGTCGAGCGCGGTCAGCAGGTCTTCGTCGCTGCCGGCGCCGGTTTCCAGGATGGCCAGCCCGGCGGTGGCGTGCGGGACCCAGACGTGCAGCAGCCCGTCGGTCGCGTCGGCGTCGCGCAGGAAGGCCTCGGCTTCGTGGGTGAGGTCGTGGACGACGGCTTCGGCGCCGGTGCGGACCTCGATCTCGGTGGAGTACATACGCTCCAGCCTAGGCTCAGGAATCCAGGTAGCGCAGCACCGCGAGCACCCGGCGGTTGTCCCCTTCGGACGGTGGCAGGCCGAGCTTGCCGAAGATCGACGTCACGTACTTCTCGACGGATCCGGCCGAGAGGAACAGCTCCGCCGCGATCGCGGAGTTCGACCGGCCCTCCGCCATCAGGCCCAGCACCTCGCGTTCCCGCGGGGTGAGCCCGTCGAGCGCGTAGGTCCGGCGCGTCGCCGAAAACAGCTGGCTGACGACTTCGGGGTCGAGGACCGTTTCGCCGTCCGAGACCCGCCGCAGCGCTTCGAGGAAGTCCGACACCTCGGCGACGCGGTCCTTCAGCAGGTAGCCGACGCCGCCCGCGCGGTCGGCCAGCAGCTGGGCCGCGTACTTCGTCTCGACGTACTGGGAGAACAGCAGGACGGCGCAGCCGGGCAGCTCGCGGCGCAGGGCGATCGCCGCCCGCAGGCCTTCGTCGGTGTGCGTCGGCGGCATCCGGATGTCCACAATGGACACGTCGGGGGTGTGGGCGGTGACCGCTTCCCGCAGCGCGTCCGCGTCCTTCACCGCGGCGACGACCTCGTGGCCGCGGAACGTCAGCAGCTCGACGAGACCCTGGCGCAGGATGGTGGAGTCCTCCGCGATGACGATCCGCATCCCGCGACCCTAGCGGGGCAGCGGCACCCGCGCGGACACTTCGGTCGGGCCGCCCGGCGGGCTCGTGACGGTCAGCTCGCCGTCGACCGTCCGCAGCCGTTCGGCGACGCCGGCCAGCCCGCCGCCCGGCACGAGCCGGGCACCGCCGTTGCCGCTGTCCCGCACGCGCAGCCGCAGGACGTCCCGCTCTTCGGTGACTTCGACCAGCGTCCGCCCGCCGTGCTTCGCGGCGTTCGTGAGCAGCTCGGCGGCGCTGAAGTAGACGATCGTCTCCAGCGAGGGCGGCGGGCGGCGCGGCAGGTCCACCGCGACCCGCGCGTCGATCCCGGACGTCGCGACCAGCGTGGCGAGGGCGACGTCGAGGCCCGCGTCCAAGGCGCCGGGGTGGATGCCGCGGGCGAGGTCCCGCAGCTCGGTCAACGCCTGCTTGGCGTTGGTGTGCGCCGCCGTGACCAGGGCCTTGACCTGCGGCAGGTCGACGTCCGCCAGCTCGTCCTTGGCCAGGCCGAGCTTCATCGCCAAGGCGACGAGCTGGGCCTGGGCGCCGTCGTGGAGGTCCCGCTCGATGCGCCGCAGCCGCAGGGCGGCGTCCTCGACCGCCGTCGCGCGGCTCGCCTCCAGGTCACGCACGCGTTCGGACAGTTCGCGCTCGCCGAGCAGGCCGACGACCAGCAGCCGGTCGAGCGCGGCGAAGGCGTGCGTGACCCGCGGCAGCGCGACCAGCACCAGCAGCCCGGACGCCGACCAGGCCAGCGCACCCGCCCAGGTGTCGGCTTGGATGTCGAAGACCGCCAGCCGCCGTTCACCCAGCGGGAACCAGAAGAAGCAGTAGGGCGTGGCGGCGAGGGTGTAGAGCGTCGCGGAGAAGACGGTGAGCAACCCGGCGAAGCTGAGGGGGAGGCGGAGGAGCAGGTAGCCGGCGGCGCGCCAGCCCGCGGGGTCGCCGACGCGGGCTTTCACCCAGCTCCACAGCCCGGGTTTGAGCTCGGGACGCCGTGGGGCGGGCACGCTGACGCCGAGCAGGGCCCGGGCGAGCCGCCGGTGGGCGGTGCCGAGGCCGCGGGCGTAGAAGACGGCCCCGGCGAGCACCAGGAACCCGAGCAGGACGGGCGTCAGCCACAGGCCGAGCGCGAGGACGGCGAGGAAGCTGAGCAGCGAGAAGCCGGTGAGCGGGCCGGCGAGCCACAGCCAGAGGTACTCGGCCCGGAAATCCCGCGTGACGAGGGGGCCGAAGACGCGGCGCAGCGGGTGGGGCCGGGGCAGGTCGAGGCTGGTCACGGGTTCAGTCTCGCCGGGGCGGCGGCCGCTGCCCACCCGGTTTTCCCCCGACCACCACCCCGGATCGCCCGGATCGCCCGGGGCGCCCCCCGGTTCCACGCTACCGGGCGGCACCGACAGTTCCGCCGGCTGAAAGCCGTGAGGACCACCTCGAGGAACGTGAAGTTCCTCGAGGTGGCCCTCACGAAGGTCGGGTCAGGGCAGGTCCGGGTCGTCGTCCCGGGCCCGCTGCGAGGCTTCCCGCATCTCGATGACGTCGGTGAGCCAGTCACCCGTCTCCCGGGCGATGTCGCGGACCGCGCCGGTGATGATGCTCGCGATGTTGCCGACGTGCGTCGCGGCCGATTCGGTGATCACCTGCAGGGTGTCCTTGTCTCGTTCGAACTGACCCACCATGTCACCCTCACGCTGCTCGGAGCTGCCAGTCGGGTTCCACGGTAACCGGCGACGGCGAACTTTGCGGAAGAGCCAGCTTCACGATCTTCTTCGCCACCGACCAGAGCTGCTTGCGCAGCGGCCCCGTGTGGTACGGCAGCCCGTACTTCTCGCAGATCGCGCGCACCTCGCCGGCGATCTGCGGGTAGCGGCGCGCCGGGATGTCCGGGAACAGGTGGTGCTCGATCTGGTGCGACAGGTTCCCGCTCAAGACGTGGAACAGCGGGCCGCCGCTGATGTTCGCCGAGCCGAGGATCTGGCGCAGGTACCACTGGCCGCGCGACTCCGAAGCCGTCTCCTCCTCGGTGAAGCTCTCGACGTCGGCGGGGAAGTGGCCGCAGAAGATGATCGCGAACGCCCACAGGTTCCGGGTCAGGTTCGCCGTCGCGTTGCCGAGGAACGTCAGCGGCGCCAGCGGGCCGGTCAGCAGCGGGAACAGGACGTAGTCCTTGCCGACCTGGCGCCCCACCTTCCGGACGATCTTCTGCAGCACCGGCACGTTCTCGGCCCAGCTGCGCTCGCCCTTGACCACCCGTTCGATCTCGAGGTCGTGCAGCATGACGCCCCACTGGAAGAAGATCGCCAGCAGCGTCGCGTACACCGGGTTGCCGAGGTAGTACGGGTGCCACTTCTGGGCGTCATCCATCCGCAGGACGCCGTACCCGACGTCGCGGTCCTTGTCGAGGATGTTCGTGTACGTGTGGTGGATGTAGTTGTGCGAGTGCCGCCAGTTCTCCGCCGGCGCCACGGTGTCCCACTCGAACCGCTGTGAGCTCAGTGCCGGGTCGCGCGTCCAGTCGTACTGGCCGTGCATGACGTTGTGGCCGATCTCCATGTTGTCGAGGATCTTGGCCAGCGACAGCGCACCGACGCCGGCGAGCCACGCCGGCGGGAAGAACCCGGCGAAGAGCAACGCGCGCCCGGCGACCTCGAGGCCGCGCTGCGTCTTGATGATTTCGTGGATGTAGTCGACGTCTTCCTGGCCCAGGTCGTCGACGATGCGCTGCCGCAGCGCGTCGAGCTCGCGGCCGAACTCTTCGACCTGGTCCGGGGTCAGGCGATCCTGCAAGCCGGTCATGGTGAACTCCCTAAGCGTCGATCTCGACGTCCCCGACCGGGACGGAGATGCAGAGCTGGATTTCTTCGTCTTCTTCGCCGGAGATCTCGCCCGTCTTCGCGTTGCGGACGCGCCCGGCGGTCTTGAGCTGCGTGCAGGAGAAGCAGATGCCCATCCGGCAGCCGTGCTCCGGCGACAGCCCGGCTTCCTCGGCCTGCTCCAGCAACGGCTTCCCCGAGTTCGCGCACTCGCGGCCACTGCGCTTGAACCGGACCTGGCCCTCGGCGTTCGCCGTGTCGAAGGTCAACGCCGGCGGCGTGAACTCTTCGGTGTGCACGCGTTCACCCAGCTGCTCCCGCACCGCGTCCATCAGCGGCTTCGGGCCGCAGACGAACGCCTCCGCGTCGCGGTACCACGGCGCCACCCGCCGGAGGTGCTCCGGCGAGAAGAAGCCGTTCAGGTCACCGCCCCGGGACTGGGTGTAGGCGTGCACGACGCGCAGCCCGGGGTGCCGGGCGGCGAGCTCGGCCAGTTCGGTGCGGTACAGCGCGTCGGCCGGGCCGTTCGAGTACTGCAGGAACACGATCTCGCCGGCGTGCCCCTCGGCGACCAGCGTACGGGCCATGGCGAGCACCGGCGTGATCCCGCTGCCACCGGCGATCAGCAGCACGCGGTCCGGCCGGGTGGCGGGCAGCGTGAACGTGCCGTCCGGAGTGGACAGACCGACCACCGAGCCGACGCCGAGCGCGCGGTTCAGGTGCCCGGAGACCAGGCCCTGCTCCTTGACCGTGAACTCCAGTTCGCCGTCGTACTGCGAACCGCACGGTGAATAGCAGCGCGTGTGCCGGACGCCGTCGATCTCCACCTGCAGGCGGACGTACTGGCCGGCGGTGAAGCCGGGCCACGCGCGGCTGGGCCGCACGGTGACGGTGACCGTGTCCGGCGTCTGCTTGCGCACCGCCGTGACCAGCCCGCGGATCTCGCGGCGGACCAGCATCGGGTCGACGAGCTCCAGGTACCGGTCCATTCCGTGCGGCGTCAGCAGCGCCTCGGCCAGCGAGGCGAGGCCGCGCACCCGCCGGGGGATGAGCGCCGTCATCGGTGACCTCCTCGGTTACAGTGAACGACCGTACACTGAACAGTGCACTGCAGGAGTGGACGCCCTGTCAACGCGAGACGCGAAGGATGTGACGTGAGCAACGCGGTGGACATCCGTACTCTGGACCCCGTGCCCGAACCCCTGACGCCGGTGAGCCGCCAAGAGCGAAAACTGCGCACCCGTCAGGCGCTGCTGGACGCGGCCTTGGAACTCCTGGCCGATCGGCCGTTCGCGAGTCTTTCCCTGCGCGAGGTCGCGAAGGGCGCCGGCATCGTTCCGACAGCGTTCTACCGGCACTTCGCGTCGATGGAGGAACTCGGCGTCGCGCTGGTCGAAGAGACGACCCGCACGCTGCGCGGCATGATCCGCTCGGCCCGCACCGACCCGGACACCTACCAGGGGATGATCAGCGCTTCGGTGGCGACGGTGCACGAATTCGTCCGGGCGAACGAGGACCATTTCCGCTTCCTCACCCGCGAGCGCTACGCCGGCGGCCCGCTCGCCCGCGCGATCGGCGTCGAACTGCGCCTGTTCTCCGGCGACCTCGCGATCGACCTCGCCCGGTTCGCGCCGCTGCGGTCGTGGAGCACCGAAGACCTGCACATGCTCGCCGACTTGATCGTTTCCGTGATGCTGACGACGATCGTCGAACTGCTGGAAGCCCGCCCGGGTGAAGACGCGAAAATCACCGGAACGGCGGAAAAGCGGCTGCGCCTGGTCCTGCTCGGCGTCCCGCACTGGAAATCGAGCTGAACGTTTCCTCCGCGGCACTCGTATCTTCCGGCAAACCGGCGGAACTTGCGACCCAGGTCACTGGGGACTGTCGGTCCGGCGTGGTACAACCCTCGGATCGTGCCTCGCCGATGAGGAGGTCGTGTGGCGGACAGCGAACAGAGTCAGCAGCTCACCGTGGGTGTGGTGGCCGAATCGCGCCCCGGGGAGCGGCGGGTGGCCATGGTGCCCAAGCTCGTCGGGCGGCTCGTGCAGCGCGGGCTGCGCGTCGTCGTCGAGCCGGGGGCCGGGGCCGGTGCGCACCTGAGTGACGACGCGTACACCCAGGCGGGCGCCGAACTCGGCGACGCCTGGGGCGCGCCGATCGTCGTGAAGGTCAACCCGCCTTCGCCCGGGGAAGTCGCGAAGCTGAGCCGGGGCGCCGTGCTCGTCGGTTTCCTCGATCCGCGCGGCAACCCGGAGGGGCTCGCGAAGCTCGAAGAAGCGGGCTTGCGCGCGTTCGCGATGGAGGCCGTCCCGCGGATTTCCCGGGCGCAGGCGATGGACGCGCTGTCTTCGCAGGCCAGCATCGGCGGCTACCGCGCGGTGCTGCTCGCCGCGCAGAAGCTCCCGCGGTTCTTCCCGATGCTCACCACCGCGGCCGGCACCGTCCCGCCGGCCAAGGTGCTGGTGCTCGGCGCCGGCGTCGCCGGGCTGCAGGCACTGGCCACGGCGAAACGGCTCGGCGCGCAGACCACCGGCTACGACGTGCGGCCCGAAGTCGGCGAGCAGGTCAAGTCGCTCGGCGCGCAGTTCCTCGACCTCGGCATCGAAGCGGTCGGCGAGGGCGGGTACGCCCGCGAGCTGACCCCGGAGGAGCGCGAGGAGCAGCAGCGGCGGCTCACCGAAGCCATCACGAAGTTCGACGTCGTGATCACCACGGCGCTGGTCCCGGGCCGCAAGGCGCCGACGCTGGTCACCGCGGACGCCGTCAAGGGCATGCCTGCCGGGTCGGTCGTCGTCGACCTCGCCGGCGAAACCGGCGGCAACTGCGAGCTGACCAAGCCGGGCGAGGACGTCGTGGAGCACGACGTCACCATCTCGTCCCCGCTGAACCTGCCCGCCGAAATGCCTTCGCACGCCAGCGAGCTCTACGCCCGCAACGTCACCGAGCTGCTGGAGCTGCTCGTGACGAAGGAAGGCGAGCTGAAGCTGGACTTCGAGGACGAGATCGTCGCCGGTGCCTGCGTGGCCGGGCGCGAAGGGAGTGTCGCGTGAGTCCGCTCGTGCAGAACCTGGCGGTGCTGGTCCTCGCCGGGTTCGTCGGCTTCGCCGTCATCTCGAAGGTGCCCAACACCCTGCACACGCCCCTGATGTCCGGTACCAACGCGATCCACGGCATCGTGCTGCTGGGCGGCCTGGTGGTGCTCGGCCTCGGCGTCGACGGTGTGTTCAACAAGATCCTGCTGGTCATCGCGATCGCCTTCGGCACCATCAACGTCGTGGGCGGCTTCCTCGTCACCGACCGGATGCTGTCGATGTTCAAGGCCAAGAAACCCGTCGCCGGTGAGGAGGACGAGAAGTGACCGACTTCGTCGCGATCCTCTACATCGTCGCGTTCGCCCTCTTCATCTACGGCCTGATGGGCCTGACGGGCCCGCGCACCGCGGTCCGCGGCAACTGGATCGCCGCGGTCGGCATGGGCATCGCGGTGATCGCCACCCTGCTCACCCCGGGCATGGGCAACTGGCTGCTCATCGTCCTCGGCGTCGCGATCGGCGCGGTGGTCGGCGTCCCGTCGGCGCGCAAGGTCAAGATGACGGCGATGCCGCAGATGGTGGCGCTGTTCAACGGCGTCGGCGGCGGCGCGGTAGCGCTCATCGCCTGGGTCGAGTTCCGCTCCACCGACGGCTACGCGCACGAGCCGCTCTACATCGCGATCGCGTCGCTGTTCGCGGCGATCATCGGGTCGATCTCCTTCTGGGGCTCGAACGTCGCGTTCGGCAAGCTCCAGGAACTGATCAGCGGCCGCCCGATCACGATGGGCAAGCTGCAGCAGCCGGTCAACCTGCTGCTCCTGCTGGTCGCGCTCGCCTGCGCCGTGTTCATCGTCTCCGGCGGCGACAACGGGTGGCTGATGATCGGGCTGCTCGTCGCGGCGGGCATCCTCGGCCTCACGGTCGTGCTGCCGATCGGCGGCGCCGACATGCCGGTGGTGATCTCGCTGCTCAACGCGTTCACCGGGCTCTCGGCCGCGGCGATGGGCCTGGCGCTGGACAACACGGCGCTGATCGTGGCCGGCATGATCGTCGGCGCGTCCGGTTCGATCCTGACCAACCTGATGGCCAAGGCGATGAACCGGTCCATCCCGGCGATCGTCGCCGGCGGCTTCGGCGGCGGGCCGCCGATCGCGGCCGGCGGCGGGACCAAGGAAGCCCGTCCGGTGCGCGCGACGAGCGCCGCCGACACCGCGATCCAGATGGCGTACGCCAGCAAGGTCGTCGTCGTGCCCGGGTACGGCATGGCCGTGGCGCAGGCCCAGCACACCGTCCGCGAGATGGCGAAGCTGCTGGAGAAGAAGGGCATCACGGTCGCGTACGCGATCCACCCGGTGGCCGGCCGCATGCCCGGGCACATGAACGTCCTGCTCGCTGAGGCCGACGTGCCGTACGAGCAGCTCAAGGAGATGGACGAGATCAACTCCGAGTTCGCCCAGACCGACGTCGCGCTGGTGATCGGCGCGAACGACGTCACGAACCCGGCCGCGCAGACCGACCCGAGCTCGCCGATCTACGGGATGCCGATCCTCAAGGTCAACGAGAGCCGGTCCGTGATCGTCTTGAAACGCGGGATGGCCTCCGGCTTCGCCGGGATCGACAACGACCTGTTCTACGATCCGAAGACCAGCATGCTCTTCGGGGACGCCAAGTCGTCGGTGGGCGAGATCGTGGAGGAACTCAAAGCGCTATGACGACCGGGTCGGACGTCCGTGCCGCGTTCACGGACCCGGCCGAAAACCTGGCGTTCGACGAAGCGCTCCTCCGGGTCGCGCCGGAGTCACCGGTGCTGTGGCTCTGGCGCAACCCGGTTTGCGTCGTGGTGGGGCGCGGTCAGCGGATCGCGCGCGAGGTGCGGATCGACGAGTGCCTCCGCGACGGCGTCCCGGTGCTGCGGCGGGCCAGCGGCGGCGGCACCGTCTTCCACGACCCCGGCAACCTGAACGTGACGCTCGTGCTGCCCGGCCCGGCCGACCGGCCCCTGGAGGCACTCGGCCAGGTGATGAGCGCCGCCGTCGACCAGCTCGGGCTGGTGCCGCGGATCGGCGACCGCGGGCTGTTCGTCGGCGACGCGAAGCTGTGCGGGTTCGCCGTGTTCCGCACCAGGACCGGGCTGCTGGCCCACTCGACGCTGCTGGTCGAGACGGCCGCCGGCCTCGTCGGCCGATACCTGACCGGCGCGCCGCCGGACCCGCGCCCGTTCGACTCCCACCGCAGCCCGGTGGCGTCGCTGGCCGAGCACGGCCTGCGGCCCGGGTTCCCGGCGGTCGAGGCGGCGGTGCGCGCGGCGGCGTCCCAGCTGCTCGGGACGCTCGTGCCCCGCCCGCCGTCCGCGGCCGAGCTGGCGCGGCAGCGGGCGTTGCTGCACACCCGCTACCGCTACCCGTCCTGGCACGCCGACGGCGCCCAGCGCGCGGCCTGACCGCCCCGGCCCAGGCGGTCTGCCGCAGCTGGTCGTGAGTGGTAATCAGGGTTAGAACCCGAATTGCCACTCACGACCACCCGCGGACGTTCTCTGTCTACTGTGGACTTACTCGGCCGCCGAGAACGTGACCGTGGGCACCTTGCGCGCGGCCGCCCGCGTGGTGGTCTTCGGCTCCGCCGCCTTCCGGGTGCGCGTGGTCTTCGCCGGTTCCGGCGTCTGCGCCGGTTCGGCCTTTGCGCGGGCGGGCTTCGCCGGAGCTGGTTTGGCCGGAGCGGGCTTGGCCGCCTTGGCGGGGGCGGGCTTGGCCGCGGTGGCTTTTGCCTTGACCGGCGCGGCCTTGGCGGGCGTGGCCTTGGCGGGCGTGGCCTTGACCGGCGCGGCCTTGGCGGGCGCGGCTTTCGCGGCGGCCGGCTTCGGCGTGGTCTTTCTCGCGCCGGGGACGAGCCGCGGCCGGTTCTTGCGACCGCCGGTGCGGCGGCCGGCGTCGGCGTACCGCTGCAGGAATGCGCGCAACGCCTCGGCGTTGGCGAAGGAGAGGTCGATGTCGTAGTCGATGCCGTCCACCCCGAACCCGACGGTCTCCGCCGCGGGCCCACCGGTCAGATCATCCAGCACCTGCACAGCCGTGTTCCTGGCCACGACAAACCTCCCGTGCTCGAACGTGTGATGTGTCCGCGAGCACCGGGCCCGACGGCATCCGGTGCCGCCGAAAACTTGCAGCTTCCTGACGGAGGATAGCCGTTGGCTTGCGTGATCCCGCGTAGTGGTGTGCGCTGAAGCCATGGCTGCACAGACTTTTGACGTAGTGGTGATCGGCGCGGGCCCGGTGGGGGAGGTGGCCGCCGAACGAGCGGCTCGCGGAGGCCTGAAGGTCGCCCTCGTCGAGCACGAACGCTTCGGCGGCGAGTGCTCCTACTGGGCCTGCATCCCGAGCAAGGCGTTGCTGCGGCCGGGAAATCTCCTCGCCGCGGCGAAGCGGGTGCCCGGGATCCCGGTCGGCGACCGGCTCGACCCGGCGGCCGTGTTCGCGCGCCGTGACTGGTTCACCGGCAAGGGCGACGACTCGGGACAGGTCGACTGGGCTCGCGGCGCCGGCATCGAACCGGTTCGCGGTCACGGCGTGCTCACCGGTGAGCGGGAGGTGACCGTCGACGGCGACCGCGTGCTGACCGCGCGGCACGCGGTGATCGTCTGCACCGGCAGCGTGCCCAGCAAGCCGTCGATCCCCGG
The DNA here is from genome assembly GCF_040638285.1 of Amycolatopsis sp. NPDC026612. Classification (NCBI taxonomy): domain Bacteria; kingdom Bacillati; phylum Actinomycetota; class Actinomycetes; order Pseudonocardiales; family Pseudonocardiaceae; genus Amycolatopsis; species Amycolatopsis sp. NPDC026612. The sequence continues at coordinate 282,049 of NZ_JBEZYB010000003.1, forward strand.
GCTCGACACGATCCGGCCGTGGGGTTCGCGCGAGGCGACGTCGGCGTCTTCGGTGCCGGCGCGGCTCGGCGTGCTCGGCGGCGGCGTGGTCGGCGTCGAGATGGCGCAGGCGTTCGCTTGGCTCGGGTCGGAGGTGCACCTGGTGATCACCGGCGAGCGGCCGCTGCCGCGCAACGCCGGGTTCGCCGGTGACCTCGTGCTGGCGGGGCTGCGCGAAGCCGGCGTCGAGGTGCACACGGACTCGGGCGTTTCGCAGGTCGCGGCCGGGGACTCCGGGACGACGCTGACGCTGAAGGACGGCTCGACGCTGGTCGTCGACGAGTTCCTGGTGGCGACGGGCCGCCGTCCCGCGACCGCCGGGCTCGAGCGCTTCGGGATCGAGCCGGGGCATCCGCTGGAGACCGACGACACCGGCCGGGTGTCCGCAGTGGACGGTGACTGGCTGTTCGCGGCCGGCGACGTCACCGGCCGCGCGCCGCTGACCCACCAGGGCAAGTACGGCGCCCGCGCGGCGGGGGACACGGTGGCGGCGCTGGCCGCGGGCACGCCGGTGCCGGCTTCGCCGTGGAGCCGGTTCACGGCCACGGCCGACCACCACGCGGTGCCGCAGGTGGTGTTCACCGACCCGGAGGTCGCGGCCGTCGGCCTGGCGGACGCGCGCCCGGGCTCGTCGGACCGCGTCGTCGACATCGACATCGCGGTGGCGGGCTCGTCCCTGCACGCGGACGGCTACACCGGCAAGGCCCGGATGGTCGTCGACACCGAACGGAACGTGCTGCTCGGCGTGACGTTCGTCGGCCAGGACGTCTCGGAGCTGCTGCACTCGGCGACGGTGGCGATCGTCGGGGAGGTGCCCCTGGACCGGCTGTGGCACGCGGTGCCGTCGTTCCCGACGATCAGCGAGGTGTGGCTGCGGCTGCTCGAGGCCTACGGGCTCTGATTCACCGGGCGGGCAGGTCCAGGGCGGCCTTCGCGGCCCTGAGCAGGCCGGGATCGTCCGGAGAGGACGGTCCCGGCGCCCACACGGCCTGCACCAGCCGGACGGAGGAGCCGTCGAGCTTGCTGGCGTAGGCGGCGTTCTCGAACTGCGGGGCGGGCGTGGCGCCCCACTGGCCGGTCTCGGTGGCGAGGTCGAGGACCCCGCCACCGCCCGGGGTGTCGGCGACGGCCTTGAAGGCCGCGGCCTGCGCGGCATCGGGGAATTCGACGATCCCGACGGTGACGGCCCCGCCCCGCCCGTCGACGGTGGCGGCGTAGCTCGCCCGCCGCACGCCGGAGCAGCTGGTCCGCTGCAGACTGGCCTGGGCATCCCCGAAGGCGTGCGACGCACACCGCTGATCCCCACCGGCGGCGCGCAGGGCGAACTGGAGGTTCCGCACGGGAGCGGCCGACCTGCTCGGTGAGGCCTGGGTCGCCGGGCCGGCCGGAGCGACGGGCGCGGCGGCGGTGCCATCCCCGGTGGTGGCCACGGCGATGGCGGCGACGACCAGCAGGACGAGTGCACCGATGGCTGCCAGGGGAAGCCAGCGCACGGTCCGCGAGGCCGAGGGGCCGGGCTGCGGCCGCGGGGCGGGGAAGGAAGGGGGGTCGGCGGCCGCGGTTTCGGCGGCCGGCGGCGCGGTGGGGTGCGGGGTGGTCCGCCCGGCGGCGGCAAAACCTTCGATTCGCTCGCTGCTCGGCGAGGGAAGACGGAGGTTTTCGGTGCGCTCGCTCTCCGCGCCGGCCGGTTCCGGACCATCCGGCGGGATGGCTCCGGGGAACGGCGATGGCTCCGCGGCTCCGGTCCCGGGGAACACGGGCCGCGCCGGGAGACCAGCGGGACGGTCCGGTTCCTCCTCGGCTGGCGAGGGGAGAACCTCGGTGCGCCCGGCTTCCGCGGCTGCTTCCGCATCGGCGGGCGGGGGAGTGAGGTCCGCGGTCGCGGAAAGCTGCGGCTCGGCTTGGGCGGGTTGGGTTTCCGGGGCGGGTGGGGAGTCGCTGGTGGGTTGCGGCTCGGCAGATGCGGGCTGGGTTTCCGCGGCCGGTGGGGAATCACTGGTGGGCTGCGGCTGGGTTTGGGTGGGCTGGGTTTCCGCAACGGATGCGGAGTCACCGGCGGGCGGCGGCTCGGCTTGGACCGGGGCCTTGGTCCGCCAGTCGCTTGCGCCCACCGCGGGCAGAGCCGCGGCCGCCGGACGGGGCTTGGCCGGGCCGGGTTCCGGCGGGTCTGCGGGTGCAGTTGTGGCCGGGGCCGGTGTGGCCGGAACCGCGTCGGCTGAACCGGCTGCGGCGGGTGCCGGTGGGCTTGCCGAGGCAGTTGTCGGTGTGGCTGGGGTGCTTGCATCCGGGCGGGGTGCGGTCGGGCCGGGTTCCGGCGGGTCTGCGGGTGCAGCTGTGTTCGAGGCTGAAGCCGAACCGGCTGCGCCGGGCGCAGCCGGAGCCGGGCCAGCCGGAGCCGGGCCAGCCGAAATCGCGCCAGCCGGATCCGCGGCCGCCGAGTCCGCTGCAGCCGGGCCGCGCTCCACCGTGGACGAGCCGGCCGCCGAAGCCTCGCCCCCCGGTGGCTGGGCCGGGACCGCCGGACCGGCGTCCCAAAGGGACTCCGGTGGCGCGTCGTCGGTCAACCGGCTGAAACCCTCGCCGAGCAGCACCTCGTCGGAAAACTCCGGTGCCGACGGGGCCAGCCCGCGGATCAGCGCGCGGGCCTGGTCCACCGAGCGGGGACGGTGGGCCGTCGCCAGGGACACCGTTGCCGCCAGCATCGTCGTCGGCGTGGGGTGCAGCACCCGGACCGGGCCCGCCAGGTCGCCCGCCGGCTGGTCGACCGTCTCCACGTACGGGCCCACCGCGATGATCGTGCCCACCGGGGCCGTGCCCGGGACCAGGTCCGCGATGCGCCTTTCGCACGCCTGGGAGAGGTCCAGTGCCTCCGTCGCCGGGTTGATCGCGTCGTCGTCGGCGACCAACGGCCAGCCGTCCGCCTTCCACGGGCCACCCAGGGGTGCCTCCAGGCGGAGCGCGGGGTCCGGGAGGTCGACGCCGATGACGATGATCACCCCGTGCGGGAGCACCACCACCGCCTCGATCGGGCGCTCGGTCACCGAGCCGACACCGACGAGGGCGATGCCGCCGATGACGGTGCTGCCGCGGCCCAGGGACGCCAGTGCCGCCCGGATGTCGTCCGCCACCCGGGACTGCTGCCGCTCCAGGCGCACCAGTCGCACCGAAACCCCCTCCCTGCTCATCGTTCCGGGTCAACACGCTAGCGCGCCCGGCGCAGTGGACCGCGCGACACGGGGACGGCGCGGCCGCTTGCCCTCCGAAAGTGTGTGCGAGGTGACTTGTGGTGTTCGTGTGGCCAAACGGCACGCTTGGGGTGCAGAATGTGCTTCAACGCATCGGAGGCGGCATTCGGGAGCCGCGCTGAGGCCCACGCTGCAGCTCGGAGTAGGGCGTAGGGGAAGACGTCCCTCGTCGAGCAAGCGGAGGTAGCAGTGAGCACCCGTGGCAGCACCCGAGGTGTGGTGTACGTCCACTCGTCGCCGTCTGCGGTGTGTCCGCACGTCGAGTGGGCCATATCGGGCACCCTGGGTGCCCGCGTTGACCTGAAGTGGACGGCGCAGCCGGCCAGTCCGGGTCAGCTTCGCGCCGAGTGCGGCTGGCGCGCGCCCGCGGGCACCGGCGCCAAATTGGCGGCCGCGCTCAAGGCGTGGCCGATGCTCCGGTTCGAAGTCACCGAAGAGCCCAGCGCGGGCGTCGACGGCGAACGGTTCTGCTTCGCGCCCGGCCTCGGCCTGTGGCACGGACGGACCAGCGCCAACGGCGACATCGTGGTGGGCGAGGACCAGCTGCGCGCCCTCGTCAGCATGACCCGCGGAGGTGAGTCGCTCGCGCACAAGCTCGACGAACTCCTCGCCGCGAGCTGGGACGAGGCGCTCGAGCCCTTCCGCCACGCCGGCGACGGCGCGCCGGTGACCTGGCTGCACCAGGTGGGCTGAGCCGTGGGACGGGGGCCGGTACGCTCTCCGGCGTGACCACCCCCGCCCCCAGCTCTCGCCAGCGCTGGCTGGTGCCCGTCGTGGTCGTGGTGCTGTCCGTGACCGTCGGCGGTGGCTTGCTCGCGCGCGAGCTCTACCGCCGTCCCGACCTGCCCGCCGACGACGCCTCCATCGCCGTGTCGGCGCCGTCGACGTCCAGCAGCGGCGAGCCGGGCGCGGCGGACGACGTCCGGATGACCGACGACGCGCGGGCGCACCCGCAGGCCGACGCCGTCCGGCGGCTCTTGAGGAAGTACTTCGACGCCATCAACACCAAGCAGTACGCGCAGTGGACCGCCGTGGTCACCGAAGAGCGGGCTGCCGGTCAGTCGCAGAAAGCCTGGAAGGACGGCGTTCGCACCACAAAGGACAGCGACGCCCTCGTCTACCGGATCGAGCGCTCGTCCGGGTCGTCGCTGCGGGTCCTGGTCGGGTTCAAGAGCGAGCAGGCCCTCGACGACGCCCCGCCGTACTTCCGGGAGCCCTGCATCAGGTGGCGGCTCGTCCTCCCGATGGTGCTCGACAATTCCGCGCTGAAGATCGCGGCCGTCGACGGTGGCCCGCCACCCGAACACGAGAAGTGCTGAACGCGGGGAAGGGGCCCGGCCGAAGCCGGGCCCCTTCTCCGTCTGCGTGGTGCGGTCAGGCCGCCGGCGTGAACAGCAGCGCGGTGTTGTGGCCGCCGAACCCGAACGAGTTGCTGATCGCCGCGGTCAGCTCGACCTTGCGCGGCTCACCCGCGACGACGTCCAGCTGCACCCGCGGGTCCAGGTCCGTCAGGTTCAGGGTGGCCGGCACGAGACCGTGGTAGAGCGACAGGATCGTGATGATCGCCTCCACCGCGCCGGCGCCGCCGACGAGGTGGCCGAGCGCGCCCTTCGGCGCCGTCACGACCGGGTGTTCCCCGATCGCGTTGCGGATCGCCGTGGCCTCGCCGATGTCACCGACCACAGTGGACGTCGCGTGCGCGTTCACGTGCCCGACGTCCGCGGCGGTCACCCCGGCCATCTTCATCGCCGCGCGCATCGCGGCGATCTGGCCGATGCCCTCGGGGTGGTTGCCGGTGATGTGGTAGGCGTCCGAGGTGATGCCGTGCCCGGCGATCGTCGCGTAGACGCGCGCCCCGCGGGCCTTCGCCAGGTCCGCGCGCTCCAGGATGACCACGCCGGAGCCCTCGCCGAGGACGAAGCCGTCGCGGTTCGCGTCGAACGGCCGCGACGCGCGCGCCGGGTCGTCGTTGCGCGTGGACACGGTGCGGGCCTGGGCGAACCCGGCCAGCGTGATCGGGTGGATGCACGCTTCGGCGCCCCCCGCGATCACGACGTCGGCGCGCCCGGAGCGGATCATCTCCACCCCGCTGGCGATGCCCTCGGCGCCCGAGGCGCAGGCCGAGGCCGGGGAGTGCACCCCGGCCCGCGCCTTGAGGTCGATGCCCACGTGCGCGGCCGGGCCGTTCGGCATCAGCATCGGCACGGTCAGCGGCGACACCTTGCGGAGACCCTGCTGGTGCAACAGGTCGTTCTGGGTGAGCAGGGTGACCGGGCCGCCGACGCCGGTGCCGATCGACACGCCGAGGCGGTCGGGGTCGACGTCCGTGTGGTCGTCGGTCGGCTCGGCGTACCCGGCGTCGGCCCACGCCTGGCGGGCGGCGATCAGCGCGACCTGCTCGCAGCGGTCCAGCCGGCGGGCCTGCACCCGCGGGAGGACTTCCGAGGGATCGACGGCCAGCATGCCGCCGATCTTGACGGGCAGCTGCAGCTCCTCGACCCAATCGGCCTCGATCGCGCGAACCCCGCTCGCCCCGGCCAGCAGACCGTCCCAGGTGGACGTGACGTCCCCGCCGAGCGGTGTGGTGGCGCCGAGACCGGTGATCACGACGTCGATGTTGCTCATGGGAGTCTCCTCAAGGAGGGAAGAGGTCTTACTTGGAGTTGGCCGACACGTAGTTGACGGCGTCGCCCACGGTCTTCAGGTTGGCCAGCTCGTCGTCCGGGATCTTGACGCCGAACTTGTCCTCGGCCTGCACGGCGATCTCGACCATCGACAGCGAGTCGATGTCGAGGTCGTCCACGAACGACTTCTCGGCGGTGACGTCGTCCTGAGCCACACCGGCGACCTCTTCGACGATCTCGGCGAGGCCGGCGAGGATCTCAGCGTTGTCAGCCATGGGGGTGTTCCCTTCTCGGTCTTACTGGGGGTCTGTTTCCCTCGGGCGAATGCCCGCGGGGAGCGTAGCGGTGGTCAGGGGCAGATGAACGCCTGGCCGGCGTAGGACAGGCCCGCGCCGAACCCGACCGCCAGCACCACGTCGCCGGACTTCGCCGTCCCGGCCTTGCGCATGTGGTCCAGCGCCAGGGGGATGGACGCCGACGAGGTGTTGCCGGAGTACCTGATGTCGTCGGCGACGACCATGTCGTCGCGGGCGCCGTTGGCCCGCAGCTTCTTCGCGATCGCCTCGACGATGCGCAGGTTCGCCTGGTGCGGGATCAGCACGTCCACATCGGACGGCTTGAGCCCGGCGGCGTCGAGCGCGCCCAGCGCGATCGGCGCGATCCGGGTCGTCGCCCACCGGAAGACCGACTGGCCCTCCTGGTAGATGTACTTCTGGTCGCGCATGTAGATCAGGTCGACCAGGTCGCCCGCGCTGCCCCAGGACACCGGGCCGATGTGCGGCTCGTCCGACGCACCGACGACCGCGGCGCCCGCACCGTCGGCGAAGATGATCGCGTTCGCGCGGTCGGTGGGGTCGACCCAGTCGGTGAGCTTCTCGGCGCCGATCACGAGGACCTTCTTGGCCGAGCCCGCGCGGATCAGGTCCGAGGCGACGCCCAGGCCGTAGCAGAAGCCGGCGCACGCGGCGTTGAGGTCGAACGCGCCGGGACCCGGGATGCCGATCCGGGCCGCGACCTGCGCGGCGGCGTTCGGGATCTGCGTCGGCATCGTGCAGTTCGGCAGGATGACCGTGTCCACTTCGGACGGGTCGACCCCGGCGTCGGCGAGCGCGGCGGTGCCGGCGGCGACGGCGAGGTCGGTCAGCAGCTCGTCCTTCTCCGCGAACCGCCGCTCGACGATCCCGACGCGCGTCTGGATCCACTCGTCGTTGGTCTCCATGATCTTCGAGAGGTCGTCGTTGGTGACGATCTTCTCGGGCTGCGCGCTGCCGATGCCCAGCACGCGGCTGCCGCGGGAGCCGGGGTTGAGGCTCAGGGCGGGTCGGTCGGTCACGAGGCGTCCTCCTGGCGCAGCGCCGCCAGCTCGGACGGCGACTTCAGCGCGGTGATAGTGGTGACGACGCCCTTGAGCTGCCGCTTGACCAGGCCGGTCAGGGTGCCCGCGGGCGCGAGTTCGATCGTGCGGGTGACGCCGAGCGCGACCAGGCCGTCCATCGTCAGGTCCCACCGGACCGGCCGGGTGACCTGGGAGACCAGCCGCGCCAGGTACTCGGCCCCGCTGGTGACGACGGTACCGTCCGCGTTGGACAGCAGCGGCCGGGTGGGGTCGGCCGGGGTCAGCTCGGCGGCGTGGGCGCGCATCGCCTCTTCGGCGGGCGCCATGTAGTGCGTGTGGAACGCGCCGGCGACCTTGAGGGCGCGGATCTTCGTGCCTTCGAGGGGCTCGGCGACGATCTTCGCGATGGCGTCGGCGGCGCCGGAGGCGACGATCTGCCCGGCACCGTTGCGGTTCGCCGCGGTCAGTCCCTGGTCTTCGAGCCACGAGACGATCTGCTCGGGATCCCCGAGCATGACCGCGGCCATCGACGTCGGTTCCAGCGCGCACGCCTTCGCCATCTCGGCACCGCGGACGGCGGCGAGCGCGACGGCGTCTTCCGGCTTCAGCACCCCGGCGATCGCGGCGGCGGCGAGCTCGCCGACGGAGTGACCGGCGACCGGCGCGTCCGCGGGCACCGGCGCGGTGGCCTGGAGGTGCTCGAAGGTGAGCAGTGACAGGGCGACGATCAGCGGCTGCGCGATCGCGGTGTCCTGGATCTCCTCGGCCGCCGCCTCAGTGCCCAGGCGGAGCAGGTCGAGCCCGGCGCGGTCGGACCACTGGGCGACGCGCTCGCGGGCGCCGTCGAGGTCGAGCCAGGGGGTGAACATACCGGGGGTCTGGGACCCCTGGCCGGGAGCGAGGACTGCTGCTGTCACCCTTCTAGACAACACGTCCAGGGGGCTGTCCGGGGATGCCGACGCTCACAGTGTCTGTGCGGCGTCTTTGTCGGAAACCTCCAAAAATGCGCCGCAGAAGCTCGCGCGTAACCCGGAAGCCTTGTCGGGTTCAATCACCTTTCGCTGTTAAGTCCATCACGTGACGCCCGTCTCGGGAAGGGCAGGGCCCGGGTCACCAGAGACCGCGGGCCCTCGCCAGCCGCCCCACGGCCAGGGCGATCCGCAGCACCAGGGCGTCGCGGGGGTCGGTCGCCTGGCAGCCGGTGAGGTCCGCGGCCTTCCGCAACCGGTACCGGACGGTGTTCGGGTGGACGAACAGCGTCTTCGCGCACGTCTCCAGCACGCCGCCGCTCTCCAGGTACGCCTCGACCGTGCGCTGCAGGGTCGGGCCCGCCTCCTCGAGCGGGCGGGCGATCGTGTCCACCAGCAGGCGTTCCGCCTCCGCGTCGCCCGACAGCGCGCGTTCGGGCAGCAGGTCCGTCGACCGCACCGGCCGGGGGGCACCCGGCCAGCCGACCACCGCCCGCAGCCCCGACAACGCCTCCGTCGCGCTGTGGTGGGCCGCCGCCAGTGTCGGGACGGTCGGGCCGGCGACCACCGGTCCCTCGGCGAAGGCCACCGACATCCGGGTCAGGATCTCCCGCTCCTTCACCCCGCCCTCGGTCGGCCCGCCGACCACGACCACCAGCCGGGAGCCCTGCACCGACAGCAGCACCGGACGGCCGACGCGGGCCGCGCGGCTGCGGACCTCGAACACCACCGTCGGCGGGTCCTCCGACGGCGGGTTGCCGACCAGCACGGTCGCGGCCGCCGTCGGGTCCCAGCCCAGCGCCGTGGCCCGCGAAAGCACCGACTCCTCGGCGTCGCCGCGGACGATGCCGTCGACGACCAGCGCCTCCAGCCGGGCGTCCCAGGCGCCGCGCGCCTCGGCCGCGGCCGCGTAGGAGTTCGCCGCCGCGAAGGCGATTTCCCGGCCGTAGCGCAGGATTCCCTCGATCAAGGCGGCTCGTTCCGCTTCGTTCGCGGCGAAGTCGGGCAGCTGCTCCTCGAACACCTCGATGGCCAGCCGGACCATGCCGACCGCCTGGCGCAGGCTGATCCACCGCGACAGCTCGGCCGGCGCGTCGCGGAACGCCTCGGTGGTGAGCTTCAAGGCCTCTTTGGAGTCCCGCAGCCAGCTGACGAAGCCCGCGGCCCCGGCCTGGGTGATCAGCAGGACGCTCGCGCGCTGGTCGGCGGGCAGCCGGGCGAACCAGGTCAGCCGCCGCTCCATCACCGCGATGCTCGCGCTCGCCAGGCTGCCGGACGCGTGCTCCAGCTGCCGGAGCGTCTTCGCGGACAGTCCGTGGTGCTTCGGCACCCGGCGCGGGGCGGCGGTTCCATCCATGGCGGAGGCGATCCTACGTGCCCGCAACTTTCGTAGCCCGGCGCGGCAACGCGCGAGGGTGGGCGGCGCGTCTACGCACTGCCTAGGATCGGGGCCCACACAGGAACGGGGGAACCGGAATGACCGGTTTAGAGATCGACGGGATTTCCAAACGGTACGGCGACGTGGTCGCCCTGCGCGAAATGACATTCGACGTCCGGCCGGGCGAATTGTTCGGTTTCGTCGGCAGCAACGGTGCCGGCAAGACCACGACCATGCGGATCGCGCTCGGCGTGCTGTCCGCCGACGCCGGCGAAGTCCGCTACGACGGCGTGCCGGTGACGCACGAGACGCGCCGCCACATCGGGTACATGCCCGAAGAACGCGGCCTCTACCCGAAGATGAAGGTCGCCGAGCAGCTGACGTACCTCGCGCGGCTGCACGGCATGCCGGCGGCCGACGCGCGGGCGTCGGTCGGGAAGTGGATCGAACGGCTGGGCGTCGCCGGCCGCCGCGACGACGAAGTGCAGAAGCTCAGCCTCGGCAACCAGCAGCGCGTCCAGCTGGCCGCGGCGCTGGTGCACGAGCCGCGGATCCTGGTGCTCGACGAGCCGTTCTCCGGCCTCGACCCGGTCGCGGTCGACGTGATGAGCCAGGTGCTCAAGGAGAAGGCGGCGGACGGGGTGCCGGTCGTGTTCTCCAGCCACCAGCTCGATCTGGTGGAACGGCTCTGCGACCGCGTCGGGATCGTCCGCAGTGGACAGATGGTGGCCAGGGGCACGGTCGGCGAGCTGCGGGCCGGTGGCGCGGTGCGGCTGCGGGTCGACGTCCCCGGCGCCGCCGACGGGTGGGCCGACGGGCTGCCCGGGGTGAAGGTGCTCGGCCGGACGGGCCCGGTGACCGAGCTCGAGCTGGGCGAGGGCGCCGACGACCAGGCTGTGCTCAAAGCGGCGCTGGCCACCGGCCCGGTCCGCGAGTTCGCCCGCGAACAGCCGTCGCTGACCGAACTGTTCCGTTCCGTCGTCACGACCGAGGAGGTCGCCGCATGAGTACCCCGGACGTCCGGATGAGCCCGACGGCGGCGGTGGGGCTGGTCGCCTCCCGGGAGATCAGCACCCGCGTGAAGTCGAAGGCCTACCGCGCGAGCACCGTGGTCATGCTGCTGCTGATCGTGGTCGGCATCGTGCTGATCAAGCTGATCTCGGGCGGGAACGACGCCGACTCGACGGTCGGCTACACCTCGGCGACCGCGCCGCTCGCCGCGCCGCTGAAGGCCGGTGGCCAGGCGGTCGACGAGAAGATCGACACGGTGCAGGTGGCCGACGAGGCCGCCGGGCGCGCGAAGCTGGCCGACGGCTCGCTCGACGCGCTGCTCACCGGCGACGGCAAGAGCGTGCACGTCCAGGTGAAGAAGGACCTCGACGGCAAGCTGGCCAACGTCCTGCAGCTGGTGTCCCAGCAGGTGGCGGTCAACCAGCAGGTGACGGCGCTGGGCGGGAACCCGGCGCGGTTCCAGGCCGCGATCGCGTCGGCGAAGTTCGTCGAGGACCCGCCGCTGGAGGAGCCGTACGACTACAACGGCCAGCAGCTCGTGCTGGGCATCGTCGCCGGGATCCTGATCTACATGTCGCTGCTGCTCAACGGCCAGAGCGTCGCGCAGGGCGTCGTCGAGGAAAAGACGTCCCGGGTCGTCGAACTGCTGCTCTCGACGATCAAGCCGTGGCAGCTGATGGCCGGGAAGGTGCTGGGCATCGGGTTGGTCGGGCTGATCCAGATGGTCGTGATCGGCGCCGGTGGTGTCATCACCGGACTGGCCACGGGGGTGCTCACCATCTCCGTTTCCGCGGCCGTCGGCACGGTCGTCTGGCTGATCGTGTGGTACCTGCTGGGGTTCTTCATGTACTCGATCGTGTTCGCCGCGCTGGGGGCGCTGGTTTCGCGCCAGGAAGACGTCGCCGGCGCGACCATGCCGGCGCTGATGCTGGTGATGGTCGGATACATCGTCGGCATTTCCGTGCTGCCGTCGGATCCGGGCAACACGTTCGCCGAAGTACTTTCGGTGATTCCGGTGTTCTCGCCGACGCTGATGCCGATGCGGCTCGCCATGGGCGGGGTGCCCGTTTGGGAAGCGGTGGTGTCGGTGGGACTGGTGGTGCTGCTGATTCCGGGACTGGTCTGGTTCGCCGCCCGGATCTACCGCAACGCGGTGATGCGCACCGGCGCCAAGGTGAAACTCCGCGATGCCCTGCGGGCCGCCTGAGTTTTGCTGTCCTGACAATGCTCGAGCCCGGTAATGCTCGAGGCCGCCCGGCGCTTGCGGTTTACGCTGCGCCGGACGGCCTCGTCTCCCCGGTCCCCACCGGTAGAACCAGTATGGCCACGGGTGATCTTCGCGCGCCAGTCGTCTCACTCGATCGTGGGGCGCACGACTTGCCGCCGCCGGGTACCTGATCAACGATCCGGTGCACGCGATTCGGCGTGAACCCCGTGGAGGGAGTCGGTATGGGCCAGCAACTGAAGGACGGACTCGGGCAGGCGTGGGCCATGGTGGCCACGTTCGTCCCGAAACTCGTCGGATTCCTGATCATCCTGCTGATCGGCTGGCTGATCGCCAAAGCCGTCTCGAAAGGGCTGGGGCTCGTCCTCGGAAAAGCCGGTTTCGGGAAACTCGTCGAGAAGACCGGCCTGAGCGGAAAGATCGGCCAGCAGAAGATCGACGCGACCGGGATCGTCGTGAAACTGGTGTATTACTTCATTCTGCTGATCGCGCTGCAGCTGGCGTTCGGCGTGTTCGGGCCGACCAACCCGGTGAGCCAGTTGCTCAACGACATCATCGCGTTCCTGCCGCGGATTGTCGTGGCACTGGTGCTCGTGGTGGTGGCCGCGGCCATCGCCAAGGTGGTGCGCGACGTCGTCGCGTCCGCGTTGTCCGGCCGCGGGGCGGCTCGCCCGCTTTCGCTGGCGGCCTACTGGCTGATCATGGCGTTCGGCATCATCGCGGCGCTCGGCCAGGTGAACATCGCGACGGCGATCACCGGCCCGGTGCTGATCGCGGTGCTGGCGACGATCGGCGGCGTGATCGTGGTCGGCTTCGGCGGCGGCCTGATCAAGCCGGCCCAGGACCGCTGGCGCGGCTGGATGGCGAACATGGAGCACCAGCTGGAGACGCCGGCGCAGCGCACGGGCGAGATGGGGGCCGGTGCACCTGCGCGGGTGCCGGTCGGCGCGGACAACACCCCGACGCCGCCGGTCGGCACCCCGCGCCCCCAGGGCTGAGCGGAGGACGGTGCGGGCCCGGCGGACGAAGCGGCCGCCGGGCCCGCACCGTCCCACGAGCCGGGATGTTCCGCCGCTCACAGTCTCTGGGGAATGCGTCCGCCGGGGAGCATGTTGGGAGCGGTAGGACGAAAGGGGCGTGACGTGGACTTCCTGCTGCACCACGGAATCACGGTGCTCGGCCAGTGGATCTCGATCGCGGAGCTCGCCGGGCAGGTGTTCGCGCTGGCCGTGGTGTTCCTCGCCCAGCGTCGCACCCTGTGGACGTGGCCGGTGCAGGTCGGGGCCACCGTGCTGCTGTTCGCCGTCTACGTCTCCGCGCACCTCGGCGGGCTCGCCGCCCGGCAGGTCGCCATCCTCGCCATCTCCGTCTACGGCTGGTGGGCCTGGACGCGCCGCAAGGACCCGGTCTTCGGGGTCGTCGTCCGCAAGGGCCGGCTCGCCGAGCGGCTGGCGATGCTCGGCGCGTTCGTCGTCGGCACCACCGTGATGGCGCTGGTCCTCGACGCCCTGCACGCGTCATGGGCGCCCTGGCCGGACGCCGCCATCTTCGTCGGCACGCTCGTCGCCTTCGGGGCGCAGGGGCTCGGGCTCGTCGAGTTCTGGCTGGTCTGGCTGGCCGTCGACGCGATCGGCGTGCCGCTGCAGATCTCGTCCGGGCTGTACTTCTCGGCCGCGATCTACATCGTCTTCGCCGGGCTGGTCGTGCACGGCTGGTGGAGCTGGAACCGCTCTGCCCGGCGCGTCGCCGCCCGGCCCGGGGTCACGGCAGCATCCAGCTGAGTGCCGCGGTGCTCTGACCCCACACGATCAGGCACATCGCGAGCAGCAGCCCGATGCTCCACGGCAGCACCTTCCGCAGCAGCTTCCCCTCTTCGCCGGGCAGGTTCGCCGCGACGCAGGCGATCGTGAGGTTCTGCGGCGACACCATCTTGCCGAGGACGCCGCCGGAGCTGTTCGCGGCGGCCAGCAGGTCGGCCGGCAGGCCCGTCTGGTGCGCCGCCGTCACCTGCAGGGCGCCGAACAGCGCGTTGGCCGAGGTGTCGGACCCCGAGACCGCGACGCCGAACCAGCCCAGCACCGGCGAAAGGAACGCGAGCCCGGCGCCCGCGGCCGCGATGAACGTGCCGATCGCGGGAGTCTGCCCGGAAAGGTTCATGACGTAGGCGAGCGCGAGCACCCCGGTCACGGTGAGGATCGCGAACCGCAGCTCCTTGACCGTCGCCAGCCACTCCTGCGCGGAGTCGCTCGCCTGCACCGCCAGCAGCGCCGCCGTGATGACGCCGGCCAGCAGCACCAGGGTGCCGCCGGTGTTGAGGAACGGCAGCGAGAACGTGTTGCCGGAAACCGATTTCCCGTTCGGCGCGGCGACGTTCAGCGCGGGCCAGTGGAACTTCCAGGTCGCCTTGTCGAGCAGCTTCTTGACCGGCGGCAGCACGGCGATCGAGAAGATGACGATGATGAGCAGGTACGGCAGGTACGCCTTGACGACGTCGCCGCGCGCGTCCTCCGGCGGCGTCTCGGCGGTCGCCGTCCCGCCGGTGCCGATCCGGACGGCCTCGGGCACCGGGCGCCGGGTCTGGGGCAGCGCCACCAGCGCGGCCGCACCGGCGAGCGCCGCGCCGATGTCGGCCAGCTGCGGCGACACGTAGTTCGAGGCGAGGAACTGCACGAGCCCGAACGCGACGCCGCAGACGAGCGCCGGCACCCAGGTGTCCTTCAGGCCGCGCTTCCCGTCGACGATGATCACCAGCAGCAGCGGCACGAGCAGGGCGAGCAGCGGCGTCTGGCGGCCGACGATCGAGGAGACCTGCTGCAGCGGGAGGCCGGTGACCTGGGCCAGCGTGACGACCGGGGTGCCCATCGCCCCGAACGCGACCGGCGCGGTGTTCGCGACCAGCGCGACGACGGCGGCCTTCACCGGGTGGAACCCGACGGCCACCAGCATCACGGCGCTGATCGCGACCGGCGCGCCGAAACCGGCCAGCGCCTCCATGAGCGCGCCGAAGCAGAAGGCGATGATCAGCGCCTGGATCCGCGGGTCGTCGGAGATCCGGCCGAACGAGCGGCGCAGCACGTCGAAGTGCCCGGTCCGCACGGTCAGCCGGTAGATCCAGAGTGCGTTGACGACGATCCACATGATCGGCCACAACCCGAACGCGGCGCCCTGCAGCGCCCCGGAGACGGCCTGGACGACCGGCATCCCGAACGCGGCGACCCCGACGACCAGCGCGACGAGCAACCCGATCAGCGCGGCGTGGTGCGCCCGCATCCGGACGACGCCGAGCAGCACGAGCACGGTGGCCAGCGGCAGCACGGCGACGAGCGCGGACAGGCCCAGCGAGCCGAGCGGAGTCACGTCTTGGATGAACACAGCCTGCACGAACACGGGCGACCTCCGTTTCCACGATGCGAAAACGGCCTTTCGGCGAGTGTCCGAGATCTTCGTCACAAACCAGCCGGTCCGTCAAGAACTTGAGACCGGTTGGCCCAACGAGTCAGGCGGTAACCCGGATCTCGCGTGATCCAAGCCGGAACTCGCGAGTTACGGGTCTGATCACGCGAGTTCGGGGTCTGATCACGCGAGTTACGGGTGTGTTCACGCGAGTTGCGGCCGCGGCAGCACGGCGAGCGCGGTGTCGGCGATCGCGCGCAGGCTGTCCGGCTCGACGCCGCCCTTGCCCAGCGCTTCGAGGCCGCGCAGGACCGCGAGCACCAGCCCGGCGAGGTGGGCGGGGTCGGCTCCGGCGTGGATGTCGCCGGCGCGCTGCGCGCCCGCGATGCAGGCCGTCAGGTAGTCCTGCAGGTCGCGGAAGGCTCGCCGGGTCCGCGTGGCGACCGCCTCGTCGTGCTCGGCGCATTCGGCTGCGCCCTTCGCGATCAGGCAGCCCCTGCGCTCCCGGTCGGCGGCGACCGACTCGGCGATGGCCCGCACGTGGTCGCCGAGCCGCCGGTAGGCCGTGTTGTCGGGGCCTTCGAGCTGGTGCCGCACGCCGTCGGTCGATTCGGTGCAGTAGTAGTCGTAGACGCGCAGGTAGAGCGCGTGCTTGTCGCCGAAAGCGCCATACAGGCTGCCTTTGCCGAGGCCGGTCGCGGCGGCGATGTCGTCGACCTTCGTGCCGGCGTAACCGTGTTCCCAGAACTGGTCCCTGGCCGCGCGCAGGACCGCTGTCTCGTCGAAGCTCCGGGGTCTCGCCATGAGAGCAGGCTACCCATTCTTGACTATCTCGTCCAGAACGGCGTACGTTCTGGACGAGATAGTCAAGAACTTGGAGGGCATCGTGAACCTGGAGAACAAGACCGCGGTCGTGACCGGCAGCAGCACCGGCATCGGGCTCGCCATCGCGAAGCGCTTCGCGGCCGAAGGCGCGCACGTGTTCATCACGGGCCGCCGCAAGGAGGCCCTCGACGACGCGATCGCCGAGATCGGGGGCGACGTGACGGCGGTGCGGGCGGACTCAGCGAACCTGGCCGACCTGGACGGGCTCTACCGCGCGGTGGCCGAGCGCGGCCGCGGCCTGGACGTGCTGGTGGCCAACTCCGGCGGCGGCAGCTTCGCCCCGCTCGGCGAGATCACCGAGGAACAGTTCGACGCGACCTTCGACACGAACGTCAAGGGTGTCGTCTTCGCCGTCCAGAAGGCGCTGCCGCTGCTGAACGCGAACGCGTCGATCATCCTCACCGGCTCGACGGCGTCGACGCGGGTCGACCCGGCCTTCAGCGTCTACGGGGCGACGAAGGCGGCGGTGCGCAACTTCGCCCGCGGCTGGGCGACCGACCTGAAGGGGACCGGGACGCGGGTCAACGTCCTGAGCCCGGGGCCGACGCGCACCCCCGGCCTGCTCGGTCTCGTCGCCGAGGACGAGCGGCAGGGTTTGATCGACACCCTCGCGGCGCAGGTCCCGCTCGGCCGGGTCGGGGAACCGGCCGAAATCGCGGCCGCGGCGCTGTTCCTGGCCTCCGAGGAGGCGAGCTTCGTCAACGGCGTCGAGTTCTTCGTCGACGGCGGCCTCGCGCAGGTCTAACGCAGGGTGGCGTGGCTCGGCGTCAGGTCCTTCAGCGTCCGGACGCCGAGCAGCTGCATCGTGCGGACCAGTTCGGTGCGCAGGATGTCGACGCAGCGCTGGACGCCGCGTTCGCCGCCGGCCATCAGGCCGTACAGGAACGCGCGGCCGATCAGGACCGCGTCCGCGCCGCGGGCGATCGCCGCCACGATATCGCCGCCCGACAGGATGCCCGTGTCGATCCAGACCTCGGCGCCGCCCTGGAGCTCGTCCAGGACCGCCGGGAGCAGTTCGAGCGGCGTCGGGGCGCGGTCGAGCTGGCGGCCGCCGTGGTTGGACAGCAGGACCGCGTCGGCGCCGTGCTTCACGACGTCGCGGGCGTCGTCGACGTTCTGCACGCCCTTGACCACGAGCTTGCCCGGCCAGGTGCGGCGGACCCAGTCGAGGTCGTCGTAGTTCAGCGTCGGGTCGAACAGCTTGTTGAGCAGCTCCGCGACCGTCCCGTCGAAGTGGCTGAGCGAGGCGAAGTTCAGCGGCTCGGTGGTGAGCAGGTTGAACCACCACGCCGGGTGCATCGCGCCGTCGAGGAACGTCTTGAGCGTCAGCGCCGGCGGGATGGTCAGGCCGTTGCGGACGTCGCGCAGGCGGGCACCGCCGACCGGGGTGTCCACGGTCAGCATGAGGGTGTCGTAGCCGTGCTCCCACGCGCGATTCATCAGATCTTCACCGGCGCCGTGGTCGCGCCAGACGTAGAGCTGGAACCACTTGCGGGCGCCGGGCGCGGCCGCCGCCAGGTCCTCGATCGACGTCGTCGCCATCGTCGAAAGGCCGACCGGGATGCCGCTGCGCTCGGCGACGCGGGCCACCGCGGCCTCGCCCTCGTGCTGCATCATGCGGGTGAACCCGGTGGGGGCGAAGGCGAACGGCAGCGCCGACGGCTTGCCGAGGACCTCGCGGGTGGTGTCCACATCGGACACCCCGCGCAGCACGTTCGGGTGGAACTCGATGCGGCGGTACGCCTGCCTCGCGCGGAGCAGGCTGTCCTCGAGCTCGGCCGCGCCGTCGGTGTAGTCGAACGCCGCCCGCGGGGTGCGTTTGCGGGCGATCATCCGCAGGTCGGCGATGGTGTGGGCGTTCGCCAGCCGCCGGTCCGTCGGGTTCAGCACGATCGGCTTCGGTCGGAGGATCTGCTTCAGCTCGTCCGGCTTCGGCAGTCGGCGCTTCGTCACCATCATCAACTCCCTGAACGGACTACGCGGCAAGCGGGACCCGGCAGACATCGGATGTCTGCCGGGTCCTTTCTAGCACCAGATCACGCGTTACCGGAATCCGACGTCTGCGGCCCGGCGGCCGTGATGTCGTCGAGCCGGTACTTCCCGGCCGCTTCGAGGACCTTCGCCTGGTCGACCTCGCCGCGCTTGGCCAGGATCGACAGCGCCCCGACGGTGATCGACTCGGCGTCGACCAGGAACTTCCGCCGCGCTGCCGGCCGGGTGTCGGAGAAGCCGAAGCCGTCCGTGCCCAGCGTCAGCATGTCGGTCGGCACGTACGGGCGGATCAGGTCCGGCACCGCGCGCATCCAGTCCGACACCGCCACGACCGGCCCGTTCGACCCCGAGAGCGCCTCGGTGACGTACGGCACGCGCGGCTCGCTGCCCGGGTAGAGCAGGTTGTCGTGGTCGATCTCGACGGCTTCGCGCCGCAGCTCGGTCCACGACGTCGCCGACCACACCGCGGCCCGCACGCCCCACTCCTCGGCCAGCAGCTTCTGCGCCTTCAGCGCGTCCGGCATCGTGACGCCCGAGACCAGGATCTGCACCTCGGGGCCGTCACCCGACGGCGCGTCGGCGTACTTGTACAGACCCTTCAGCAGGCCGTCGACGTCGAGGTTCTCCGGCTCGGCGGGCTGCTGGTACGGCTCGTTGTAGATCGTCATGTAGTAGAAGACGTTCTCGCCGTTGCCGTCCGGGCCCGTCTCGCCGTACATCCGGCGCAGGCCGTCCTTGACGATGTGCGCGATCTCGAACGACCACGCCGGGTCGTAGGCCACCGCGGCCGGGTTGGTCGCCGCCAGCAGCAGCGAGTGCCCGTCCGCGTGCTGCAGACCTTCACCCGTCAGGGTGGTGCGGCCGGCGGTGGCGCCGATGACGAACCCGCGGGCCATCTGGTCGGCGGCGGCGTACAGGCCGTCACCGGTCCGCTGGAACCCGAACATCGAGTAGAAGATGTAGATCGGGATCATCGGCTCGCCGTGCGTGGCGTACGACGTGCCGACGGCGGTGAACGACGCGGTCGAGCCCGCCTCGTTGATGCCTTCGTGCAGCAGCTGGCCCTTTTCGGACTCCTTGTAGGCCAGCATCAGGCTCGCGTCGACCGACGTGTACGTCTGGCCGTGCGGGTTGTAGATCTTCGCCGTCGGGAACATCGAGTCGAGGCCGAAGGTGCGGGCCTCGTCCGGGATGATCGGGACGACGCGCTTGCCGATCTCGGAGTCCTTCGCCAGCTCGCGGACCAGCCGGACGAACGCCATCGTCGTGGCGACCTCCTGCTTGCCGGAGCCCTTCCGGATGCCCTCGTAGACTTTGTCGCCGGGCAGGACCAGCGCCTTCGCGGCCTTCGGGCGCCGCTCCGGCAGGAAGCCGCCGAGCGCCTTGCGGCGGCCGATCAGGTACTCGATCTCGGGCGAGTTCGCGCCCGGGTGGTAGTACGGCGGCAGCTTCGGGTTGCGCTCCAGTTCCTCGTCGCTGACCGGGATCCGCTGCGAGTCGCGGAACAGCTTCAGGTCGTCGAGGGTGAGCTTCTTCATCTGGTGCGTGGCGTTGCGGCCCTCGAACGCCGGGCCCAGGCCGTAGCCCTTGATGGTGTGGGCCAGGATCACCGTCGGCTGGCCGTGGTGCTCCAGTGCCGACTTGTACGCCGCGTACACCTTGCGGTAGTCGTGGCCGCCGCGCTTGAGGTTCCAGATGTCGGCGTCGGAGAGGTCCTTGACCAGGTCCTTCGTCCGCGGGTCGCGGCCGAAGAAGTGCTCGCGGACGAAGGCGCCGTCGTTGGCCTTGTACGTCTGGTAGTCGCCGTCCGGCGTGACGTTCATCAGGTTGACCAGCGCGCCGTCGCGGTCGGCGTGCAGCAGCGAGTCCCACTCGCGGCCCCAGATGACCTTGATGACGTTCCAGCCGGCGCCGCGGAAGTACGACTCCAGCTCCTGGATGATCTTGCCGTTGCCGCGCACCGGGCCGTCGAGCCGCTGCAGGTTGCAGTTGATCACGAAGGTCAGGTTGTCGAGGCCCTCGCCCGCCGCGACGTGGATCAGGCCGCGGGATTCGGCCTCGTCCATCTCGCCGTCGCCGAGGAATGCCCAGACGTGCTGGTCGTTCGTGTCCTTGATGCCGCGGTCGCGCAGGTAGCGGTTGAACCGCGCCTGGTAGATGGCGTTCATCGGGCCGAGGCCCATGGACACCGTCGGGTTCTCCCAGAAGTCCGGCATCAGCCGCGGGTGCGGGTACGACGGCAGGCCGCCGCCCTCGCCCGCGTGGCTGTACTCCTGGCGGAAGCCGTCGAGCTGCGACTCCGAGAGCCGGCCCTCGAGGAAGGCGCGGGCGTAGATGCCGGGGGAGGCGTGGCCCTGGATGTAGATCTGGTCGCCGCCGCCGGAGTGGTCCTTGCCGCGGAAGAAGTGGTTGAAGCCCACTTCGTACAGCGCGGCCGAGGAGGCGTAGGTCGAGATGTGGCCGCCGACGCCGACGCCCGGGCGCTGCGCCCGGTGCACCATGATCGCCGCGTTCCACCGGATGTAGGCGCGGTAGCGGCGCTCGATCTCCTCGTCGCCGGGGAACCAGGGCTCGTTCTCGGTGGGGATGGTGTTGACGTAGTCCGTCGAGGTCAGGGCCGGTACGCCGACGTTCCGCTCCCGGGCCCGCTCGAGGATGCGCAGCATCAGGTACCTGGCTCGCTGCTGCCCGCCCCTCGCGAGGGCCTCGTCGAAGGAGTCCAGCCACTCGGCGGTCTCCTCCGGGTCGATGTCGGGCAGGTGCGCCGCCAATCCGTCACGGATGACGCGTACGCGTGCCGGGGTCTCCTTGCCGGAGGCGCCGTCGTTCTGCGGGGCCAAGGGGTCTCCTTGCGAAAAGTTGTAGCCGGTGGTGCTCGTACGCGGGGGTGTACGACTCTCCATCGTCGTCTTCCGTCCCGGCTTCCGCACCGCTACTTGGCGGTAACATAGACCGGCCCGGTCGAGCCACTCCCTGCGAGCGGTGTATCGCGCGCGCGTTTTCTTCCTCCCCACCCTAGGGGACGACCCCCGGAGGGGTGGCAGTCCGGTGCCGCGAGGCACCCGAAACGCCGTCGCGGACGGCCGGTCGCGGGCCGTATCCTGCGACACGAGTTGTCAAAGATCCGGTGTGGACGGTTGCGCGCGGAGCTTCACCAGTGTTCGCTATCGGCAACCGGGTAGCCGAGTGTGGCGGAGCCGTACCCTCCGAGGGTGCTCCGACGCCACGCTCCGTCGCAGTTGGAGGAGTGAAAGCAGTGGTCGCCGCGGGAGACGCTGATCAGAGCAGCGTCGCCGAGAGGCTCGGCATCAAGCCCGAGATGGTGGTCCAGGAGATCGGCTGGGACGAGGACGTCGACGACGACCTCCGCGCGGCGATCGAGGAGCAGATCGGCGGGGACATCCTCGACGAGGACGCCGACGAGGTCATCGACGTGGTGTTGCTGTGGTGGCGCGAGGACGACGGCGACCTGGGTGACGCGCTCATCGACGCCAGAGGCCCCCTGGAGGAGACCGGCGTGATCTGGGTGCTGACCCCGAAGAACGGGCAGCCGGGACACGTCGAGCCGAGCGAAATCGCCGAAGCGGTACCTGCCGTCGGCCTGGCCCAGACCGCCAACATGAGTGTCGGTGCGAACTGGATCGGCACCAGGCTGGTGTCCCCGAAGTCGAAGTCGAAGCAGCGCTGAGCCGGTCTCACCGGACGGACACGATAGGGTTGTCGATGCAGGCACGTGTCCGTTCGGGAGAGGAAACGCGGTATGACCGTCGAGGTCGGTTCTGAGGCCCCTGACTTCACACTCAACGACTACAACAAGCAGCCGGTCCAGCTGTCGTCGTTCCGGGGTGACAAGCCGGTTCTGCTGGTCTTCTACCCGTTCGCGTTCAGCGGCATCTGCACCGGCGAGCTGTGCCAGCTCCGCGACGAGTTCGCCGACTACGACAACAAGGGCGTCCAGGTACTGGGCGTCTCGGTCGACACGCCGTTCTCGCTCAAGGCGTGGGCCGAGAAGGAGGGCTACCAGTTCCCGCTGCTGTCCGACTTCTGGCCCCACGGCGACGTGGCCCGCGCGTACGGCGTCTTCAACGAGGACGCGGGCCTGGCGGTGCGCGGCACGTTCCTGATCGACACCTCCGGGGTGGTCCGGTTCGCCGAGGTCAACGCCCCCGGCGAGGCCCGCGACCAGCAGGGCTGGAAGAAGGCCGTGGCCGAACTGACGGCTTGAGACCCACCACCGCCGGCTCCCTCGGGAGCCGGCGGTACCGGGCGCATAGCTCAGCGGAAGAGCACTCGGTTTACACCCGAGCGGTCGCAGGTTCGAACCCTGCTGCGCCCACCAGCGGAACCGGGGCTCCCGAGATCGTCAGGGGCCCGCTGGTCTCCCCCTGCTTCATCCCGCCATGGCCGGTTCGGGCGTGGCGGTCTCGGTGCGGCGCATCGTCGTCACCAGCAGCGCGAGTCCCGTGAAGAGCACCGCCGCGATCACGCCCGTCACGTTCAGCGCGCCCGTGAACGCCTGCTTCGCCTGGTCCGCCACCTCCGGGCGGGTGACGTCGGCGGCGAGCGTGGTGCCCGCCGGGAACGCCGCGTGGTAGACCGCCGACGCCGTCAGGCCGATCAGGGCCAGTCCCAGGGATCCGCCCAGGTAGTTGCCCGTGTCCGCCATCGAGGCCGCCGAGCCCGCGCGCTCCGGGGGGACCGAGCCCAGCACCAGGCCGATGCCCAGCGCGAACAGCGGGCCCGTGCCCAGCGCGAGCAGGGTGATGCCCACCATGATCGGTCCGAGGCCGCCGGTGCAGGCCAGCAGGAGGCTGCCCGCCGCGGACACCGCCAAGCCGCCCGCGATCGCCGTGGCCGGAGTCAGCCGGCGGGTCAGCGACGGCGCCGTCATCGTGCCCGCCGCCACGCCGAGGCCCATCGGGGCGAACAGCAGTGCCGAGACGAGCGGGGAGTGGCCGAGGACGCTCTGCAGGTACTGCGTCACCAGCAGGCCGACGCCGGCCATCGCGACCCCGGCGAACACCAGCGCCACCAGCACCGCGGTGAACGGGCGGTTCCGGAACAGCCGCAGGTCCAGCAGCGGCGACGCCGTGGTCAGCTGGCGGCGGACGAAGACGGTGCCCAGTGCCGCGCCGGTGGCGATCGCCGCGACCGGCAGGACCGGCGAGCCGGTCGGCAGCTGCTTGAGGCCGAACACGATCAGCAGCACGGCGGCCAGCGAGAGCGCGACACCGGGGAAGTCCGGCCGCCCGGACGCCGGGGCGCGGAACTCGGGCAGCAGGAACGGACCCGCCACGAGCAGGACGGCCACGGCCGGGACGGCGACCAGGAAGACCGAGCCCCACGTGAAGTGCTGGAGGAGGAACCCGGCGAACACCGGACCGGCCGCGCCACCCGCGAACTGGCAGGTGGCCCAGACCGAGATGGCCGTCCCGCGCTGCTTCTCGTCGCGGAACATGTTGGTGATCAGGGCGAGCGTCGACGGCATCAGCGTCGCCCCGGCGATGCCGAGCGCGCCGCGGACGACGATCAGCATCTCCGGGCTCGTCGAGAACGCGGCGACGATCGACAGGAGCCCGAAGGCGCCCCCACCGGCGAGCAGCAGCCGCCGTCGCCCGATCCGGTCGCCGAGCGTGCCCATCGTGATGACGAACCCGGCGACGACGAAGCCGTAGCTGTCGGTGATCCACAGCTGCTCGGTGCTGGTCGCCCCGAGGTCCGCGCTCAGCTGCGGCAGGGCGAGGAACAGCGAGGTCATGTCCATTGCGACGAGCAGGGTGGGCAGCACCAGGACCGCCAGTCCCAGCCACTCCCGCCGTCCGGCCGGCTTCTCCATTTCGGGCTCCTCTCCGTGGTCGGTTTCACCAGGGGTCGGAGCCGTCCCGGCGGACCGGACACGGGCGCGGAGATTTTTCGCGGAAGTTCTTCCGGCGGAGGTGGTCAGCCGCAGTGCCGGCGCACCACCGCTTTGGCGGGATCCGGTGAGTGCACCGTCACGGTGCCGACCACGTCGCCGTTCCCGGCCACTTCACGCGCCCGGGCGTCCTGCCCGGCCGGTGCGACGGCGGTCTGTGCCGGGCCACCGTCGGGCGGGAGGAACAGGGTCGACCCGCCGTCCGCGTAACCCACGATCGCGCCCGCGGAGTTCATCGCCGCCACGCTCCTCAAGCCCGGCAGTGCTCGGTCGAACGAGCCGTCGAGGTGCCAGAGGAACGCCCCGCCACGGGCGTTGATCGCCAACGCCTTGGTGTCCGGGTACCCCGGCGGGTCGGGCAGCCGCTCGAAGTGGCCGCCGGTGTACCGGACGGCGTGGTTCAAGGGGAACTCCCGGAACTCCCGCGGATCGGTGTACGAACCGACCGCGTCGCCGGACGCGTTCACGTCGGTCAGTTCGGTGTCCCGCCCGAAGGCCGCGCCGAGCACCTGCGGGCCGTCGGCGCGCCACACCACGCCCACGAGCGGCTCGCCGGGTGCGTCCGGCCGCAGGGTGCCGGCTACGGCCCCCGCTCCGTCACCCGTGCCGAGATCCTGGAACCGGTAGCCGTCGGGCAGCGGCAGCGTGGCCGGTGCCCACTGGCACCCGCGCGCTGCTTCGGCAGCCGGTGCCCCGGCCAGGATTCCCCCATCAGTACCCCCGCGGCGGCGGCGGTGTACTTCCCCGGTGTTCTCAAATCGTCCTCCCCGGACATCGGACCAGCCCCCGACCGAACACCTCGAAGGTTACCGGCGGGCACCGACAAAAACGGGATTCCTGTTGTCGGGCAAGGAAAACCGGTTGACAAGTCCGCCGGCGTCGAGGCGATGAAGATCATCCTGCTTGGCGCCTGCCGCGCCCTCGTCGAAGGTGAGGCGAACGGCCGTACCGTCGCGCCTCCGGTGACGGCGATCTTTTGTCAAGATCCGCGGAGAAGCCCCGGATTTGTTGAGCGAAAACAAAAATTCCCGACCGGACGTAACGGGTGCTCGGTGGTCTCCGACAGGCAGAGCGGCAAGTGACCGACTTACTCATCAGGGGGATTCTGTGAGAGGTTCAGGATTGCTGAAGCGAGCCGCCGCCGTTGTCGCGGTGCCGGTGCTCGCCGTGCTCGTGGGGGCCGTGCCGGCGCAGGCGCAGACCGTCGCCACGGGATCGCTGTCGTTCGGCGGTGACCAGGGCGACTACATCAGCGGGGGCCGGGCCTACGCCTACTCGACGGAGGCGAAGGACCAGCTCACCGTCAACGCGTCGGAAGACCGCAACCACATCGCCGTGAGCGTCAGCGCCTTCAACAGCGACTGGTGGACGCTCGACCTGGCCGCGCCCAGCGGCACGGGCCTGGCCGCCGGCACCTACGACGGCGCGACCCGGTACCCCTTCCAGGGGGCCAACGCGCCGGGGCTGGACCTGAGCGGGAACGGCCGGGGCTGCAACACCCTGACCGGGACGTTCACCGTCCAGAACGTCGTCTTCGGGCCGCGTGGGTACGTCCAGACGCTGGACGCCACCTTCGAGCAGCACTGCGAAGGCGACACGGCGGCCGCGCGCGGTGAGGTGCACATCGCGAACCCGCCGGCACCGCCG
This sequence comes from Amycolatopsis sp. NPDC026612, assembly GCF_040638285.1. Taxonomy (NCBI): domain Bacteria; kingdom Bacillati; phylum Actinomycetota; class Actinomycetes; order Pseudonocardiales; family Pseudonocardiaceae; genus Amycolatopsis; species Amycolatopsis sp. NPDC026612. The sequence goes on from NZ_JBEZYB010000003.1 coordinate 307,706, forward strand.
GAGCTGGCGATCGGGCTCAAGGTGGCCACCGACGGCACCGCGAGCACGCTCAACGGCAACGCCTACCTGCACGGCACCGTCGAGTGCACCGCTGCGGCCAAGGTCACCTTGAGCGGGTCCGCGACGCAGGTGAAGCGCAACGTCATCATCCGCGGCACCTACTCGGCGCAGGTCCCCTGCACCCCGGGCACGCCGGCGCCGTGGACGGCGACCGTGGTGCCCTCGGGCACCACGCCGTTCCAGAAGGGGAAGGCCGAGGTCGTCACCCAGGCGACCGCGCTCGACCCGAACTACAACACCAACGTCTCGGTCGACGACACCAGCGTCGTCACCTTGGTGCAGGGCTGATTCCCGGCCGTGGGGCCGCCGCACAGGCGGCCCCACGGCTTTCACGCCGCATGCCACGCGTGCTCGGCGAAAGCCTCGTCGAGCGGGGCCCGGGTGAGCCGGTTCGCGTACGTCGACAACGTGTACGTCCCGATCCCCAGCACCACCTCCAGGGCGTTCCGTTCCGTGTAGCCGGCGCCGGTGAACGCCGTCAGCGCGCCGGCCGGGACCTCGCCCTTCGTGTCCATGACCGCGTGGACGAAGCCGCGCAGCGCCTCCAGCCGCGGCTCCGGCAGCGGGGACTCCGCCCGCAGCGCCGCCACCAGTTCCGGGGCGGCGGACAAGCGGGTCAACGTGGCCGTGTGCATCGCCACGCAGAGGTGGCATTCGTTGCGCGCGGCCACCGTCATGATCAGCACTTCGCGTTCCAGCGCCGTCAGCGTCGTGGACTCGAAGATCGCGCTGAGCTTCAGGAAACCGTTCAGCAGTTCCGGTGAGGTCGCCAGCCGGGCGACGGCGGACGGCACGCGGCCGAACTTCTTCGCGGTGGCCGTCATCGCGGGGCGGGCGGCCGGGGGAGCGGATTCCGGGGTGTGATCGGCGAACAAGGCGTCTCCAGGATAGGGTCGTCAACGTGGTTGTCGAAGTGGCTGACGAAACCGTAAACCTGGTTGTCGAGTTTGGCAAGCGGCCATGACCGGCACGCCCGGCTACGAGCTGCCGTTCCTGCTCTTCGGCGGTTTCCGCACGCTCATCGACCGCCTGCACGCCGAGCTCGCCCGCCGCGGCCACCCCGACGTGCGGCCGTCGTACGGCTTCGCCATGCAGGCCGTCGGTGTCCAGGGGGCGACGGCGTCCGAGATCGGCCGCCGCCTCGGCGTCTCCAAGCAGGCGGCGGGCAAGACCGTCGACCGGCTCGAGGCGCTCGGGTACGTCGAGCGCGCCGACGACCCGGCCGACGCGCGCCGCAAGATCGTGCGGCTCACCGCGCACGGCGTCGACGCGCTCACGAAGTCGGCGGAGATCTTCGACGAGCTGCGCGCGGACTGGGCGCGCACGGTCGGCCCCGAGCGGATCACCGCGCTCGAGAACGACCTGCGCGCGGTCGTCGGCCCCGCGGCGTACCGGCTCGACGCGGCCGGCTGGTTCTCGGGCTAGAAGCCGCAGCCGGGGTTGGGGGCGTCCTCGGACAGCGGGCTGCCCGCCGGGAGCACGTACAGGACTTCCAGCACCAGCGGCGTCGACCCGAGGTTGCGGCCGATGTGCACCTGGTCGGGCTTTTCGGTGAACGCGCGCCCGGTGCCGAAGACGCCGTCGAGGCTGCAGTCGGCCAGGTTGTGCGTCAGCGTCCCGGCCTTCACGTACGCGTAGAGCGTGCCGTCGTGGAAGTGCCAGCCGGTGTACCCGCCGGGCTGGACGGTGATCTCCCGCAGCGTGTAATCCGTGTGGCCGATGGTCTTCTGGGCCAGGACCGTGCCGGTGACGCCGCTGCCGGGCGTCGCGGAAGCGGTGGACGGAAGCAGGACGGCGGCGAGCACGGCGGCGGCGAGAACGGTGATCGGCTTGCGCATCGGCCCAAGCTACCGCGTCCGGGCGTGCCCGTGGGGGCAGTGATCCGGGTAGCGTGCCGACACATGGACGCGGACGTTTTCGGGCAGGTCCTCGGCGCAGTGCGGGAATTCGTGCGCAAGGAGGTCGTGCCGCGCGAGGCCGAGATCGACGAACGCGACGAGATTCCCGCCGAAATCCGGGAAAAGGCCGCCGAACTCGGCCTGTTCGGCTGGGCGCTGCCGGAGGAGTACGGCGGGCTGGGTCTCGCCATGGCCGAAGACGTCCGGCTGGCGATCGAGCTCGGCTGGACGACGCCCGCCTTCCGGTCGCTGTTCGGCACCAACAACGGCATCGCCGGCCAGGCGATCGTGCACTACGGGACGCCGGAGCAGCGCACCCGCTGGCTGCCGCGGCTGGCCGCCGGCCGGTCGATCGCGTCGTTCGCGCTCACCGAAGCCGAGGCCGGCTCGGACCCGGGTGGGCTGACCAGCCGCGCGGTCCGCGACGGCGACCGCTACCGGCTCTCGGGCACCAAGCGGTTCATCACCAACGCGCCGCTCGCCGAGGTGTTCGTCGCGTTCGCGCGCACCGGCCCGGAAAACACGGGCAGCCGCGGCATTTCCGCGTTCCTCGTGCCCGCGGGTGCGCCCGGCGTCACCGTCGGGCCGCACGACGCCAAGATGGGCCAGGCCGGCGCGTGGACGTCGGAGGTGGTCTTCGACGACGTCGAGCTGCCGGCCGACGCGCTGGTCGGCGAGGAGGGCAAGGGCTTCGGCATCGCGATGGCGTCGCTCGCCCGCGGCCGGCTGCACATCGCGGCGCTGTGCGTGGGCATGGCCGAGCGCGCCCTCGCCGAGGCGGTCGAATACGCGCGGACGGCCCGCCAGGGCGGCCGGGTGATCGGTGAACACCAGCTGGTGCAGGCGCTCCTGGCCGAGTCGCACGCCGAGCTCGCGGCCGGCCGCGCGATGGTCCACGAAGCTGCCGCGAAGTACGACTCGGGCGAGGACCGCAAGCTGGGGCCGTCGTCGGCGAAGTTGTTCTGCACCGAGATGCTCGGACGGGTCGCGGACCGCGCGGTGCAGGTCCACGGCGGGACGGGCTACGTCCGCGGCGTCACGGTCGAGCGCATCTACCGCGACGCGCGGCTGTTCCGGATCTACGAGGGCACCAGCGAGATCCAGAAGCTCGTGATCGCGCGGCAGCTGCTCAAGGGCTGAACTTGCGCTGGAGTGCGCTCCAGCTCTTACCGTCGACGGTATGGCCACTGCACAGCACAAGATCGGCTCGGGGTTCGGTGCCACCACCACGGCGGCCGAGGTCGTCGCCGGGGCCGATCTGACCGGCAGGCTCGCGATCGTCACCGGCGGCTACTCCGGCATCGGCCTCGAGACGACACGGGCGCTGACCGCGGCCGGCGCGCAGGTCGTCGTCCCGGCCCGCCGCCGTGCCACGGCGGAAGAAGCGTTGCGGGGCTTCGAAAACGTCGAGGTCGACGAACTCGACCTCGCGGACCTCGGCAGCGTTCGCGCGTTCGCCGGGCGGTTCGTCGCTGCGGGTCGCGGGATCGACGTCTTCGTCGGCAGCGCCGGGATCATGGCGTTGCCGGAGACCCGCGTCGGGCCGGGCTGGGAGGCGCAGTTCGCGACCAACCACCTCGGGCACTTCGCTCTGGTGAACCGGCTTTGGCCCGCGTTCACCCCGGGCGCCCGCGTGGTTTCGGTGTCCTCGCGCGGCCACCACTACGGCCCGGTGCGCTTCGACGACCTCGAATTCCGGCAGGGCTACGACAAGTGGCTCGCCTACGGCCAGGCGAAGACGGCGAACACCCTCTTCCCGGTGCACCTCGACAAGCTCGCGCGTGGTCAGGGCGTCCGAGCGTTCGCCCTGCACCCCGGCCGGATCCTCACCGACCTGGTGCGCCACCTGGACCGGCAGGAGCTGGTCGACGCGGGCATGGTCGACGAGTCCGGCCGGGTCACCGGCGGCGCGAAGACGCCGGAACAGGGCGCGGCGACGCAGGTCTGGGCCGCGACCTCCCCGCAGCTCGACGGCCTCGGCGGCGTCTACCTCGAAGACTGCGACATCGCCGAGCGCGCCCCCGCCGACGGCACCCGCACCGGCGTCAAGGACTACGCGATCGACCCGGTGCAGGCCGAGCGGCTGTGGATGGTCTCGGCCGGGCTGACCGGGGTGAACGCCTTCTAGAGCTTCTCGATTTCCTTGACCAGCAAACCGATCTCGTCCTCGGTGTTGTAGTAGTGCACCGACGCCCGGACCAGGTCCGGCAGGGCGCGCGCGGTGAAGTCGTACTGGGCCGAGGTGCGCGTCGACAGCGACGTGTTGATGTTCGCCTCGGCGAGCCGCGCCTTGATCTCCGCGGCCGGCGTGCCGTCGACGCTGAAGGTGACGAGACCGCATTTCCGCGCGCCGGTGTCGTGGACGCGCGCGCCGGCTTCGGTGAGCCGGTCGCGCAGGGTGGCGGCCAGCGAAGCGACGCGCGTTTCGATGGCCGGCAAACCCCAGCCGAGGGCGTAGTCGATTGCCGCGCCGAGGCCGCACACGGCGGCGAAGTCGCGTTCCCACAGCTCGAAGCGCTTGGCGGTCGGGTCGACGACGTACTCCGTGGGCGACTCCCAGCTCGCCGAGTGCAGGTCGAGCACGGCCGGTTCCAGCCGTTCGCGCAGCCGCGGGTGCACGTAGAGGAACCCGGTGCCGCGGGGGCCGCGCAGGTACTTGCGGCCGGTGCCCGACAGCGCGTCGCACTTCAGGCGCGTGACGTCGAGGTCGAGCTGGCCCACCGACTGGCACGCGTCGAGCAGGAACGGAATCCCCGCAGCGGAAGCGACCGCGCCGATCTCCTCGGCCGGGTTCACCAGGCCGCCCTGGGTGGGCACGTGGCTGACGGCGATCAGCTTGACGGCGCCGTCGACGCGCCGCCGCAGCTCTTCGACGTCCAGCTGCCCCGATTCGTCGTCGCCGATCACCTCGACGACCGCGCCGGTGCGCCGCGCGACCTGGAGGAACGCGATGGCGTTGCTGGCGTACTCCGCCCGCGAGGTCAGGATCCGGTCCCCGGGCCCGAACGGCAGTGCGTAGAACACCGCCTGCCACGAGCGCGTCGCGCTGTCGGTGAGTGCGATGTCGTCGGTCCCGGCGCCGAGCAGCCGGGCCACCGACGCGTACACCGCGTCCAGCCGGTCCGCGGCCCCGGCAGCGGCTTCGTACCCGCCGACCAGCGCCTCGTGGCGGAGGTACTCGACGACGGTGTCGGTCACGACGGCCGGGGGCAGCGCCGCGCCGGCGTTGTTGAAGTGGATCACTCCGGCACAACCCGGGGTCTCGCGGCGCGCGCGGTCGACGTCGAAGCTCATACGAACTGAATACAGTAGATAGCTATTGTATGCAATACTGCCCGCCATGGCCCGCACCCCGTTGCGCAGCGACCTCATCGAGCAGATCACCGCCCGCGTGCTCGACCGGCGGCTCGCCGCGGGTGCCCGCGTCAACGAGGTGCACCTGGCCCGGGAGCTGGGGGTCAGCCGGACGCCGCTGCGGGAGGCGCTGATCGGGCTCGCCGACCGCGGCCTGCTGGTCTCCGCGCCGGGGCGGGGGTTCCTCGTGCCGCCGTTCGACCCGGAGGAGGCGCGCCGGCTGTACCCACTGGTGGCCGAGCTCGAAGTCCTCGCGCTGCGCTGGACGTCGCCGGTGGAGCTGGCCGGGCTGCCGGACGCGCTCGACGCCGTCACCGACGAGATGGCGCTCGCGGACGGCGGGGATCTGTCCACATTGGACGACCGGTGGCACGCGCTGCTGCTGTCCCGCTGTCCGAACCCGCACCTGCTGCGGCTGATCGAGCAAACGAAGCCGCTGCTCAAGCGCTACGAATCGGCGTACTTCGCCCGGCACGACCATGCCGGGGAGAGCATCGCCGAGCACCGGCGCATCGCCGCGGCCCTGCGCGACGGCGACCTGGCCGCCGCGTCCGCGGTGCTCGTCGCCAACTGGGTCAAGGCGCTGGCGTACCTGGGGAAGGACGAAAATGATCATCGCGCACCTGAGTGACCTGCACCTCGACGGCGATCCGCGCGCGGAAGACCGCGTCGCCGCCGTCATGGGCTACCTCGGCGGCCTGGCGCAGCCGGTCGACGCGGTCGTCGTCACCGGCGACATCGCCGACCACGGCACGCCCGCGGAATACGCCCGCGCGGCCGAGCTGCTGGAGTACCCGGCACCGGTGCTGGTGTGCCCGGGCAACCACGACGTCCGCGCGGCGTTCCGCACCGGGCTGCTCGACCTACCGGCTTCGGACGGCCCGATCGACCTGGCGCAGGAGGTCGGCGGGGTGCTGTTCGCGCTGTGCGACTCGACGATCCCGGGCCGCGGCGCGGGTTTCCTCGCCGACGAAACCCTGGCGTGGCTCGACGGCGTCCTGTCCGGCGGTGACGGCCCGGCGTTCGTCGCGTTCCACCACCCGCCGGTGGAAGTCGGCGTCCCGCTGGTGGACGCGATCCGGCAGTCCGGCGAAGATCGGCTGGCTTCCGTGCTGGCCAGGCACCCGCGGGTGACGGCGCTGCTGGCCGGCCACGTGCACACCGGCGCCTCGACGACGTTCGCCGGCGTCCCGCTGCGCATCGCCCCCGGCGTCGTCTCCGGCTCGCTGCTGCCGGTCGAGCCGGGCGGCGACCACGGCTGGGCCGACGGCGGGCCGCTGGAGTACGACCGGCCGCCGTCGCTGCTGCTGCACGTCCTGCACGACGACGGCCGGGTGACCACCCACCACCGGACGGTCCCGCTCTGACCTCGAAGGCGTAGCTTTCACGTGAAAGCTACGCCTTCGAGGTCTCAGCCGCCGAACACCGGCAGCGTGAGCCGGGACGGCCGGGTCGCGTCGTGGAACACCTCGAAGCGGTTCGGCTTCCCGTCGACCGCTTCGGTGACCGGCTCGCCCGTGCCGTGGTTGCGCGCGAAGCGGGGGAACGCGCCGCCCGCCACCTGGACGCGCAGCCGGTGGCCGCGGCGGAAGCGGTAGGCCGTCGGGTCGAGCGGCACCTCCGCGGTGACCACGCCGTCCGCGTCGGCGGCCGGGAAGCCCGGCCGCAGCCGCAGGATCCCGTCGGTGACGTTGCGGGAGGTCCCGCCGGCGTCGACGTCGCAGAGGCGGACGTAGACGTCGGCGTGGCCCAGCTCGGTGCGCACGTGCACGGTCGCCGACACCTCGCCGATGAGGTCGAGGTCCGACGGCAGCGGCTCGCCGGTGAACACGAGCACGTCGGGTCGCGCCTCGACCTCCTGGTTGTCGCGCTGCTTCCACTCGCCGGTCAGCAGGGGGCCGCCGACCGCGGGGGTCGGGTCGGCCGGGTCGTAGGTGAACGGCGTCGGCAAAGCCGGTTCACCGAAGCTTTCGCCGAGCCCGCCGATCGGCCGCAGGTGCGCCGCGGTCGCCTTCGACGGCGGCGGCCAGGATTCGAAGTCCAGCCAGGAGTTCGCGCCCTGGAGGAACAGCCGGACCGGGGCCCGCTGCAGGAAGGTGCGGTCGCCGAGCAGGTGCGCGCGCAGGAAGCCGAGCTGGTCGCGGATCATCGGGCCCATGCTCGCGGGCTCGCCGTGCGCCCACGGCCCGATCGTGATCCGCGGTGCCTTGCCGGCCTCGGCGAGGATCCGGAAGTCGCGCAGCTGCCCGCGGATGAACAGGTCGTACCAGCCGGTGACCATCGACACCGGCACGTCGAGCTCCGCCACTTCGGCGCTGTGGTCGGACATGGCCCAGTAGTCGTCCTCGGGCACGAAGTGCTCGGTGATGTCCTGGAGGAACCGCACCGGCTTCCCGATCGCGGCGACGTCGGCCCCGCTGATCGGCAGGTGCGCCATCGCGCGGCGGGTCTTGCGCTTCTGCACCGGGTTCGGCAGCGCGGCGAAGCGCTCTTCCTGGCGGCCGATCATCGCCGACCACGAGACCATGTTGTCCGCCGCGAGCGTCCCGCCCGGGTAGAACGTCGAGACGAACTCCGACGCCGTCACGCCGAGGCACATCGCCGCCAGTGGCGGGTCGAGGTACGGCCCGAGCGCCCACTGCGTGTGCCCGAGGTAGCTGGCGCCCGCCATGCCGAGGTGCCCGTCGCACCACGGCTGGGCGCGCAGCCACTCGGCGGTCGCGAGGCCGTCCTCGCGTTCGAGGTGAAACGGCCGGAATTCGCCGCCGGAGCCGAACGAGCCGCGGGTGCTCTGGATGACCGTCTGCAGCCCGTGCCGGGCGAAGGTGTCGCCGAAGAGCTTCGAAAGCAGGCCCGTGCGGCCGTACGGCGTGCGGATCAGCACCACCGGCGCCGTCGTCGTCCCGGCCGGGGCGTACCGGTCGGCGAGCAGCGTGACGCCGTCGGGCATCGGGACGGCGAGGTCGCGCGTCACGACCGGCTTCGGTCCTTCGGCGCGGGGGAGCCCGAGCAGCTTGTCGACAAATCGGTCCAGCACCGGCGGCCCGCCTTCGAAGTGGAGTAGATCCTTCCGGATCCGACGGTACCTCAGTTCGCCCGGGCGAGGGTCTCCGGTCGCAGCAGTCTCCCCAGCTCTTCGGCCGGGATCAGGCCCTTCTCGACGACGAGTTCGGCCACGCCGCGCCCGGTTTCGAGGGCTTCCTTCGCGATCTCCGTCGCGGCCGCGTAGCCGATACTCGGGTTCAGCGCCGTGACCAGCCCGATCGAGTTCTCGACGTAGGAACGCATGACGTCCACGTTCGCCGTGATCCCCGAAACGCACTTCGTGGCCAGCACCCGGCAGGCCGCGCCCAGGTGCGTGATGCTCTCCGACAGCGAGTGCAGGATGATCGGCTCGAAGGCGTTGAGCTGCAGCTGGCCTGCCTCGGCGGCCATCGTCACGGTGACGTCGTTGCCGATCACCTCGAACGCGACCTGGTTGACCACCTCCGGGATCACCGGGTTGATCTTGCCGGGCATGATCGACGACCCCGCCTGCACCGGCGGCAGGTTGATCTCGTTCAGCCCGGCACGCGGTCCCGAAGACAGCAGCCGCAGGTCGTTGCAGCTCTTGGAGAGCTTGACCGCGATCCGCTTGAGCACGCCCGAAAGGTGTACGAACGCGCCGCAGTCCTGGGTGGCCTCCACGAGGTCCGCGGCGGTGACGACCGGCAGCCCGGTGATCTCGCGCAGGTGGCGGCACGCGGCTTCGGCGTAGCCCGGCGCGGCGTTGAGGCCGGTGCCGATCGCGGTCGCGCCGAGGTTGATCTCGTGCAGCAGGGCGACGGCTTCGGTCAGCCGCAGCCGGTCCTCGCCGAGCATCACCGCGTAGGTGCCGAACTCCTGGCCGAGCGTCATCGGGACGGCGTCCTGCAGCTGCGTGCGGCCCATCTTCAGCACGTCGTGGAACTCGACGGCCTTCGCCGCGAACGCCTTCTCCAGCACGATCATCGCTTCCGACAGCTGGCGCACGGCGATGATCGTCGCGACGTTGACCGCGGTCGGGTACGCGTCGTTCGTCGACTGCGAGAGGTTGACGTGCTCGTTGGGGTGCACGACGTGGTAGTCGCCCTTGGCGTGCCCGAGCAGCTCGAGCGCCCGGTTGGCGATGACCTCGTTGGCGTTCATGTTGGTCGACGTCCCGGCGCCGCCCTGGATGACGTCGACGGCGAACTCGCCGTGCAGCGCGCCTTCGCGGATTTCCCGGCAGGCGGCGCCGATCGCGTCGGCGATTTCGGGGGAGAGCAGGCCCAGCTCGGCGTTGGCGCGCGCGGCGGCCTCCTTCACCGAGGCCAGCGCCTCGACCAGGTGCGGATAGGCGGCGATCGTCGTGCCCGTGATCGGGAAGTTCTCGCGGGCCCGGGAGGTGTGCACGCCCCAGTACGCGTCGGCGGGGACGTCCTTGTCGCCCAGCAGGTCGTGTTCGCGGCGCGTGGTCATACGGAGCTCCCCACAGAAAGGATGAAACGCAGGTTTTCCGGGCCGGGCGGGACGGCGGCCTCGCACAGTTCGAGCAGCGCGGCCAGCACCGGGTACCGCGCCCGGTCCCCGCCGTCGGCGATCTTGAAGGCGATCGCGGTGCCGTCCGGCAGCGCGGCGATCTGAACGGCCTCGAAGCCGTCCTTGGCGATCAGCCCGGGCACCGCGCGCATGACGGCGGTGACGTCGCGGCGGCTGCCACCCACCAGCTCGGGGTGCTGCCGGATGCCGTCGGCCACCAGGTGGTCCGGCGTGCCGGGGGCGGCCGTGGCGATCTTCGAGACGGCCGTGGCGAGTCCCCGCAGGGTCGTCGCGAAGAGCGGCGCGCCGCAGCCGTCGACCGCGACCCGCGGGATGCCGCGGCCGGTCAGGTCTTCGAAGGCGGCCGCGATCGCGCGCTGCAGCGGGTGCGCCGGGTCGAGGTAGCCCTCGGTGCTCCAGCCGTTCAGCGCGCAGGTCGCGAGCATGGCCGCGTGCTTGCCGGAGCAGTTGTGCGCCGGCCGGGTGGGCGCCTGGCCCGCGGCGATCCAGCGGTCCCGCTCGACCGGGTCGAACGGGAAGTCCGCGGGATTTCCCAGCAGCTCGGGGGAGCGGCCGTCGAGCACCTCGCGAACGGCGTCGAGGTGCGCGGGCTCGCCGGAGTGGCTGGCCGCGGCGATCGCGAACCCGGCGGGGGACAGGCGCAGGCCCAGCCGCGCCATCGCCGTGGCCTGCAGCGGCTTCGCCGTCGACCGCGGGTACATCGCGGTGTCGACGTCCCCGGCGGCGAACAGCGTCGAGCCGTCCGGGGCGAGCACCACGGCCGAGCCGTGGTGGACGCCCTCGACCATCCCGTCGCGGACCAGCTCGACCAGCGGTTCGGGGCTCACAGCCCCGCCTCGTCGAACGCCCGCATGTCGATCCGCTTGCGCACGCGGAACCAGCCCACGACCAGTGCGACGACGATCACCGGCAGCACCAGCAGGGTGATCCGGCCGGTTTCGTCGAAGCCCATCAGGACGACGACGGCGGCGAGGAACACCAGCGTGGCGATCTCGGTGTAGGGCGAGAACGGCAGCCGGAACGCCGGCCGCTCGAGGTCGTCGCGCTTCGTCTTGCGCACGTACAGCAGGTGGCAGAGCACGATGATGGCCCAGGTGGCGAGGATGCCGATCGCGGCGAAGTTCAGCACGATGTCGAAGGCCTCCTTCGGCACCAGGTAGTTGAGCCCGACGCCGAGCACGCAGACGGCCGCGGTGAGCAGGATCCCGCCGTAGGGCACGTGGTTGCGGTTCATCACGCCGGTGAACTTCGGCGCCGAGCCCGCCATCGCCATCGAGCGCAGGATGCGGCCGGTCGAGTACAGCCCGGAGTTCAGGCTGGACAGCGCCGCGGTGAGCACGACCAGGTTCATCACGCTGTCCGCCGCGGGCACGCCCAGGTGCGAAAGCACGGTGACGAACGGGCTCTGGTCCTTGGTGTAAGAGCTCCACGGCAGCAGCATCGCCAGCAGCACGACCGAGCCGACGTAGAAGACGAGGATGCGCCACATGATGGAGTTGATCGCCTTCGGCATGATCTTCTCCGGGTTCTCGGTCTCGCCCGCGGCGACGCCGACCAGCTCGACCGACGCGTAGGCGAACACCACGCCCTGCACGATCAGCACCATCGGCAGCAGCCCGGACGGGAAGATCCCGCCGTGGCCGGCGATCAGCTGCGGGCCGCCCGCGACGCCGTCGATCGGCGTCTGCGTCACCAGCAGGAAGATGCCGATCACCATGAACAGCACCAGCGCGGCGACCTTGATGATCGCGAACCAGAACTCCATCTCGCCGAACAGCTTCACCGACACCATGTTCAGCGTCAGGACCACGGCGAGCGCGATCAGCGCGAGCACCCACTGCGGGATCGGCGAGAAGAACGACCAGAAGTGCGCGTACAGCGCGATCGCCGTGATGTCGGCGATGCCGGTGGTCGACCAGTTCAGGAAGTGCATCCAGCCGGCGACGTACGCGCCCTTCTCGCCCATGAACTCGCGGGCGTAGGAGACGAAGGCGCCGCTGGACGGCCGGTGCAGGATGAGCTCGCCGAGCGCGCGGACGACGAAGAAGGCGAAGAGCCCGCAGACGCCGTAGACGATCGCCAGCGCCGGCCCGGCCTGGGCGAGCCGCCCGCCCGCGCCGAGGAACAGGCCGGTGCCGATCGCGCCGCCGATGGCGATCATGTTCACGTGCCGGGACTTGAGGGCCTTGCTGTACCCGGCGTCGCCCGCATCGGTGGTGTTGGCGGCCGTGATGGTCTGTTCGGTCACTGGTCCCCGTTCACGATGCTGGTCAGAGTGGTTTCGACGTGCTGCAGGTGCGCCGTCATGGCTTCGACGGCGCCGGTCTCCGAGCCGTCCGCGATCGCCGTGACGATCTCCCGGTGCTCGATGTTCGACCGGCGGCGCCGGTCGCCGAGCTGGTTGAGGAAGGCGGACTGCCGGGCGAGCGCGTCCCGGATCTCCTCGATCACCTTCCCGAACACCGGGTTGCCCGAGGCCTGGGCGATGGTGATGTGGAAGAGCGAGTCGAGGGCGACCCAGGCGGTGTTGTCGGTCTCGGCGTCCATCCGGTCGAGCAGGTGGGCGAGGAGGTCGAGGTCGTCCTGGCTGCGCCGCACGGCCGCGTACCCGGCGACGGGGATCTCGACGTGCCGGCGCACCTCGATGAGATCGCGGGCCGAGTAGGGCCCGAAGGTGGGGTTGTCGGCCGGGCCGGTCGCGGTGACGAAGGTGCCCTTGCCGGTCTTCGACTCGGTCATGCCGAGCGCCTGGAGACCGCGGAGGGCTTCCCGCAGTACCGACCGGCTGACCTCGAACTCCCTGCTCAGGGTCGCTTCGGAGGGAAGCTTCTCGCCGACGGCGTACTCGCCGCGCTCGATCGCGGCGCGCAGGTGGGCCAGCACGGCTTCCATGGCACTCACCCGGCGAGGACCACCTTGTCCGGCTGTCTGGCTGTCAGACAGGTTCATGGCGGGAATGCTCGGTGCCGGTGGGTCCGCTGTCAATGCGAGCCCCGCACGTGTGGCCCAGCTCACCACCCGCAGGCGCGGGTTCCGGGTGGCGCGGAGGGCGGACTGCCCATTGGCGGGGACGCCCCGCGTGACCGTCCGGCCGCGGCGCGTGTCGTGCTCGTTTCCGCCGAAGGAGCAGCGCGTCGATGCTCTCGTCCGGCCCCGCCGAGGGGCACAATCGAGCCCGTCGAGCGCGGGATAGGGTGGGAGACCCGGGCGCGCCGGTCCGATCCACCTAGGGGAGGTTTTCGCTGGTGTCGAACGATTCTTTCGTCCACCTGCACGTCCACACCGAGTACTCGATGCTCGACGGTGCGGCGAAGATCGCTCCCCTCTTCGCGGAGGCGGCGCGCCTCGGCATGCCCGCGGTCGGCATGACCGACCACGGCAACATGTACGGCGGCGACGAGTTCTACCAGCAGGCGAAGAAGCACGGGCTCAAGCCGATCATCGGCATCGAGGCCTACGTCGCCCCGGAGAGCCGGTTCCACAAGAAGCCCGTCTTCTGGGGGCAGGCGAACCAGCGCGGCTCGGACGAGCTGGGTGAGGGCGGCGACGTCTCCGGCGCGGGCGCGTACACCCACATGACCATGCTCGCGCAGAACGCCACCGGCCTGCGGAACCTGTTCAAGCTGTCTTCGCTGGCCAGCATGCAGGGCTATTACCGCAAACCCCGGATGGACCGCGAGCTGATCTCGGACAACCACTCGGGGATCATCGCGACCACCGGCTGCCCCTCCGGCGAGGTGCAGACCCGGCTGCGGCTGGGCCAGAAGGAGGCGGCGATCCAGGCCGCGTCCGACTACAAGGACATCTTCGGCGCCGACAACTTCTTCCTCGAGCTGATGGATCACGGCCTGCCGATCGAGCGGTCGGTCCGCGAGGGCCTCCTGGAGGTCGGCCGCCTGCTCGACCTCAAGCCGATCGCCACCAACGACTCGCACTACGTCACCAAGGACCAGGCGGACACGCACTCGGCGCTGCTGTGCGTCCAGGCGGGCAAGACCCTCAACGACCCGACCCGGTTCAAGTTCGACGGCGACGGCTACTACCTCAAGTCCGCCGCCGAGATGCGCGAGTACTGGGACAAGGAGGTCCCCGGCGCGACCGACACGACGCTGCTGATCGCCGAGCGCGTCGAGTCCTACGAAGACGTCTACGCGCACAAGGACCGGCTGCCGTTCTTCGAGGTGCCGGAGGGTTACGACCAGGGCGGCTGGCTGCGCGAAGAGGTCCAGCGCGGCCTGAAGTGGCGGTTCCCGGGCGGCGCGCCCGATGGCTACCAGGAGCGCATCGACCGGGAGCTCGACGTCATCATCGGGAAGGGCTTCCCGGCCTACTTCCTGATCGTCGCCGACCTCATCAGCTACGCCCGCAAGGTCGGCATCCGGGTCGGTCCCGGCCGTGGTTCGGCCGCCGGCTCGCTGGTCGCGTACGTGCTCGGTATCACCAACCTGGACCCGATCCCGCAGAAGCTGTTGTTCGAACGGTTCCTCAACCCCGAGCGCGTCTCGATGCCCGACATCGACATCGACTTCGACGACCGCCGCCGCGGCGAGATGATCCGGTACGCGACCGACAAGTACGGCGTGGACAAGGTCGCCCAGGTCATCACCTTCGGCACGATCAAGACGAAGGCGGCGATCAAGGACAGCGCGCGGGTCCACTTCGGCCAGCCCGGCTACGCCATCGCCGACAAGATCTCCAAGGCGCTGCCGCCGCCGATCATGGCGAAGGACATCCCGCTCTCGGGCATCGTCGACAACAAGCACGAGCGCTACGGCGAGGCCGCCGAGGTCCGCGCGCTGGTCGAGACCGACGACGAGTGCAAGACGATCTTCGAAACCGCCCGCGGTCTCGAAGGCCTGATCCGCAACGCCGGCGTCCACGCCTGCGCGGTCATCATGTCCTGCGACCCGCTGACCGACGCGATCCCGCTGTGGCAGCGCGACGACGGTTCGATCATCACCGGCTGGGACTACCCGTCCTGCGAGGCCATCGGCCTGCTGAAGATGGACTTCCTCGGCCTGCGCAACCTCACCGTCATCGGCGACGCGATCGACAACATCAAGACCAACCGCGGGGTCGACGTCGACCTCGACACCCTCGGCGTCGACGACCCCGAGACGTACAAGCTGCTCGCCCGCGGCGACACGCTCGGCGTGTTCCAGCTGGACGGCGGCCCCATGCGCGACCTGCTGCGCCGCATGGAGCCCACGGTGTTCGACGACATCGTCGCGGTCGGCGCGCTCTACCGCCCCGGCCCGATGGGCATGAACGCGCACAACGACTACGCCGACCGCAAGAACAACCGGCAGAAGGTCAAGCCGATCCACCCGGAGCTCGACGAGCCGCTGCGGGAGATCCTGGCCGACACGTACGGCCTGATCGTGTACCAAGAGCAGATCATGCACATCGGCCAGAAGGTGGCCGGGTACACGATGGGTCGCGCGGATGTGCTCCGGCGCGCGATGGGCAAGAAGAAGAAGGAAGTCCTCGACAAGGAGTACGAGGGCTTCGAGGCCGGCATGCGGGCCAGTGACCTGCGGCCCGGCGGCTTCTCGCCCGAGGCGATCAAGGCGCTCTGGGACACGATCCTCCCGTTCGCCGGGTACGCGTTCAACAAGAGCCACGCGGCCGCGTACGGCCTGATCTCGTACTGGACCGCCTACCTCAAGGCGAACTTCCGGGCCGAGTACATGGCGGCCCTGCTCACGTCGGTCGGCGACAACAAGGACAAGTCCGCGGTCTACCTGTCCGAGTGCCGCCGCCTCGGCATCAAGGTGCTCCCGCCGGACGTCAACGAGTCGGCCCTGCGGTTCGCGGCCGTCGGGGACGACATCCGCTTCGGGCTGGGTGCCGTCCGCAACGTCGGCGCGAACGTCGTCGAGTCGATCATCAAGACCCGCGCGGAGAAGGGCAAGTACGCCTCCTTCATCGACTTCCTCGACAAGTCCGAGCTCGTGGCCTGCAACAAGCGGGTCATCGAGTCGCTGATCAAGGCGGGCGGGTTCGACTCGCTGGGGCACACGCGGCTGTCGATGATCCAGGTCCACGAGGACGCGGTCGAAGCGGTCGTCCCGCTCAAGCGCCAGGAGGCGATGGGGCAGTTCGACCTGTTCGGCTTCGGCGGCGACGACGATGACGCAGTGGCCTCCTCGCCGCTCGCGCACCTGAAGTTCGGCGAAGACGAGTACCCGCGCAAGCAGCTGCTCGCCTACGAGCGCGAGATGCTCGGCCTGTACGTCTCGGCCCACCCCCTGGACGGCGCCGAGCGGATCCTGCGCAAGCACGCACCCAAGCCGATCGCCGGCATCCTCGCCGATCCGCCGAGGGAGGGCGAGATCATCGTTTCCGGGTTGATCACGTCGCTCGAACGGCGGGTCAACAAGAAGGGCGAGCCCTGGGCGATCTGCACGGTCGAGGACATGGACGCCTCCCTCGAGGTGCTCTTCTTCCCGAAGGCGTACGCGCTCTTCTCGAGCGAGCTGATCGAGGACAACGCGGTGCTGGTCAAGGGCCGGGTCAACTGGCGCGAAGACAAGATGTCGATCTTCGGCGGCGGTCTGGCGACCCTGGACCTGTCCGAGGTCGGCACCGGCAACGGCGACGACGAGCCACCGCTGGTGCTGCTCGCGGCGGCGGAGAAGATCGACCAGGCGGTCGTGAGCGAACTGCGGTCCACGCTGCTGGCCCACAAGGGCGAAACCCCGGTCCACCTCAAGCTGGTGGGGCGGAACCAGACGGTGTTCGCCCTCTACGACTACCCGGTGAAGGTCAGCTCCATGCTGATCGGCGAGCTGAAGGGCATCCGGGGCATCACCGCCAGCACCTGACCGGCCTGGAATCCGCGCGCGGGACAACGCGCGCGGATTCCACCTTTCGTGTTTGCTGGGTGGGGTATCCCCGGCCCGTGAACTCGCGTGAGGTCTGCCCTCGATGATGTACGAACCCGATCCCCGCCGCTGGAAAGCGCTTGCCGTCTCGCTCACGGCCGGGTTCATGGGCCTGCTCGACGTCAGCATCGTCAACGTCGCCCTCCCCTCGATGCAGGCCGGCCTGCACGCGAGCAGCGGCGGCATCCGCTGGGTCGTCTCCGGCTACGCCCTGGCGTTCGGCCTGGTCCTGGTCACCGGCGGCCGCCTCGGCGACGCGTTCGGCCGCCGGAACATGTTCCTCGGCGCCCTCGCCGCCTTCGTCCTCACCAGCGCACTGGCCGGCGCGGCCCCGGACGAAACCACGCTGGTGCTCGCCCGCCTCGCCCAGGGCGTGGCGGCGGGCATGCTCACCCCGCAGAACACCGGCCTGATCCAGGACCTCTTCCGCGGCGCCGAGCGCGGCCGCGCGTTCGGGATGTTCGGCGCGGTCGTCGGGATCTCGACGGCGGTCGGCCCGATCCTCGGCGGCTTCATCATCGCCGTCTTCGGCGGCCAGGACGGCTGGCGCTGGGTGTTCTACGTCAACGTCCCGATCGGCGTGCTCGCGTTCGTCCTCGCCCTGCGGCTGCTGCCGCGCAGCGAAAAGAAGCAGCTCAAGATCTCCTCGGAGATCGACTTCGTCGGCATCGCGCTGCTCGCGGTCGCCGTCCTCGGCGTGCTGCTCCCGGTCGTCGACGCGGACCAAGGTGGCCTCACGCGGTGGTGGTGGCTGTTCCCCGTCGCCGTCGTCTTCGGGGTCGCGTTCGTCCGCTGGGAGCACTCGGTGGTCCGGCGCGGCCGGTCGCCGCTGCTGGACACCCGCCTGTTCACCGGCACCCCCGGCTACGCCACCGGCGCGGCGGTCGGCGCGCTCTACTTCTGCGGGTTCGCCGGGATCTGGCTGGTCTTCGCGATGTACTTCCAGCAGGGCCTGGGCTACTCGCCGCTGCAGTCGGGCCTGTCGGTGACGCCGTTCGCGCTCGGTTCGGCGGTGTCCGCGGCCGTCGCCGGACGGCTGGTGCCCCGCTTCGGCAGGCGGCTCACCGTCACCGGGCTGGGCATGGTCGCCGTCGGGCTGCTGGCCGTCGCGCTGATCGCCGAGCTGGTCCCGCCGTCGGCGTCCGGGTGGGCGTTCGCGCTGCCGCTGGTCTTCGCGGGCGTGGGCGGCGGGATGGTGATCTCGCCGAACACGACGTTGACGCTGGAGTGCGTGCCGGTCCGGCTGGCCGGGGTCGCCGGAGGAGCGCTCCAGACCGGGCAGCGGATCGGCACGGCGATCGGCACCGCCGTGCTCGCGTCGGTCTTCGGCATGGTCATCGGCCACGGCTATCCCGTGGCCCTCACCGTGGCGCTCAGCTGCGCGGCCGTCCTGACGTGCGGCGCTCTCGCCCTCGCGATCGCCGAGCTGCGGGCGCGCCGGCACCGGGCGGCCGAGGCGGAGCGTGGCGCCCAGGAAGGCGAAGTCTCCGCGGCGGACGTCCATCCGAGCTGAGCCCCACACTACTTTCCGCAGATTCGCGATACTCCATCCGAGTGACGAACACGGAAAGACACTGGTGCTACACAGAGCCACCGGGTAAGTCTTATGGAGCCTTCGCTGCGCGGTTTGGCTACCGACAGTGGCAATCAATCGGCCACCCGGGGATGGGGTGACCGGTTTGAGCGATCGAAGCGTCCGGAGTTCGAGGGAATGGACACACTCGGTCACCTTCCGTCCAGTGGGTTTCGGCGTCCGCGGGGGACCGTCCGGCGCTCACGGAAGGGCTGCCCATCGGTGTCCCCGGCGCGTGACGGCGGCGGGCGGGCCCGGGTGAGGGGGAACCGGGCCCGCCCATCCTCTGCACCCGTGTCGCGCTCACCGCTCCCGCCCTGATCGTGCTGGGATGGTCGGCGTCCGTCCGACGCCGACGCGGGAGTCCAGATGACCGAGCAGCCGTCGCGGCCCTCGGCCCGGCTGCGGGTCTGGTACCGGCCGATGCGCCCCCGCGACCGCGGGGAGCACCACCGCGTCGCGACACCGCTGGAACTGCTCTTCGACCTCTGTTTCGTGGTCGCCGTCGGCCAGGCCGCGGCCTCGCTGCACCACGCGCTGGCCGAAGGTCACGCCGCGCACGGCGTTGCGTCGTTCGCGATGGTGTTCTTCGCGATCTGGTGGGGCTGGCTGAACTTCAGCTGGTTCGCCTCGGCGTTCGACACCGACGACGTCCCGTACCGGTTGGCCACGCTCCTGCAGATCGCCGGCGGGCTGACCATCGCGGCCGGGGTGTCCAGTGCGTTCGAGGGCGACTTCCGCGTGATCGTGATCGGGTACGTCCTGATGCGGCTGTCGCTGGTCGGGCAGTGGCTGCGGGCCGCGGTCCGCGCCCGGGACCCGGCCCGCCGCCCTCCGGTTCGCCGCCGGGATCGCGCTCTGCCAGGTGCTGTGGATCGGCCGGGTGTTCCTGCCGCCGTCGACGGCGACCGCGACCTTCGTGGCCGTCGTGCTCTGCGAGCTCGCGGTGCCGATCGTCGCCGAGCGCAGCGCGCGGACGACGTGGCACCCGCACCACATCGCCGAGCGGTACGGCCTGTTCACCCTGATCGTGCTCGGCGAGACCATCCTGAGCGCGACCAACGCCATCAAGGAAGGCGTGTCCGGCGCGGAGCACGTCGGGAGCCTGGCCGGGCTGGCGGCGGCCGGCCTGGTGCTCGTGTTCTCCATGTGGTGGCTGTACTTCGACCAGCCGGGACACGCGCGGCTCGTCCGCCGTCCGGGCATGTTCACGGCGATGAGCTGGGGGTACGGCCACTACCTGATCTTCGCCTCCGCGGCGGCGGTCGGCGCGGGGCTCGAGGTGGCGGTCGGGGACGACACGGGGACGCTCCACGGCGTCGGCGGTGTCGCCGCGGCGATGGCGACCACGATCCCGGTCGCGGTTTTCCTCCTGAGCGTGTGGCTGCTGCACATCGGCCCGACGAACGAATGCCGCCCGATCGCCATCGGCTTCCCCGTGACGGCGGTGCTCGTCGTGGCGGCGTCGTTCACGCCGGCGCCCATCCCTGTGGCCGCCGGGCTCGCCGCCGCGCTCGTCGCGCTGACGGTCGTCGCGACCCACGGAGAGCACCGGCCGACTTGAGCGCCTATCGGTGCAGGTCAGCGGCCTGGCGCGAGAAAGGGGACCCCCCTGTGAGAGGGGTTTCGGGGGCATGTAAAGTTCTCCAAGTCGCCAGGGAAACCGAGCGGCCGCCGGGAACACGAACCAAGCTCCCACAATCGTGGTAGAGTGGGTGGTCCCGAACCAGGGTGGTATCCCTGGAACAAAGCTTGAAACAATAGCCGAAGACCAAAGCGCTTCGCGGCGCAGCGGTCCGAAGTGTGTTGCTTGAGAACTCAACAGTGTGCTAGTGAACTAAGCCAGTAGAGCTTATGTATTGAACCTCGTTTGAGGTTCCTTTGAGAGCATTAATT